>NZ_JBEXGT010000081.1:0-18911 GCF_040607475.1 Sphaerisporangium sp. NPDC005288 | reverse complement strand
GCCGCGGGCGGCCTTGCGGCGCCCGCGGCTCCGCGGGCCTCCTAGGAGTCCTCCAGGCGGAAGCCGACCTTCATCCCCACCTGGTAGTGGCCGATCTCGCCGTCCAGGATCTGCCCGCGCACCTCGGTGACCTCGAACCAGTCGAGGTGGCGGAGGGTCTGGGAGGCCCTTCTGATGCCGTTGCGTATCGCGTGGTCCACGCTCTCGGGCGACGTGCCGACGATCTCGGTCACGCGGTACGTACGATCGCTCATCGATCTCTCCTTAGCGTCGGCCTTGATCGTATGACGCCCGCCAGGCCCGTGGCCGCCGTCAGCGCCGAGGAGTTGGCGGACTAACGTGGTCGGTGTGAGGTTTCGGCGCGACCGCACGGTCGTACATGAGGTCACCAACGCGAGGCCCTCGCTGACGGCCGACATCGGCCGCAGAGAGAAGCGTTATTTCATCCAAATGGGCATACGCACCATTTGTCTCATTCTCGCCGTCGTACTGGACGTCCCCTGGCCTGTCAGGGCGCTATTCGTGGCCGGGGCGATCTTCCTGCCCTACATCGCCGTGGTCGGGGCCAACCAGCCGAACACCGGCGTGAGCTCGACCTTTGACGAGGAAGAACCTAACCAAACCGAGATACCACGCCACCGACGCGAGATCGGGTCGTGACAAACTCTTGACGCACCCCATGGGTTGTAGGTGTACGCTTTAAGCAAGCGCTCTGGTCCCCCGTCGGAGCGCTCGTGCCGGCGTTCCGGGCCCCCGTCGGAACGCCGATGAAGCGACGCCGGGTGGTTTGCCCCCGTAACCACCCGGCGTCGCCCATTTCCGGATAAAACTCCTGGTCAAACCGCGTAGGCGCTCTTCTCGCACGCGCCGGCGCGATGCCGGCTCACCGGTCGCCGAGGGTCTCCGCCGTCGCCTGCCCCCAGTTCTCGGCCAGCGCCGACAGCCGCTCGGCGGCCTGCGGCGGCGCGGTGCCCGCCCCCTCGGCCAGGCCGAGCAGGTACGCCGTCAGCGGCGCCGCGGGACGGGCCACCCCGTGGGCGACGTCCCTGGTCAGGTCGAGGACGGCGTCCCTGTCGATCTTCTCGGGGTCGATGCCCAGTTCTTTGCAGACCAGCGCCGTCCACTCGGCGAGCACGTTCATGTGGTCCCTCTCGTCGTGTTCGTCGTGCACCTTTCACACTTCCGGCGAGCATCCCTCACGGACGCTCGCCCGCCGCCCCGGCGCCGGACGGCGGTCCGGCGGCCTGGCGCGGCGCCCGCCTCCTGGCGGCCTCCACGTCGTCGATCGTGTCGCAATCGAACCACGGATCACGGCCGTCGTCCGCCACCGGCGGTCGCAGCCGCGCCGGGGCCAGCGGGCCGAGCAGCCCGTACAGCGAGCGCCCCTGGTAGCCGGCCAGGGCCCTGGACAGGGTCTCGGCGTGCCAGACGCCGGTGAGCCACTGCTCGCGGCCCTCGTCGTCGGCCAGGACGACCCCGGCACCGCCCCGCGCGGCCGACAGCAGCGCCGTCACGTGCTCGGGCAGCAGGAAGGGCAGGTCGGCGGCCAGCAGCGCCACCCAGGGCGCGCGCACCCGTGCCAGGCCCGCGCGCAGGGCCGGCACCGGGCCGCCGCCGGGCGGGTCCTCCCGGACGAACTCGGCGCGCGGCAGCCCGGGGCGCGGCGGGCCGACCACGACGAGCCGGGCGGCGCCGGGCACGGCGGCGGCGACCCGCTCGATGAGCGTCAGGCCGCCGACGGAGACGCCGGGCTTGTCCTCCCCGCCGAGCCGTCGCGCCCGTCCCCCGGCCAGCACCACCGCGTCGTACGGCGGCACCCCCGGCACCACCGCGTCGTACGGCGGCACCCCCGGCACCACGAGGTCACGCGGTGGGACGGCCGGCGGAACGGGGTCACGGGCGGCCGGGCCGGGGAGGTCGTGCGGCGGCCCGGACGGCGCGGCGCCCAACTCAGCCGCCGATGGCCGACATGGGACGGGAGGGCTGCAGGAAGCTCGGATCGTCGATGCCGTGGCCGGCGCGCTTGCCGCGCACCGCGGCGACCCACCGCAGGGCCAGTTCGTCGTCACCGGCCCCCGAGCGCAGGGCCGCGCGCAGGTCGGACTCCTCGGTGGCGAACAGGCAGTTGCGGATCTGGCCGTCGGCGGTCAGCCGCACGCGGTCGCAGGCGCCGCAGAACGGCCGGGTCACCGAGCCGATGACGCCGACCCTCGCCGGGCCGCCATCCACCAGGAACACCTCGGCCGGGGCGCTGCCCCGCCCCGCGGGGTCGTCGGGGGTCAGCGTGAACTCCCCCGACAGGATCGACAGGATCTCGTCGGCGGTGACCATGTTCTCGCGCCGCCAGCCGTGCTGGGCGTCGAGCGGCATCTGCTCGATGAAGCGCAGCTCGTAGCCGTGCTCCAGGCAGTAACGCAGCAGGTGCGGCGCCTCGCTGTCGTTGACGCCTCGCATGAGGACCGCGTTGACCTTCACCGGGCGAAGGCCCGCGGCGTCGGCCGCCGCCAGGCCCGCCAGGACGTCCGGCAGGCGGTCGCGGCGGGTGAGCCTGGCGAACGCCTCGCGGTCGAGGGTGTCCAGCGAGATGTTGACCCGGTCGAGGCCCGCCTCGGCCAGCGGGCCGGCCAGGCGCGTCAGGCCGATGCCGTTGGAGGTGATCGACAGTTGGGGCCGGGGGCGCAGCGCGGCGGAGCGCGCGACGATGTCGAGCACCTCGCGCCGCAGCAGCGGCTCTCCCCCGGTGAAGCGGATCTCGGTGACGCCGAGCCGCTCGACGCCGATGGCCACCAGGCGGCAGATCTCGTCGGCGGTGAGCAGCTCGGGCTTGGGCAGCCAGTCGAGCCCTTCCGGTGGCATGCAGTAGGCGCACCGAAGGTTGCACTTGTCGGTCAACGAGACCCTGAGGTCGGTGGCCACTCGCCCGAACGAGTCAACGAGCACCGGGGGGCCTCCTGTGAGTTGCGCGAACGTTCATCGGCGGAATCGGTCAGCCGACGGCGAAGCTGTATACGATTTTCACAGTAGCCGTCGCCTCCGACGAAACGCCCCCTGCCCCGCCGCAATTCCGCGCCCTTAGGGGTCGCCGCGCCCCACCGCCCGCGCGTCATCATCCGCGCGCGACCACCCCCGCGCCCCGCGCCGTCCCCGCGCCCCGCATCGTCTCGCGCCCCGCACCGGCCCCGTAGCGGCCACCGCGTCCCGGACCGCTCCGTCGCCTCCGGCCGGGGTGAGCCGGCGTCCGGGCCGCCGTGCGACGCCGCTGTTCTCCCGCGACGAACATGGGCGGCGCCCCGCGAGAGGGGCGCCGCCCATGCGGCTCGCGGCGCCTTACTGGGCGTTGCCCGAGCGGCGCTTGGTCCACACGTCGAAGGCGACGGCGGCGAGCAGGACGACGCCCTTGACCAGCATCACGCGCTCGCTCGGCGCGCCGATCAGCGACATGCCGTTGTTGATGACACCCATGATCAGGCCGCCGGTGATCGCGCCGATCACCTTGCCGACGCCGCCCTGGACGGCCGCGCCGCCGATGAAGGCCGCGGCGATCGCGTCGAGTTCGAAGGAACCGCCGGCCGTCGGGCCCGCCTGGTTGAGGCGCCCGGCGAAGATGATGCCGGCCAGGGCCGACAGCACGCCCATGTTGACGAAGATCCAGAAGACCACCGACTTGACCTTGACGCCGGACAGCACCGCCGCCTGCAGGTTGCCGCCGATGGCGTAGATGCGGCGGCCGAACACCGCGCGGTTGGTCACCATCGAGTAGCCGAGCACCAGGGCCGCAAGCAGCACCAGCACCCAGGGCAGGTTCTTGAAGCGGGCGAGCTGCACCACGATGGCCAGGACGACGACCGCCGCCGCGATGATCTTCAGTAGGAAGACCGGCAGCGGGTCGACGCTCTGGCTGTACCTCTGCCGCGCGGTGCGCGTACGCCACTGCGAGACGGCCATGCCGGCGACCGCGATGATGCCGACGAGCAGGCTGAACAGGTCGGCGCCGCCGAGCGGGCCGAGGCCGATGTTGCCGAGGTAGCCGTCGGTGAACCCGTTGGCCAGCGTGCGCACCTGGTCGGGGAAGGGGCCGATGCCCTGGTTGCCGAGGACCGTGAGGGTGAGCGCCCGGAACAGCAGCAGGCCGGCGAGCGTGACGATGAACGCCGGGATGCCGAAGTAGGCGATCCAGAAGCCCTGCCAGGCGCCGATGAGCGCGCCCGCGATGAGGGTGAGCAGCACGGCGAGCGGCCAGGGAACCCCGTAGTTGACCATCAGCACCGCCGAGATGGCCCCGGTGACGGCCACCACCGATCCGACCGACAGGTCGATGTGCCCGGCGATGATGATGATGATCATGCCGATGGCGAGGATCAGGATGTAGGAGTTCTGGACGATGACGTTGGAGATGTTCTGCGGCTCCAGCAGGGCGCCGTCGGTGAGCACGGCGAACAGCACGACGATCAGCGCGAAGGCGATGTAGATGCCGCTCTGCCGGATGTTCAGCGAGACGCCGAACAGCGAGGCGCGCCCGGGAGGCTGCGCGGGTCCGGCGTCCTTTCCGCCGGGCGCCACGGCGGCGTCGGTGGGGGAGATGCTGCTCATCGGATCTGCTCCTGTCCCTTCATCATGTAGTGCATCAGGCGCTCCTGGGTCGCGTCCTCACGCGCGACCTCGCCGGTGATGCGGCCTTCCGAGAGCGTGTAGATCCGATCACACAGACCTAGCAGTTCGGGCAGTTCAGAGGATATGACCAGGATCGCCTTGCCCTGGTCGGCCAGGCGGTTGATGATCGTGTAGATCTCGTACTTGGCGCCCACGTCGATGCCCCGGGTGGGCTCGTCGAGGATGAGCACGTCGGCGTCAGTGAAGATCCACTTGGAGAGGACGACCTTCTGCTGGTTGCCGCCGCTGAGCTTGCCGGTGACGCTGAGCACGCTGGGGGCCTTGATGTTCATGCTCCCGCGGTACTCGTCGGCGACCCGGTACTCCTCGTTGTCGTTGATCCAGCCCCGCTTGGCCAGCCTCGCCAGGTCCGCGGCGGAGATGTTGCGCTTGATGTCGTCGATGAGGTTGAGCCCGTAGCGCTTGCGGTCCTCGGTGGCGTAGGCGATGCCGTGGTCGATGGCGTCGCGCACCGAGCGGATCTCCACGGGCTTGCCGTCGCGGTAGACGCGCCCGGAGATGTCCACCCCGTAGGAGCGGCCGAACACGCTCATGGCCAGCTCGGTGCGCCCCGCGCCCATCAGTCCGGCCAGACCGACGATCTCGCCGCGCCGCAGCGTCATGTTCGCGCCGGAGACGACCTTGCGCCCGCGCTGCGTGGGGCTGTAGACCGTCCAGTCCTCGATGCGCAGCGCCTCCTCGCCGATCTTGGGCTCGTGCGGCGGGAAGCGGTTCTCCAGGTCGCGGCCGACCATGCCCGAGATGATGCGGTCCTCGGTGACCTGGTCGGCCTTCATGTCCATGGTCTCGATCGTGCGCCCGTCACGCAGGATGGTGATCGAGTCGGCGATCGCGATGACCTCGTTGAGCTTGTGCGAGATGATCACGCAGGTGATGCCCTCGTCGCGCAGCCCGCGCAGCAGGTCGAGCAGGTGCGCGGAGTCCTCGTCGTTCAGCGCGGCCGTCGGCTCGTCCAGGATGAGCAGCCGCACCTCCTTCGACAGCGCCTTGGCGATCTCGACGAGCTGCTGCTTGCCGACGCCGATGTCGGCGACCGGGGTCACCGGGTTGTCCGGCAGGCCGACGCGCTGGAGGAGCAGGCCGGCCTCGTGGTTGGTGCGGTTCCAGTCGATCAGGCCGCGCGTGGCGCGCTCGTTGCCCAGGAAGATGTTCTCGGCGATCGAGAGCTGCGGGCTCAGCGCCAGCTCCTGGTGGATGATCACGATGCCGCGGTGCTCGCTGTCGCGGATGCCCGCGAAGCGGCACGGCTCGCCCTCGAAGAGGATCTCACCCTCGTAGGAGCCGTGGGGGTACACGCCCGACAGCACCTTCATCAGCGTCGACTTGCCCGCCCCGTTCTCGCCGCAGATCGCGTGGATCTCGCCTCGGCGCACGGACAGGTTGACGTCCTGGAGCGCCTTGACTCCGGGGAACGTCTTGGTGATTCCACGCATCCGCAGGATGTCGTCGGTCATGTGGTTTTCCGTCCCTTGGGGGAATGTCACGGCGCGGTGCGGCGCCGTGACCACGGCGCCGCACCGCGTTGGATCAGCCCAGCTGCGCCTGCGTGTAGTAACCGCTGTCGACGACGACCTTCTGGTAGTTGCTCTTGTCGACGATCACCGGGTCGAGCAGGTAGGAGGGGACGACCTTGTTGCCGTTGTCGTAGTCCTTGGTGTTGTTCACCTCGGGCTTGCCGCCCTTGAGCACGGCGTCGGCCATCTTGACGGTGACCTCCGCGAGCTGGCGCGTGTCCTTGTAGATCGTGGAGTACTGCTCACCGGCGATGATGGACTTCACCGAGGCCAGCTCGGCGTCCTGGCCGGTCACGATGGGGTACGGCTGGCCGGAGGTGCCGTAGCCGTTGCTCTTCAGCGCCGACAGGATGCCGATCGACAGGCCGTCGTAGGGGGACAGCACGCCGTCGACCTTCTTGCCGCCGCTGTAGGTCTTGGTGAGCAGGTCCTCCATGCGCTTCTGCGCGGTGGCGGGGTCCCAGCGCAGGATGGCGACGGTCTTGAAGTCGGTCTGGCCGCTCTGGACCTTGATGGTGCCCTTGTCGATGTAGGGCTTCAGGACGGACATGGCGCCGTTGAAGAAGAACGTGGCGTTGTTGTCGTCCGGCGAGCCGGCGAACAGCTCGACGTTGAAGGGGCCCTTGGCGTCGCCGTCGCCGCCGTCGGCGGTCTTGAGCTTCAGGCCGACCAGCAGCGAGGTCGCCTGCTGCACGCCGACCTTGAAGTTGTCGAAGGTGGCGTAGTAGTCGACGTTCGGGCTGTTGCGGATCAGCCGGTCGTAGGCGATGACCGGGATCTTCTTGTCGGCCGCCTCCTGGAGCTGCGTGGTGATGGCGGTGCCGTCGATCGAGGCGATGACCAGGAGCTTGGCGCCCTTGGTGATCTGGTTCTCGATCTGGTTGACCTGGGTGGGGATGTCGTTCTCCGCGTACTGGAGGTCGACCTTGTACCCGAGCTTCTCCAGGCTCGCCTTGACGTTGTCGCCGTCGTGGATCCAGCGCTCGGAGGACTTGGTCGGCATGGTGACGCCGACCAGGGCGCCGCCGTTGCCGGCGGCGGCCTCGGACGAGGTCGCCTGGGTGTCCGCGGTCTTCTGGCTGGAGCCGCACGCGGTCAGTGCGGCGGCCAGCGCGAGGGTGGATGCCACCGTCGCCAGTCTTGCGATTCTCATCGTGCTACTCCTTGCGAGTGGGGGTCCCGATGCGAGCGGGTGGATCCTTGCGGGCCCTTGGGAGGCCCGACGCGTGTCGCGGCGGCTCCACCGTGGCGGAGTGTCGCGAGCGCCTCGCCCTCCGCCTCCGCGCCTTTGACGGTGACCTCCAGGATCGCGATCAGGCGGGGCGGTGGCCAATGCCTGAGCGGTTAGTGTTATCGCTAACAATTAGCCTGTCAATAGATGCCGATAACGTCGCTGTAACAAGAGTGAAACCCTTGATGACCAGCGATTCTCTCGGCCGTGGGGGGTGGAGGCGCCGCCGGGCGCGTCCGGCGCCCGCACACGCATCGTCGACCGGCGTGCCCGCGTGAGTGTACGTCACCCCTGGCGGGGGCGCCGCCGCCAGGGCGCGAGCAGGCGCGCCCGGCGAACCGCTTCGCGCGCCGGCGCCCGCCACGGCCGCCCCGGCGGCACCGGGCCGCGGGCCGGCCGGCCCCTTGGAGGGGCGGGCGGGCAAAGCGCGCATCAGTAAACGCCCTGGCAGCCGGGACGTCAACCTGATGTTAAGCAACTATTACGGCGTAACCGGACCGTGACCTGAATCTCCTTGACGCCGCCCGTTGTTAACGTTCACAGTCGAGCGCAGGCATGGCTGACGCGCCGGCCCACCGCCGCCCGCGGAACCGGTGCCCGCACCGGTGCCCGCGGTTCGGATCGGCAAGTTCGGCTTACGGCATCCGGCAACCTGAGAGTGAATGTGAGCGATAACAACAGTCACTGTGTAGTCGGCGTCGACTTCGGCACGCTGTCAGGACGCGCCGTCGTGGTGCGGGTGGACGACGGCGCCGAGCTCGGCGCGGCGGTCCACGAGTACGCCGACCGCGTCATCGAGGAGACGCTTCCCGGCAGCGGCGTCCGGCTCGGCCCCGACTGGGCCCTGCAGTCCCCCCGGGACTGGCTCGACGTCCTGCGTGTCGCCGTCCCCAAGGCCCTGGCCGTGGCGGGGATCTCCCCCGGCCAGGTGATCGGCATCGGCACCGACTTCACCGCCTGCACGGTGCTACCCGCCACCGCCGACGGCACCCCGCTGAGCGATCTGCTCCCCGACCGGCCCCACGCGTGGCCGAAGCTGTGGAAGCACCACGCCGCCCAGCCGCACGCCGACCGGATCAACGCCCTGGCCGCCGAGCGCGGCGAGGCGTGGCTGCCGCGCTACGGCGGCAAGATCTCCTCCGAGTGGCAGTTCGCCAAGGGCCTGCAGGTCCTGGAGGAGGACCCGGAGGTGTACGGCCTGGCCGAACGCTGGATCGAGGCGGCCGACTGGATCATCTGGCGGCTCACCGGCGTCGAGACCCGCAACACCTGCACCGCCGGCTACAAGGGCATCTACCAGGACGGCGGCTACCCCTCCGAGGAGTTCCTCGCCGCCCTGCACCCGGACTTCGCGGGGTTCACCGCCAAGCTCGGCGGGGAACCCTCGCCCCTCGGCGGCCTGGCCGGCCGGCTGACGGCCGAGGCGGCGGAGCTCACCAAGCTGCCCGAGGGCATCGCCGTCGCGGTGGGCAACGTCGACGCCCACGTCACCGCGGCCGCCGCCGACGCCGTCCGTCCAGGGCAGATGGTCGCCATCATGGGCACCTCCACCTGCCATGTGATGCCCTCCGACCAGCTCGCCGAGGTGCCGGGCATGTGCGGCGTCGTCCGCGACGGCATCGTGCCCGGTCTTTGGGGCTACGAGGCCGGGCAGTCGGGCGTGGGCGACATCTTCGCCTGGTTCGTCGAGACCTCGGTGCCCGCCTCCTACACCGAACGGGCCGCCGAGCTCGGGGTGAGCGTCCACGAGTACCTGACCTCCCTGGCCGCCGCGCAGAACGTCGGCGCCCACGGCCTGGTCGCGCTCGACTGGCACAACGGCAACCGCTCTGTGCTGGTGGACCACAACCTGTCGGCGGTGATCGCCGGGCAGACGCTCGCCACCCGGCCCGAGGACGTCTACCGGGCGCTCATCGAGGCCACGGCCTTCGGCGCCCGGGTCATCGTGGAGACCTTCGAGAAGTCGGGGGTGCCGGTGGAGGAGTTCGTCGTCGCCGGCGGGCTGCTCAAGAACCCCTTCCTCATGCAGGTCTACGCGGACGTGCTGCGCCGCCCGCTGTCGGTCATCGGCTCCGACCAGGGCCCCGCGCTCGGCTCGGCCATCCACGCGGCCGTCGCGGCGGGCGCCTACCCCGACATCGCCGAGGCCGCCGCCGCGATGGGCAAGCGCACGCCCGCCGCCTACGTGCCCGACGACGCCGGCGCCGACGCCTACGACCGGCTGTACGCCGAGTACCGCCGGCTGCACGACCACTTCGCCGACGGGGAGCTGCTGCACCGGCTCCGCGCGATCAGGAACGAGGCCGGGGCATGATGCTGCCCGAGCTGCGCGAGACGGTCAGCCGGCTGCACGCCGAGCTGGTGCGCTACAACCTGGTCGCCTGGACCGCCGGCAACGTCTCCGGACGCGCCCCCGGCGGCGACCTGTTCGTCATCAAGCCCAGCGGCGTCTCCTACGACGAGCTGACCCCCGAGGCGATGGTCGTGTGCGACCTTGAGGGCAACCTGGTCGAGGGCGACTACGCGCCCTCCAGCGACACCGCCGCGCACGCCTACACCTACCGCCACATGCCCGAGGTGAACGGGGTGGTGCACACCCACTCCACCTACGCCTCGGCGTGGGCGGCCCGCGCCGAGCCGATCCCGTGCGTGCTCACCGCGATGGCCGACGAGTTCGGCGGCGAGATCCCGGTGGGGCCGTTCGCCCTGATCGGCAACGACGACATCGGCAAGGGCATCGTCGCCACGCTGTCGGGGCACCGCTCCCCCGCGGTGCTCATGCAGAACCACGGGGTCTTCACCATCGGCGACTCGGCGAAGGCGGCGGTGAAGGCCGCGGTGATGTGCGAGGACGTCGCGCGCACCGTGCACGTCGCCCGCCAGCTCGGCGAGCCGCTGCCCATCCCCCAGGCCGACATCGACCACTTGTACGACCGCTACCAGAACGTATACGGGCAGAGGAGTCCCCTGTGAAACTGTGGTTCCTGACCGGCAGCCAGGGCCTGTACGGCGACGAGACGCTGGCGCAGGTGGCCGGGCAGTCCCAGGAGATCGCCGGCGCACTGGACCGCGCGCTGCCCTTCGAGGTGGTCTGGAAGCCGGTGCTCACCGACGCCGCCGCCATCCGCAAGGTGTGCCTGGAGGCGAGCGCCGACGACGACTGCGCCGGCGTCGTCGCCTGGATGCACACCTTCTCCCCCGCCAAGATGTGGATCGCCGGGCTGGACGCGCTGCGCAAGCCGCTGCTGCACCTGCACACGCAGGCCAACGTCGCGCTGCCGTGGAGCTCCATCGACATGGACTTCATGAACCTCAACCAGGCCGCCCACGGCGACCGGGAGTTCGGCTACATCCAGTCCCGCCTCGGCGTGGCGCGCAAGACCGTGGCCGGGCACGTCAGCGACCCGTCGGTCGTGGCGCGCATCGCCGCCTGGGCGCGGGCCGCGGCGGGACGGGCCGAGGTCGGCTCGCTCAAGCTGGCCAGGTTCGGCGACAACATGCGCGACGTGGCCGTCACCGAGGGCGACAAGGTCGAGGCGCAGCTGCGGTTCGGCGTCTCGGTGAACACCTACGGCGTCAACGAACTGGTCGAGGCGGTGGACGCCGCCGCCGACTCCGAGGTCGGCACGCTGGTCAAGGAGTACGAGGAGCTCTACCACGTCGCCCCCGAGCTGCGGGCCGGCGGCGACCGGCACGAGTCGCTGCGGTACGCGGCCCGCGTCGAGCTCGGCCTGCGCGGCTTCCTGCGCGATGGCGGCTTCAAGGCCTTCACCACCAACTTCGAGGACCTGGGCGGGCTGCGGCAGCTCCCCGGCCTCGCCGTTCAGCGGCTGATGGCCGACGGCTACGGCTTCGGCGGCGAGGGCGACTGGAAGACCTCGGTGCTGCTGCGCACGCTGAAGGTCATGTCGGAGGGGCTGCCCGGTGGCACCTCCTTCATGGAGGACTACACCTACCACCTGACGCCCGGCGAGGAGGCCATCCTCGGCGCGCACATGCTGGAGGTCTGCCCGACCATCGCCGCGGGCACGCCCTCGTGCGAGATCCACCCGCTGAGCATCGGCGGCCGCGAGGACCCGGTGCGGCTGGTGTTCGACGCCGCGCCCGGGCCCGCGGTGGTGGTGGGCCTGGCCGACATGGGCGAGCGGTTCCGGCTGGTGGCCAACGAGATCGACGTCATCTCCCCCGCCGAGCCGCTCCCCCGCCTGCCGGTGGCGCGGGCGGTCTGGACGCCGCGCCCGGACCTGCGCACCTCGGCGGAGTCGTGGCTGACGGCCGGCGCCCCGCACCACACGGTGCTGTCGGCGGCGGTGGGCGCCGAGGAGCTGACCGACTTCGCCGACATGCTCGGGGTGGAGCTGCTGGTGATCGACGCCGACACCACCTCGCGCCAGTTCACCAAGGAGCTGCGCTGGAACCAGGCGTACTACCGCCTGGCCCAGGGTTTCTGACGGCGTACCGCTCTCGCGGCCCCGCGTCCGGCGGCGCCGTCCCGTCCCCCCACGCGGAGGGGCCGGGACGGCGCCGCCGGGGCTCGGCGCGGCCGGGCGCATCGCCCCGGTGGACCGGTTGGCGTGCCCGTCCGTAAAGCGCTCAAGTCAAACCGCGAAATGCCTTTACAAAGGCGATGTGAACGTTAACAATTGACCCACCCCAGCGTGGGCCTACAGCCCGCGAGGAAGGAGGCGGGGCCAGAGTCATGGCTCGCAACGTCCATCGCTCCCCCGTCATGGCGGATGTGGCAAGGCTCGCAGGCGTGTCGCACCAGACCGTATCCCGGGTTCTGAACGATCACCCTAACGTGCGCCAGGAGACCCGTGAACGGGTGCTGGCCGCCATCGAAGGTCTCGGCTACCGCCGCAACTCCAGCGCCCGCGCGCTGGTGACCCGGCAGACCAACACCCTCGGAGTCGTCGCCTTCGACACGACGCTGTACGGCCCGGCCAGCACGCTCTACGGCCTCGAACGGGCCGCCCGCGAGGCCGGCTACTTCGTGAGCATCGTGAGCCTGCGCGAGCTGACCCGCGACGACCTGGCCGAGGCGCTCGACCACCTGGCCCGCCAGCAGGTGGACGGGCTGGTGGTCATCGTGCCGCAGAGCGCGATCGCGGTCGCGCTGGCCGAGATGCCGCAGCCCGTCCCGGTGGTGACGGTCGAAGGGGACGCCGGCGTCGGCCTCCCCGTCGTCAACGTCGACCAGCGCAAGGGAGGTGCTCTGGTCACCGAGCACCTGCTACGGCTCGGCCACCGCACGGTGTGGCACGTCTCGGGACCGCCGGACTGGCTGGAGTCCCAGGCACGCACCCAGGGCTGGCGCGAGACCCTGCTGGCCGCCGGCGCCCCGATCCCCGAGCCGCTGTCGGGCGACTGGAGCCCGCGCTCGGGCTACCGCTGCGGTCAGCTGCTGGCCGGCGTGCCCGATCTGACGGCCGTGTTCGTGGCCAACGACCAGATGGCCCTCGGGGTGGTGCGGGCGCTGGACGAGGCGCGCATCCGCGTCCCCGACGACGTGAGCGTCGTCGGCTTCGACGACGTGCCCGAGTCGGAGTTCTTCACCCCGCCGATGACCACCGTGGCGCAGGACTTCTCCGAGGTGGGCCGCAAGGCGATCGAGTTGCTGCTGGACGCCCTGGCCGACGACCGCGACCACTCCGCCCCCACGGCGGAGGGCGCCGACGGCGCCTACCCGGCCGTCCCGCCCGCGCGCATCGTCGTCCAGCCGCATCTCGTCGTCCGCCGCAGCTCAGGACCGCCCCGGCGGTCCTGAGGGCCACACCTCCGAGACCTCGCACCTGCCCCGAGGCCGGCACAGGCCGGCACCTCCTGCAAGACCGTCGCCTTCCGGGACCGTCGCCTTCCGGGGTGGCGGTGCACCGCCCCGGTGATCTCCAGGGCCGCCACGCGCCAGGCGGCGGCCCTGGAAACACGCGTCGCGGCCGCCGGGCAGGCGCGTTCAGCCCTTGACGCAGATGATCTGGCGCAGCCGGGCGACGACCTCGACCAGGTCGGTCTGGGCCGCCATGACCGACTCCAGGTCCTTGTAGGCGCCCGGGATCTCGTCCAGCACACCCGCGTCCTTGCGGCACTCGACGCCGCTGGTCTGCGCCTCCAGGTCGCCGAGGGTGAAGGTGCGCTTGGCCTTGTTCCTGCTCATCTTGCGCCCGGCGCCGTGGGAGGCCGAGTTGAACGCCTTGGCGTTGCCCAGGCCCTTGACGATGTAGGTGCCCGTCGCCATCGACCCGGGGATGATGCCGAGTTCGCCGGAACCCGCCCTGATCGCGCCCTTGCGGGTGACCAGCAGGTCCATCCCGTCGTAGGTCTCCTCGGCGACGTAGTTGTGGTGGTACAACATTGCTCTAGGCAGGAGGTTTCTTTACCGGCGGAGGGCTGATGGACGATCTCGTACCCGTGGTGAGCTACCAGCGGGCAAGCGCGGACAAGGCCAGGGACGAACACACGGTCACCGACCAGCGCAAGGTCAACCAGATGACGGCCGGTCGGCTGGGCTGGCGCATCGTCCACGCCTTCACCGACAACGACAAGTCCGCCGCTAAGGAGGGCGTCATACGGGACGACTTCGAGGCCATGCTTCGCGTCCTGCGGGCGGGCAGGCTTCCGGACGGCACGCGGGTACAGGGCTGTGTGGTGGTCGCGGAGGACCGTCTCGTCCGGCGCGCGGGCGATTATGAGCGGTTCGTGGACGCGATCACGTCGAGCGATGGGAGGGTGTTCGCCGACGCCCGGGGACCTAAAGATCTCTACAGCGAAGACGTGGAGTCCATGGGGCTGATGGGGGCAGTCCTGTCCCGCATGGAGGTCAAGAAGATGCGGCGGCGCGTCACTCGCTGGCACCGCAGTCGTGCCGAGGATGGTGTGATCCCGAACGGCTATCGTCCCTTCGGCTGGCGGGATGACAGGCGCATGCTTGACCCTGTGCAGGCGACCGCCATCAGGAAGGCTGTGCAAGCGATCCTCGCGGGTGGCTCGCTGAACTCGATCGTGCGCAACTGGCAGGAAACGGGATTCCTCACGACGCGGGGCAACGCCTGGGAGGCGCAGACCCTCAAGCAGTTGTTACGCAACCCCCGTCTCTGCGGCTGGCGCAAGATCAACGGTGAGATCGTCAAGGACGCGGACGGGAAGCCCGTGCAGGGCCAATGGGAGGCGATCATCACGCCGCAGGAGTGGGAGGCGGTTCAAGCGATCTTCGACGCCCGGCGCGGCAAGCAGGTCGGCAGCAACGGCGTCATCGGCAACCTGCCGACTGACTTTCGGGACCACACTTATCTCCTTACCGGCATCCTGCGCTGCGGACGTCCCAAAGACGATGGCACGCTCTGTATGGCGAAGCTACGCGTCACCTCGCACCGCGACTGCGACCACCACGTGTATGCATGCAGGTCGAAGGCGCAGGGGGGATGCGGCAGGCTGGCACGGCGCGGTGACATGGTGGACGTGTTCGTCTCGGAGGTCGTGCTCGCGAAGCTTGAAGAACAGCCTTTGGAGGCTGCGCAGGTCGAACCATGGACGGGTGCCAGCGAGTTGGAGGAGACAGAGACGCAACTTCGCGAACTACGCGACCACTGGCACAAGAAGAAGGTGAGCAACTCCCTGTTCTTCTCCGAGGTCGAACGCTTGGAGGGCGAGATCTCTAGGCTCACCAAGGAGCGTGCGCAGCATGAAGCCGCCGCGCGGCGGGCGAGATCCACTGTTACGGACATCCGGCGTCGGTGGTACTCGGATACAGATGATGACCGGCTGGATATGGCCCAGAAGCGAGCCTTGCTCCGTGAAGCCTTCCATGCGGTCATCGTTCACCCCGTGGGGCAGGGAAGGGGGAGTCGGGGGACGTTCGACCCGGACAAGCTCGAACTGATCTGGCGCGAAAACTGATGACGGCGCAGGTACTAAGTGACAGCTTCCAGTTGGTCACTCGGCAATTCGACGGAAGTGGTGCGGCCGGCGGAATGACCGAAGGTCACCCGAAGGGCGAGCGAAGCGAGTTCGGCCGGCCGCACCACGCACGAACGCCCCTTACTCTGACCCCCGAAAGGTCTCCCACAGCAACCGTTCGCCTGGCCGTCCCGTATGCCGTCATCCCGCCCCGAAGGGGAGGCGGGCCAGGGGGCAGGGGCACAGGTGGAGCCCCCAACTGGAGGAACGACCTGTGCCCCTGCCCCCTGGTCTGCTTGGCTCCGCCCGGGATGACGGCAGGAGGAACGGCCAGGCTTCCACGCCAACCCCGCTACGCCCTTCCGGCAATGGCGCCCCCGGAGCCGGACTCCCCCGCCGGAGGCAAAATCTCTAACCGTGATTTTCACAGGCGGCGGTCTATCGAAGGTCGATCGCGGAACCCAACCTCATTGCGGGTGACCATCTTGCAGGTAATGAACTCGCCCGGTTTTCAGCGCTTCCAGTGCGGCGGCAAGACGCCGCCACACGTACGGCCGTAACCGCTTCTGGGCCTCCCCTATCTTACAGAATTCGTATGCCGCCAACTCATTATCTGCAATGCGGAGAGCTTCCATACCTATACCGCTCAATACGCCACCGTCAAATACAAAGCTAAGTAGGTCATCCCATGGACCATGAGGGGATACCCAGTCCACACATAGCAAATCCCCTATCTCGATCGAGTATCCCAACTCCTCGCGCAGCTCTCGGCGCACCGTATCGGCTGGCGGCTCATTAGCCTCTGCCATACCTCCGGGTAGATCCCAATCAGGTTTATACTTCGGATCAACCAGCAGTATCCGGCCCATTTCATCACGAAGAAGTGCATCCGCGCTTACGCGCTTCCGCGCCTGCTTAGCATTCCCGGCGGCAAGATAAGAGTTCCACGCCTCCGGATCACGCTCATACAGGGGGCGCTCAGCTCCCATGTATCTCTCCTATCGGCTCGGTTCATTACCCTTAGTAAGCCACTGGTAGAGCCAGAGTCGTTCTTCTAGAACGGCCTCTAAATGCGCTATGAACTCAGAGACGATTCTGCCAGTAGCAGCGCGATTCGATATGAGATCATGTTGTAGAGTGCGAAGCTGTTTGATGATGAGGAAAGAGCCAAGAGACTGTGTCGACGCCAGGACTTCTTGTGCAACTGTGCAGGCTTCCTCCGCCCTCCCAAGTCCGATAAGTGCGGACGCAAAGGAAAGTTGGCCGAAGGCGCGACTGCGCGTTCGGTGAGTCGGCCTAAGTGAAACGACCCGTGCAGCATGATGCCGCGTTTCAGCCAGCTTGCCGAGCTGGCTCATGCATCGCGCCGATTCGCTTGCCAATGATCCCTCATCGAAATTACTTATCCATTGAGACGATCCCTCTAAACAAGAGCTTTCGAGCGCCCTCTCGGCTTGCTTGAGCAATTGCACGCACTCAATTGCATGCCCTAGGCGAGCGAATCCTCGCGCCTCCATCGCTAGCAAGCGCGCCGTGAGAGTGGGGCTGCGGGGCGCTAAACGCAAGACATTTTGGCCTTTTCGTGCGAGCCTAATCGCCTTATCCGGGTTATTCAAATGGCTCGCTAAGTGACTCATGCTGCTAAGAATATGAGCAGTAAGATGGCGGTCACTTCCCGCTTTGGTTAAGACTAAGGCGCGCTCGAAATGTTGTTCCGCCAGAAGGTCACGACCCGAGTCATGCGCCATCCATCCGGCCATTTCCGTAAATGCTGTAGCGGCCTTGAACACCGTATCGGAGTTTTCGTCAACACTTCCGAAAAGGCGTGGCGCTACATCGGCTTGCAGATAAGCTATGACACTCGCATACAGATGGCCACCACCGACTTGCAAGTCGGCCGTTCGGAAAGCTTGCATTGCGGCCATGTCGGCATCACGTCTACCCGGTAAGGCGCGGGATAGCTCAGCATAAGGCACGACAGAACTTATCGGAAGTTGCCTGGTTTCCTTGACGGCATTGACGAGCGGATCCAGCGCAGGAATTTCCGATTCCTCGTTGGAGAATAGGTCAGCCTCCTCGATAGCGAAGACTCGGCAATACAACACTGGGTACGGATCCTTTGGCCGGTGCCTGCCCGCTTCCCATTCTTTGATATTGCGAATCAACGAATCGCGTCCGGGGAGTTGTGTGCGAGTTTCGTCGTCGGCGGCGTCGAAGATCGCTTTGGCCATTTGACGCTGCGTCCAGCAACGGCTACGCCGTTCGGCGCGAAGTCGTGCCGCCCAAGCCGGTGCGCTCTTGTTCGTCGCGTCGGTCATTGCGTGCGCTCCTCGGAGAGGGGAGACGTTGGCGGTCACCATGTCTCCCCCAGTCTCCCCTATACGTACTGTCGGCGCATGCGTACGGGGCGATGTGATGGACGGTGACGCCGGAAAAGGCGGAACCCGCAGGCGCTGAGAACGCCGTGCGGGTCCCTGTACCGCACGCTGGAGGTGCGATCCTGTGGCAGAGGATAAGACCATTCCGCCCCCTCGGCAAAATGGGGCAGAAGCGTCCTTGCTGGGCGTTCTCGATCTGCTGGGTTCTCCGCAGTCACCTGCGCGGGCGCGTGTTTGGGTCCGGCGAAAGCTCGGTGCCGATCACCCGGCACTGGAGGATGTGACGCGTCTGGTTTCCGAGGTCGTCACGAACGCGGTCGTTCACTCCGACTCGCGAGACGGCGGCAGGATCACCCTGGCGCTGGCCGACTGTTTCGACCGAATCCACGCGGATGTGGTGGACGACGGCGGGGAGTCGGTGCCACGCGTCTGCGTCTCAGACGACTTCGCCGAGAGCGGCCGGGGCATGATGCTGGTCGACCTGCTCTCGCAGGCGTGGGGTGTCTACGAGGACGAAGCCGGGCGAACGGTCTGGTTCGAGGTGGAATACCGGCGTGATCGGCACAGTGACGCACTGGCCTGCCCTCGGCAGCGCGAGGCGTTCGATTCTGCTGACAGCGCGGTTCGCTCAACAGCGGTACTGGCTGCCCGCACGGTCGCCGAAAGCGTGGAGCGGGAGTGCAGGGGACGGCACGCGCGCCGTCTTGCCCGCCGATGGGATCTGGATCGGGCGGGGCTGGATGCGGCGGCCGATGCGCTGGTGGTTGAGCCGTTGACCGATGCGGAGATGGCTCCTTGAAGCTGGGGCGGTAGCGCAAGGGTCCCCCGCATAGGAGCCGGGGGATTCCGCTTCCCCTATGGCGCTGCCGCCCCTTTTCGATGTGACGCGATCAGTTGGCCTCTGCGTGGGGGGCCAACTGATCGCGTCCTGCGTGAGGTGGGGTGTACGGGAGCGGTGGGGCCGGCGGAATGCGTAGCACCCCGAAGGGGCGACCGCGAGGGAGTTCGGCCGGCGCCACTGCGGCGGAAAGTGGATCTTGCAAGCCTCCCGCGGCCGACTGCTAAATGATCTTGGCGTCGTGAGCGATAGGGCGGCAGGGCTCCGGTGTGCGGCGGGTTCGCTCAGTACGGTGGGCGCTCGGTGCGGCGGAGCGGCCCGGAGCTTCCGCCGCCGGGACCGGCCCCCAGGCCGCACGCCCGGCGAGCGGAAGGGCTCCGGGCCGG
>NZ_JBEXGT010000080.1:0-19004 GCF_040607475.1 Sphaerisporangium sp. NPDC005288 | reverse complement strand
GGCGGGTACGGCGGACGTGACATCGGCACTTGTGAACTCCTCCCAGGACACATCGTCCCAAGCACTCGGCTGTCCACAAGACCGGGGCAACATCAGACGATGAGATAAAGCAGTGCCGGTGACGAGGCGTCGAGGGCGTGCGTCGCGCATCTCATGCAGCGCAGGCCCTTGCGTTTGATGTTCGCCAGCGAGGTCATCATCACGTTTGCGCAGGACGGGCACTGTATGCGCCAGAAGGCGTGCATGCGCCCCGGGTAGGGTTCCAACGCTTCGAAGCCGGCCGCGGCCAGCAGGGCGATGGCCTCCTCGTCGGCTAGTGCTCGTGGGCGGCGCCCCACCCCGGCGCAGACCTTGCAGGCGCCGTGGCCTGCTTTGATGTTGGACAGCCGCGGTGTGATCTCGCTGTTGCAGCGAATGCAGCGGCTATGCCAAGGGCGGGAGATCCCCGGGTAGGGGACCAACGGCATCTGGCGATTTCGTTCCGCGAGGTCGTAGTTGGTACGCATCGCCAACGGGCCGCAGGTGCCAGCTAGCGAACGGAACACCCCGCCCCCCAGCAGCGACCGCACGAACCAAGTCCCGCGCGCGCGTTCAACTGCCTCACGAAACTCACGAAAGCCTAGTCAGAGGGCACATGCCCTGCCTTACCGATCACAGGTTGGTCTTGCCGGTGGTAAGGGAATGGGTGTGCGGCCAGGTAGTCCTGCAGCTCGCGGTGCCGGAACTGGTAGCCGATGCCCGCCACCCGCATCAACCCGACCCCGCTAGCCCAGTGCAGCAGCCAGCCCAGCCGCCACGGCAACCACACCGTGTTCCATCGCCGGGTGCACACCAGCAACGCCACATACCGCATCCCCGCGACCCCGCCTATGAGCCCGACCGCGAGTCCAGCCGTGAGTCCGGTCGTGAGTCCGGTCGTGAGTCCAGCCGTGAGTCCGGCCGCGCGCCCGGCTGCGAGCCCAATCGCGGGCGCGCCCGTGACCCCGATCGCGATCCCGGTCACGAGTCCGAACGCGATTCCGCACACGATCCCGATTGCGATCCCGAACGCGAGCCTGGAGATGAGATCGGCGTGCACCAAGTCACGAGGGTCTGCCACGCCTACTGGCTCGAACTTGAAGAACCCCGCCGCAAGCCCGGCTCCGAGCCCCATCACGAGGCCGATCGCGAGTCCGGCCGCACGTCCGATCGCGAGTCCGGCCGCACGTCCGATCGCGAGTCCGGCCGCACGTCCGATCGCGATCTCGAACACGAGTCCGATTGCGATTCCGCATACGAGTCCCCCCGTGAGACCGGCCGCGAGTGTGCGGCGGCCGGCGCGGGTTTGCAGGCGGCGTAGGTTGATCCGTCTGGGCTCTGGCCAGATCGTGCGCCAATCGGACCACATCGTCGTCAACGCCATGAGCGTCAGCGAGCTGGCGAGGACCATCTGCTCGGAATTCGATCCGCTGGGAAACTGGGTGAGAGTGGCTACGCCACCAAGTATCCAAACGATGACCATGAAGGCGGCAGTGAGCAGCCGGGGGCGAGTGCCGGCCAGGGGCCAGAGCTCGTGGAGCACGATGTCGGTGCCCGACAGGGCCCGCCCGCCGAGAGTGCGGCCGCTGCTGGTGTTGGTGTGCAGGTAGCCAGCCAGGTGTGCCAGCCACCGGTGTACCCGGTCGGCGTCGGCGCCGCCCGGGGGTGGGTGGAGCGCGACGGCGGCCGGGATGAACAGCCTCAGCAGATGGTCGCGCACCGCGGAGGGGACGTCCAGGCGCGCATCGGTCAACTTGGCGGGGTCGCGCAGGAACGCCCCGGTGATGGGATCACGTTGCTCGTAGACGGTGGCGGCCAGGGTGAGCCGCCACGGGGTGGACAACCCGACGGCCAGCGGACCGCCCGGCGCCCGCCGGATGGCCTGCAACACTGGCTCCCAGCGGGCCACGTCGTCCACCCGGCCGTCGAGGAACGCACGGGCCTGGCGGCCGTCGACCGGGGCGATCTCCACCCGGGCGGCGTCCTGCGCCCAGACCAGCAGTTCCTGCAGAGCCTGGTACTGGGCGGTTCGGCAGGTCAGCACCACCGCCCCCTTGCCGCGCACGTCCTGGTAGGCGTTGATCGCGCGCAACACCCGCCCGGCCCGCGAGTCGTACCCGGGCTCGGCCGCGGCGTCCATCTCGTCCAGGCCGTCGATCACCGGCACCACCAGCCGGGCCGCGACCATCGCCTGGGCCACCGCGCCTCTTACCCGGTAGACCTGTGTCAGGTGGCTCGACAACCAGCGCTCCATCACCTTCGGGCCGCTCAGCTCTGTGTCCAGCGACGCGGCCGAGATCCGCACCGGCACCCGCTCACCCGGCCGGCGGGGCGGTTCGAGCAACCCCAGGATCAGCTCCACGGCCAGGACCGTCTTGCCGGCGCCGGGCGCCCCGGTGATCACCATCCGCTGCGGCGACAGGCCGCGGTAGTACTCCACCACCTCGGTGAGGCGGCTACGCCGCCCGGCGCCTTCGGCGTGGTGAGCCGGAGCCCGCTCCAGGACGAACCGCACATCGATGGGCCTGTCATGCTCGCCCAGCAACCGGCGGCGTGCCATCCGCTCGCTGTCCAGGACGGCACCGGCCAGCCGGGCCGCGACGTCCTCCAAGCTCTCCTGCGAACGTGCCGCGCGCACGCTCATCCACGCCGAGAACGCACCGACCGCAAGGCCCAGCAGACCGATGACCGCGCCGATCGGATCGTAATCGCCTGCACCGGAACCGGGGGCCGCCCGCCAGGCCACCATCGTGGCCGCGCCCACCGCCGCCAGCGCGACCGCTCCCCACGCCCACGCCGCCCCGCGCCCGCCGGTCCTCATGGCTCAGATGATGACCTGCTCGACATGGCGCCTGCCGGAGGCGCCGATGGGTGGAATTGAGTTGTAACCGTCGCGGGGATTCTCCATGTGCAACACGTGGTAGGTGTCGCATTCACTCCTGTTCGCCCGTTACTTCCGGGAACATGCATTCTCGTTACCAACATGCGGTACTTGTCTCCATTCGCTTCGAGAGTTCTTTGAAACTGCGCGATGCGGCAATCACCCAAGATCCTGCCGGTTGAAATGCAGTCTGCTCATCGACCCTCGCCCGGAAGCTCGTTTATAACGATCAGTTCGGATCGGGTAGCGCTTGCTGAAGTTGGGGCGATAGGACCGTTGATGCCGCTCGTGTCGCGCTGTACACGCCGTGGCAGATGGCGACGTCCGGATGTGGTTCGCTGCGGGGTGAGGAGCAGCTCGTGGGGGCAGGGGGCGAGCGGCTTGAGCCGCTGGAGCCGGGTGCCCATGGTCTGTCGCCCGCTGATCTGCAGGCGGCGCAGCAGGGCGCGCGTGGCTGGGTGCGGCAGGTCGCCGGGCTGTCGGCGCGTGGGGTGGCGTGGGCGACGCCGCGGGCGTTGCTGGCCGGGTTGTGCGCCAGCGCGCTCGTCCCGCTGGCATTGGCCGAGCCGGGTCCGGCGGTAGCGCTGGCCGGGCTGAACATCGCCGGGTCGCTGGGGGCCAATGTGCTGTCGGACCTCATCAGTTCGGCATTGGCCGCCGCCCGCACCGGCACCCGCACCGGCCCGCGCGCCACCGGCCTTCCTGCCGGGGCTGTCGTCGAGGCCAACGGGCAGGAGGCCGCTGCTGAGCTGGCGTGTGATGTCGAGCGGGTGGAGCGGGAACTGGCCGCCGGCCTGGAGCGGATTTTGCAGGCCGGTGACGCGCGCGCCGAGGCGCTGGCGCAGGCCTTGGCCGGGGTGCTGGCCGAGGTCGAGGTGAGCCGGGTGGTGCTCAGTGAGGCGGTCGCCTGCGGGGACGAGCGGCTGCTGGCGGAGTTGGTGGCGGGGTTTGCTGCGCTGGGTGAGCAGATGGCGGTGTTTGCTCCGCTGCTGGGACGGCTGGATGCGTCCGTCGGGCAGATCGTGCGGATGCTGTATCGCCAGGACGCCGTACAACGCCGGCAAATCGCCCTGTTGCTGAGGATGGGTCACCAGCTGGGCGAGCTGAGCGGCCGGTTGCCGCCAGGCGGCGCGTTGCCGCAGGCCGGGCAGGGCGTGGTTGGCAGGGTGTGGACGCAAGGGTGCCCGTATCAGGGGTTGGCGCCGTTCGGGGCGGCCCAGGCGGGGGTGTTCTACGGCCGGGGCCAGGCGACCGCGCGGCTGGCCGCGATGGTGACCGCGCATCGCGGGGATGGGTTGATCGTGGTGACGGGCGCCTCAGGGGCGGGTAAGTCCTCGCTGCTGTACGCCGGGCTGCTGCCCGCCTTGGACGGCGCGGTGTCCGGCCGGCCGGACACCGCGTCGGAGGAATCCGGGGAGGGATGGTTGCCGATCGCGTTGGCTCCCGGGCAGCGGCCGTTGCGGGAGCTGGCGATGCAGCTGGCGGTGCGGTGCGGGGCCGACCCCGAGGTGGTGCTGGCCGAGTTGCGCGCTGACCCTGGGCGGGCGGCGGTGCGTGCCGGGCAGGTGCTGGCCGCCGAACAGATCCGCCGCCAGGGTGGGGACGGCGAATCCCGGCTGCGGCTGATCGTGGTGGTCGATCAGTTCGAGGAGGTGTTCTTCCCTGCCTCGGCCGAGCGCGCCGGGGAAGCCGAGGCTTTCGTGGCCGCGCTGGAGGCGATCACCACCGGCGGCGACCCGGCCGCGTTCACCCGCGCGAGCAAGGCCCGGATAGGCGGGGTGCGCGGGGAAGGGGCCGGGGGGGTGGTGGTCGCAGTGCGCGGCGACTTCGTCGACCGGTGCGCCGCCTACCGGGTGCTCGCGCGGGCGCTGGAGGAGCGGGTGTTCGTGCTGGACCCGATGAGCGAGCAGGAACTGCAGCGGGCGATCACCGGGCCGGCCGCTGCGGCCGGTTTGGTGGTGGAAGACGGGTTGGCCGAGCAGGTGGTCCGTGAGCTGGTGGGCCATCTGCGTGTTCCGCCAGGTTCGATGGTGTCGGGCGGGACCGGGCCGACGGTGCCGGGGGCTGCAGGGGCATTGCCGCTGTTGTCGATGGCGATGGTGCGTACCTGGGCCAACCGGGAGGACGGGCGGCTCACCCGGCAGGGCTATGACCGTTGCGGTGGGGTGGCCTCTGCTGTAGCCGACACCGCCGAAGAGGCCTACGCCCGTCTGGACACTCGCGGGCAGGACATCGCTAAGCGTGTGATCCTGGCGTTGACGATCACTGGCGCCGACGGGCAGGTCACCCGGCGCCGCGTCCCCGTGGCCGATCTGGGTGAGCCTGGGCACCCCGGCGAGCGCGCGCTGGTCTCGCGGGTGGTGGAGGTGTTCACCGCCGCCCGGCTGATGATCAGCGGACCATCCTTCCCCGCACTCGTACCGGTCAAGCAGCCGCCCAGGGCATCGACCGGCGGCGTGGGCGAGGAACACGGCGCCGTTGGGAGGCATACCGCTTCAATCACCGCCATCGGCGGTTCCGCTCCGTCAGATCCCCCCGAGGCCACGACAGCGGCGGGCACGGTCGAAATCGCGCACGACGTGCTGATCACCGCGTGGCCACGATTACAGTCCTGGCTGGCCGACGAGCACCTCGACCGAGTCTTGCACGGCGAGATCCTGCAGGACGCCACCGAATGGCAACAGTGCGGCCGCGACCCCTCGTTCCTTTACCGCGGGATCCGGCTCAAGGCCGCCGACAACGCCGCCGCGCGGTGGCAGGCCGATCCCGGCCGCTACCCCGGCCTCGCCCTGCCCAGTACCGCTGAGGCTTTCCTGCGGGCCAGTACCCGCGCCGCCACCGCGACCCGCCGCCGCTGGCAAACCCTGTTCACCGCGCTGGCCGCGCTGCTGGTGATCGCGATCATCACCGCGGTGATCGCCGTGCGCTTCGGCCAGGACGCCGACCGGCAACGCATCACAGTGCTGACCCGCAACGCCCAGATCCTGTCCCCTCAGATAGCCGACTACAGCCGATCCCTGCTTCCCGATGACCCGGTGACATCGGCGCGGCTCGCCGCCGCAGCCTGGGCCATCGCCCACACCGCCGAGGCACGAGCCAGCATGGCCGCGCTGATAGCCCAACCCGCGCGCGCCACCCTGACCGACCACACCGGCGGCGTGTCGTCCTCGGTGGTGTTCAGCCCGGATGGTACCCGTCTGGCCTCTGCGGGATGGGACAACACGGTGCGGGTGTGGGATGCGGTGACTCACCGGCAGCTCGGCGCCTCGCTGACGGGGCACACCGGCCCTGTGTCCTCGGTGGTGTTCAGCCCGGATGGTACCCGTCTGGCCTCTGCGGGATGGGACAACACGGTGCGGGTGTGGGACGCGGTGACTCACCGGCAGCTCGGCGCCCCGCTGACCGGGCACACCGGCGAGGGGGTGCTCTCGGTGGTGTTCAGCCCGGATGGTACCCGTCTGGCCTCTGCCGGACGGGACAACACGGTGCGGGTGTGGGACGCGGTCACTCACCGGCAGCTCGGCGCCCCGCTGACCGGGCACACCGGCGAGGGGGTGCTCTCGGTGGTGTTCAGCCCGGACAGTACCCGTTTGGCCTCTGCCGGGGCTGACGGCACGGTGCGGGTGTGGGACGCGGTGACTCACCGGCAGCTCGGCGCCCCGCTGACGGGGCACATCGGCGAGGTGTTCTCGGTGGTGTTCAGCCCGGATGGTACTCGTCTGGCCTCTGCCGGGGCTGACAAAACGGTGCGGGTGTGGGACGCGGTCACCCACCGCCAGCTCGGCGCCTCGCTGACGGGGCACACCGGACCTGTGTCCTCGGTGGTGTTCAGCCCGGATGGTACCCGTTTGGCCTCTGCCGGGGCTGACAAAACGGTGCGGGTGTGGGACGCGGTCACCCACCGCCAGCTCGGCGCCCCGCTGACCGGCCACACTGGCTCGGTGTACGGGGTGGTGTTCAGCCCGGATGGTACCCGTCTGGCCTCCGCCGGACGGGACAACACGGTGCGGGTGTGGGACGCGGTCACCCACCGCCAGCTCGGCGCCCCGCTGACCGGGCACACCGGCGAGGGGGTGTTCTCGGTGGTGTTCAGCCCGGATGGTACCCGCTTGGCCTCCGCCGGGGATGACAAAACGGTGCGGGTCTGGGACGCGGTCACCCACCGCCAGCTCGGCGCCCCGCTGACCGGCCACGCCTACTGGGTGTCCTCGGTGGTGTTCAGCCCGGATGGTACTCGTCTGGCCTCCGCCGGGTACGACAAAACGGTGCGGGTCTGGGACGCGGTCACCCACCGCCAGCTCGGCGCCCCGCTGACCGGCCACACCGACTGGGCGACCTCGGTGGTGTTCAGCCCGGATGGTACCCGTCTGGCCTCCGCCGGGGCTGACGGCACGGTGCGAGTGTGGGATGCAGTGACTCACCGGCAGCTCGGCGCCCCGCTCACCGGGCACACCGGCGAGGGGGTGTTCTCGGTGGTGTTCAGCCCGGATGGTACCCGTCTGGCCTCCGCCGGGGCTGACGGCACGGTGCGAGTGTGGGATGCAGTGACTCACCGGCAGCTCGGCGCCCCGCTCACCGGCCACACCGACTGGGTGTCCTCGGTGGTGTTCAGCCCGGACGGTACCCGTCTGGCCTCCGCCGGGTACGACAAAACGGTGCGGGTCTGGGACGCGATCACCCACCGCCAACTCGGCGCCCCGCTCACCGGCCACACCAGCCCTGTGTCCTCGGTGGTATTCAGCCCGGACGGTACCCGTCTGGCCTCCGCCGGGTACGACAAAACGGTGCGGGTCTGGGACGTGTCGCTACCCCACGATCTTCTGCGTGCGATTTGCGAGATCGCGGGCCGATCATTCAGCAGGCCGGAATGGCAGCAGTACATCCCCGGCGAGCCGTACCGTCAAAGCTGCCCCGCTCGCTGAAGCATTACGATCGACCGGCCAGCAACCCCGCCTTGCCGGCCATGGCCGACCGTCCCTGCCACCACTCCCGGGTATCACGACGCTACGACGTTCGCTTCGGGCGGGCCCGACGCCGAGCAGTCCGCCGTGAATTTGAGTGGGCCCCGCGAGGTGTCGCCAGTCATGGTGGCAGGTCCCGCCGACCGCTCCGTACGTGCCAGACGGAACCCAGGCGCTGGCCACGGTCGAGGCTATGACCGACGAGCAGGGCGCCGAGATGCTGGAACCCACCCTGGACCACTGGGCGATGGAGGCGCCGACGTCACCTTCGACACCATCACCGTGGACGACGACGACGCCATCCGCCCGGAGGGGCCGCCGGTGTCCCGGCCTCCGACATGCTCATGCCCGGCGTCGCGGAATCGTCGCTCGGCCCGATCCCCTACCCTTGCGCTGGCGCCGGAGACCGCCGGAGCAGGCATCACCGACCTGCGAGGCCGGACACGTTCCCAGCCCTGGGACCTCTCCACGGGACAGCTACCTGAAGTGGACACGGCGTGGCGGGTGCGATCGCGATCGCCACCCGCTCAGTTGACCAGGTCGTCTACGTCAATGACGCCGGTGACGACGATGAGGTGCTGTGGACGGCCGCCGCGACCGTCACCCTTCCCGAGGAATGGTTCGACCTGGTGTACCGCAGCGAGCACGTCGTGCTGTGCGGCCCAGCCGACAGCTCTCACGAGGACCTGCAGCGCGCGTCGGCCGCCGGTGAGCTGCTGGCCGTGGCAGCGCGAGTGAGGTTCTGGTGACCGCGCAGACCTCCACCGACGCCGAGCGTACCGAGCATCTGCGCGCTGGCGCGCGTATCACCTTGGACCAGCTCGCCGTGCACTTGGACGCGGCCGCGGTGTGGCTGCGGCAGGTCGCGATCGCCGCCGAGACTCCGGCCGTGCCGGTGGAGCTCGGCGACAACGTCAGCGAGCGCTGGACACGATGACGAAGGAATTGGCCGGTCTGGGCCGGGACGTCGCGCGCGCCGACAGCGTCATCACCGAGTTGCAGCCGCTGCGTCCGTTCGCGCCGGACCGGGCTCGGTGGGGTGCCCTGCGCGCATGGCTCCGACCGGGACCGGTGGGGCAAGCGGCTGACGCCGCTGCACGCAAGGGACGCCACGGTGGCCGGCCACCGGTCATCACCGACGACATGCTGCACACCGTGCTGCGCCGCCGCGCGAACGGTGAGTCGGTGGAAGACATCCGCCCTGACCTGATCATCTCCACCGGCAAGCGCAGAGGAAAGTACCCGAGCCTGGCCAGCATCTACCGCGCACTCGCCGAGCACGCCCAAACGCAGGTCTACCCTGAAGCCGTCGACCAGGCCCACGCCGAGTTCGCCGCGCTCCCGGCCAGGACCTGACACAAGCTCACCGCAGGGCAGCGATATGCGCCCGATTTCCGGCGAGTACTTCGGCGACCCCAGCCGGCGAGCCACAGAGTCTGGGGCGTCCACAGCGACCTGCGCGGCGGACTGCTCAGCCAGAGCAGCGACCTGGTCCCCCGCCCCGACCTTGCGCAAGGTGTGCAGCAGCTCGGCCACAGCGGAGGGGCTGTCCAGGGTGACCCACGGGGCGGCCCAGTTGGCGGCACGACAGGAATCGGCAGGGTGCAGGGCGTACAGGTGGGTGACGAGAGCGGTAGCAGCGGCCGGGTCACCGTGGGTGGTGGCACGTTTATGGAGTTGGGCGGCGTCGCGGAACAGGCCGCGGGCCCGAGCGGCATCCCCGAGCGCTTTCAGACCGGCGGCTAGGCTGGCCTGCCGTGCGGCGGGAGTCGACCCGCTGCACGACATCGTTCAGCGGGCCGTCCCGCCAAGTGCCGTTTCCGCACCGCCCGGCGAGTCCCGAGGGTCATCCGTGCCGGAGGACAAGGAGGAACTCGGCCACGCCGTGATCGGCGAGGTCCCCGAAGAACGGGACCCCCATCGCCGTGACGGCCCGAATGGTCAGAACATTCTGCGCATATGAGGTAGCGCTCGGTGAGGTTGCGTCGATAAGTCTCTGGATGCCGGTGACGGCGCAGATCAGTCGCCCTCGGTGGTGGTCATCTGGTGTCCGGCGTGGCGGGGCGAGGTGGGGGGTGTCGCGGGTGGGCTTACACGGCGAGCCACAGGCAGAGCAGCTTGAGTCGGGTGGCTCGGCCTTGGCGCCTGCGCAGGTGGCGGCGGCCCAGGAAGGTGCGCGCAGCTGGGTACGGCAGGCGGCCGCTCTTTCCGCGCAGGGGGTGAGGTGGGCGACGCCGCGGGCGTTGCTGGCCACGCTGTGTGCCAGCGCGCTGGCACCGTTGGCCGTGGAGGAGCCGGGCCTGGCGGTAGCAAAGGCCGGGATCACGGTGGTCGGGTCGGTGGGGGCGAACCTGCTGTCGGACATCATCGGCGCTTCCCTGGCCGCCGCCCGCGCCAAAAGGCAGGCCACCCCGCACACGCGCGATGACCACGCCGCGGCTCCGGGTGATCAGGCTGGGGAGTTAGAGGCGCTGGTCAAGCAGGTGGAGCGGGAGCTCGCGGCCCGCCTGGAGGAGGTGTTGCAGGCCGGTGACGGCCACGCTGATGCGCTGGCTGAGACGCTGACGGTGGCGCTGGCCCAGGTTGAGGCCACCCAGGTGGCGCTCGGCGAAGCCATCGAGCACGGTGATGCCCATCTGTTGGAGGAGATGAAGGCGGGGTTCGCCGAGCTGGACACCGCCACCGGCCGACTTCAGCAGACCTTGTACCGGCAAGACGCCGAGCACCGCTTCGATCGGACGCAGCGCCAGCGGCAGGAGGCCCTGCTGGTGGTGATGCGCGACCAGCTGAGCGAGCAGCTGGGCGCGCTGGAGCGCCGTCTGGCGGCCATCTCTGGCCCGTCGCCGCAGCACGAGGCGGGCGCAGGTGTGGTGTGGGCGGACGGGTGCCCGTATCAGGGGCTGGCGCCGTTCGGCCCGGGCCAGGCCAGCGTGTTCTACGGGCGCGGGCAGGCCACCGCCCGGCTCGAGGCGATGGTCACCGCCCACCGCGGCGGGGGTCTGATCGTGGTGACCGGAGCTTCGGGCGTGGGCAAGTCCTCGCTACTGCACGCCGGGCTGCTCCCCAAACTCACCCAGGCCGCCGAACCTGCCGGCGGCGTGCGGTGGGTAAAGGTGAGTTTCACTCCCGGGCAACGGCCGCTGCAAGAGCTGGCGGTGCAGCTGGCGGTGCCATGCGGCGCCGACCCCGACGCCGTGCTGGCACAATTGCGCGCCGACCCCGCCCAAGCACGGGGGCGGGCCCGGCAGGTCCTGGCCGCCGAGGCGATCCGCCGCCGCCAGCAGGACCAGACCGACCGTACCGGCATGCGGTTGCTGATGGTCGTCGACCAGTTCGAGGAACTGTTCACCCCGGTCACCGACACGCATGCCGAGGAGGCGGAGGCGTTCGTGGCCGCCTTGGAGGCGATCACCGCCGATGCGAGTCCCGCGACGCCACTACCAAAACCCTCTTCAATTGGGCACCTGGGAGGGGATCGGGCGGGCGAGCAACCGGCCGGGACCGTGGTGATCGCGGTGCGCGGTGACTTCATCGACCGGTGCGCGACCCATCCGGCGCTGGCGCGGGCGCTGGAGGAACGGGTGTTCGTGCTCGGCCCGATGAGCGAGCCTGAACTGCAACGGGCGATCACCGGACCGGCCGCGGCGGCCGGGCTGTCCGTGGAAGACGGCCTGGCCGAGCAGGTGATCCGGGAACTGGCCGGCCACGCCCAAACCACAAGCGGAGGACAAGGCGGGGGCGGCGTGGTGGGTGCGCTACCGCTGCTGTCGATGGCGATGGTCCGCACCTGGCACAACCGGGACGGCGATTGGCTGACCCGGCAGGGCTATGACCGCTCCGGCGGCGTCGCCTCCGCCGTCAACGACGCCGCCGAAGAGGCCTACACCGCCTTGAACCCCGACCTGCGACAGATCGCCGAGCGCGTCATCATGGCGCTGACCCTCACCACCGCCGACGGGCAGGTCACCCGGAGACGCGCAACCTGGCAGGAACTGGCCGCACTGTGCGAGCCCGAGCAGCCGCAGGCGGTCCGCCACGTTGTCGAGACCTTCGCCGCCGCCCGGCTGATGGTCACCGGCCCACCGCCCCCGGGGCGGCCGCCGGAGGTGACTGCCGTGAGCGCCGCTGCCAGTGATGCCGCCCAGAGAATCAACGCCGCTGCGGCGACACCCACAGTCTCGGCGGCGAGCACGGTCGAGCTCGCCCACGACGTGCTGGTGACAGCGTGGCCGCGGCTGCGTTCCTGGCTGGCCGAGGACCAGGCCGACCGCATCCTGTACGGGGAGATCCTGCACGACGCCGCCGAATGGGACGACACTGGCCGTGACCCCTCCTTCCTCTACCGCGGGATCCGACTGGAAACCGCCCGCAACGCCGCCACCCGCTGGCACGCCGACCCCGCTCGCTACGTCGGCCTGACCAGGCCCGCCGACGCCTTCCTCAACGCCGGCACCTACGCCGCGACCCGCACCCGGCGCCGCTGGCAGACCGTGTTCGCGGTGCTGGCGGGGCTACTGGTGATCGCGGTGGTCACCGCAGTGGTCGCCGTGCGCTTCGGCCAGGACGCCGAGTGGCAACGCGCCTTAGCCTTCAGCCGCAGCGCCCAGATCCAATCGCGCCAAACAGCCGCCTACAGCCAGTCCCTGCTGCCCGGTGACCCGGCAACTTCGGCGCGCCTGGCTGTGGCGGCCTGGGCCATTTCCCCCACCGCTGACGCACGGGCCAACATGATTTCGCTGCTCAGCCAACCCGCCCGCGCAGTCCTGGTCGGACACATCGATGGGGTGTTGTCGGTGGCGTACAGCCCTGACGGCACCCGCCTGGCCTCCGCCTCTGTCGACAAGACGGTGCGCGTGTGGGATGTGGCCACCGGCAAACAGGTCACCTCGCTGAACGGCCATACCAGCGACGTGGAGTCGGCGGTGTTTTCCTCGGACGGGACGCGCCTGGCCTCCGCCTCAGCTGACAAGACGGTGCGGGTGTGGGATATGGCCACCGGCAGGCAGGTCGGCGCTCCGTTGACCGGCCACACCGACACGGTGTACTCGGTGGCGTTCTCTCCCGACGGGGCGCGCTTGGCCTCCGCCTCCGTTGACAAGACGGTGCGGGTGTGGGATGTGGCCACCGGCAGGCAGGTCGGCGCTCCGTTGACCGGCCACACTGACGGGGTGTTCTCGGTGGTGTTTTCCCCGGACGGGACGCGCCTGGCCTCCGCCTCAGTCGACAAGACGGTGCGGGTGTGGGATGTGGCCACCGGCAGGCAGGTCGGCGCTCCGTTGACCGGCCACACCGACGCGGTGTACTTGGTGGCGTTCTCCCCGGACGGGACGCGCCTGGCCTCCGCCTCAGCTGACAAGACGGTGCGGGTGTGGGATGTGGCCACCGGCAAGCAGGTCGGCGCTCCGTTGACCGGCCACACTGACGGGGTGCTTTCGGTGGCGTTTTCCCCGGACGGGACGCGCCTGGCCTCCGCCGGGTTCGACTACACCGTGCGGGTGTGGGATGTGGCCACCGGCAAGCAGCTCGGTGCTCCGCTGACCGGCCACATCAACGCGGTTTCTTCGGTGGTGTTTTCCCCGGACGGGACGCGCCTGGCCTCCGCCTCAGTCGACAACACGGTGCGGGTGTGGGATGTGGCCACCGGCAGGCAGCTCGGCGCTCCGTTGACCGGCCACACCAGCACGGTGGACTCGGTGGCGTTCTCTCCAGACGGGACGCGCCTGGCCTCCGCCTCAGCTGACAAGACGGTGCGGGTGTGGGATGTGGCCACCGGCAGGCAGGTCGGCGCTCCGTTGACCGGCCACACTGACGGGGTGTTCTCGGTGGTGTTTTCCCCGGACGGGACGCGCCTGGCCTCCGCCTCAGACGACAAGACGGTGCGGGTGTGGGATGTGGCCACCGGCAGGCAGCTCGGCGCTCCGTTGACCGGCCACACTGACAAGGTGTTCTCGGTGGCGTTCTCCCCGGACGGGACGCGCCTGGCCTCCGCCTCAGACGACAAGACGGTGCGAGTCTGGGATGTGGCCACCGGCAAGCAGCTCGGCGCTCCGCTGACCGGCCACACCGACACGGTGTACTCGGTGGCGTTCTCCCCAGACGGGACGCGCCTGGCCTCCGCCGGGCTCGACTACACCGTGCGGGTGTGGGATGTGGACACCGGCAAGCAGCTCGGCGCTCCGCTGACCGGCCACACTGACGCGGTGTACTCGGTGGCGTTCTCCCCGGACGGGACGCGCCTGGCCTCCGCCTCAGACGACAAGACGGTGCGGGTGTGGGATGTGGCCACCGGCAGGCAGCTCGGCGCTTCGCTGACCGGCCACACTGACGGGGTGATTTCGGTGGCGTTCTCTCCAGACGGGACGCGCCTGGCCTCCGCCTCAGCTGACAAGACGGTGCGGGTGTGGGATGTGGCCACCGGCAGGCAGCTCGGCGCTTCGCTGACCGGCCACACCAGCGACGTGGCCTCGGTGGTGTTTTCCCCGGACGGGACGCGCCTGGCCTCCGCCTCGGCTGACAAGACAGTGCAGGTATGGAACGTTGTGTTGCCGCAGGATTTCCTGCGAGCAGTCTGTGGCATCACGGGCCAAGGGTTCACTCCTGATGAGTGGCAGCGGTACATCCCTGGCGAGCCGTACCGACGGATCTGCCCGGCTTCCCGCTAGGTGTATCGACACGCGGGGTTGGTTACGCAGGTGATCGGCGGTTGGCTTCTCAGCACGATGTCGTAGCGGCGGGACTGCTTCAAGGCGGTGAGCCGGGGAGATGCACCTGGGCCGATACACACGCGACCTCCTTCTCCAGGACGTACTCGCGCGGCACGCGATACCCACCTGCACGCGGGGTCCGGGCCGGCCGGGCGGGTCGGTGTGTGCATGCGAAAAGCCGATGAACGGATGCCTCCTCGCGACGTCACCACTGGGCGCCACTCCTTGACATAGCAGCCCCCCGGGATGGCCTTGGACCCGTCCTTGGCCGACCGCAGCGTCCCGGCGAACCGACCGGCCGTTGAGCGAGATGTGCTCGCCCCAGGGCCGTAGGTGTCGACCTCAGTGTGTTCCCACCCGGGAGGATGAGAAAAACGTCGAGGCCGGCCCCGGCGGGGTCATGACCGACGAGGTCGGCGTCATCACCGGCGAGCTGACGGTGGCCACCGACGTCGAAGGCGACCAGGCCACCATCCTCATCCAGTACACCGGAGCCGAGGAGTGGTACACGGTGGCCGGCGGACCGCTCACCATCGTCGCCGGCGACGGGCCGTGGCTCCATGCAGCCATGGTCCGCGCGGTCCAGCACGGCCTTCCGGAAGGACTCACCGGGTTCGAGATCACCTGACACGCCGCCCCGGCACCCTGACACGGGGAGCCGGGGCGGTTTCCGCGTTGCCGCCGTCAGGCGCGGTGCCAGCGCCACCGGATGTCGCCGCTGGTCAGCGTGCACTTGTACCTGCGGCTGGTCACCTTGGCATACCCGTACCGGTAGTGAGCGGCGGCCGGGCAGAACGCGCCCGGTGTGATGCAGTTCCAGTGGTTGGCGACCCGCCGGTACTGGCAGGCCGCCGCTGCCGCAGACGCGCCGACCGTCCCCGCGGTCGCAGGAACGACGAGCAGGCCGGCGGCGAGCGCCGCGGCGCAGATAGCGATCGGACACGCAAGAGGTCTCCTCAGTCAGATGGGGCACCTGAGAGACGACCTGCGCGGCGGCGTGGTTGGCGGACTGTCCGGGGCCGGCCACGCTCCTGCCGGTATCGGCTTCCACTTACCCGCCGTTAGGCATTGAACGCCGCGACGACTCGCGACAGCGAACGGGCAAGCTCACCAGTAACAACTCCGAGGTCACCGCCCGGTGGCACGCAGGCGCTGCAGGCGAACGAACTCCACGGTGCAGGCCTCGTCAATCCGGCGACGCCGTCGCGCGCTCAGCTCGGCCGCCGTCGCGGGATCGTGCCCGTACAGCCGCGCGTACGCCGCCGCAACCGCCGCGCACGCGTCCAGGGCCAGCAGCGTGGCCGCGCCAATGCCCAGCAGATCGGGCGTGGCATGCACTTCGTCGGTGCCATCACCAGCGATAGCGTCGCGCAGCATCCACTCTAGGCTGTGCACGACGCCAGAACCGATCTGGTATCCGGCCGGGCGGTCCGGGAACAGGCGGTTCACCAGCGGGGTCAATTTCGGCTCCAAGTCCAGGAACGGGCCGTCGTCGCGATATCTCACTCCCGTGAGCCGTTCACCGCGGCGGCGTACTTCAAGGTCGGCCTTCTCCATCAGGCTGATGAACTCGTCACGTGCATGCATGGTTTTCTCCAGCGCGCCGATGACCCTCACCGGATGCTCGTCCGGAAGGCTGCAGATGGCCGACACCTCCTGGGTGCGACTGCGAAGTCCCAGCAGAGCAGCACGCAGCACCCGATCCCGGTACCCAACATCCGGATCGATCAGGTTGCACACCTGGGCCGCGGCCTCCGCGACAACCCGAGACAGGGTGATGTGCGCGTACAGCGGCAGCTCAGGCCCCGAGAACGCCTTTCTGAGCATCGCCAAGTGGTCAATAAGATTGAGCAGGATCGTGCGCGCTGTGCGATGCGCCTCGCTCCACAGCCTCTTGCTGTGTTCAGACGCGGATTGCGACACCTCCCGCTCGACCATGTACGGCGAGCCCGGGCGAGGCTGCTGGCCAGTGCTCTCCACGCTCGCCTGCAGCGCTTGGGCCTCCTCTGCCAGCACCTCGGCGCAGCAAGTGACGATCGACGGCAGCGGCGTGCCCGGCTCGGTCGCAGTGGCGGTCATCGCACGACTGTAGACCCTCGGCATTTCGCAGGAATACCGCTTCCCACGCCTTCCCGGGCCGGTAAGGCTGAGGGCGCTCTGCGGGGGTGTCAGGCGCTGCGGCGGGCGACGATCATCTCCGGCTACAGGTAGAACCGGATGATCGTAGAGGGAGACTCGTGGTCGGGTGGCGGCCACGACAGCCGTTTCAGGGTGCGCTTTGGGATGTCGGCGTTGCTGATGGCCAATACGGGCCGAGGGTACCTTGGATTGCCATAGTGGTTCGTGACGGTCGCAAGATCATCGCTCAGGCGTCGTCCAGGACATCTCTGGCCGATCCTCGTGGTGCGCAGGTGGACAACAGATTGAGCAACGCGGCAAAGGGAAGCTGCTCAGGTGCCAGCGCTGGGTGACCAGGCGCCCACGGTCGATCGAGCCGGAAAGTCCGCCACGAAGGTACCCCGGCGACGGTCGCTGTCCTCGCGAGGCAGCATCTCTACAGCATTGGCGATCAACTATCCGAACACGGCCAGATCGGTCTGAGGCGACTGGGGGACTATCCATTCGCTTGACCAACCAATTCGCCACCCGAGTGGATCACATCGCCGCACTTTCTCGACAAGCTGATCGACTTTCCAGAAATCGGTGCAGGTCTTAGTGGAGGTCTCCTAAGATGCTGCCTGGCAGAGACGCCTGCCGGTCCGAGCTCCAAGCGCCTACGCCGCCCGGAGCGCCGACGACGAAGCGGCTGTGACGACGCGTCCACTCTCATCACATGCCGTCCTGGGTGGCGTGCGTAGGGCTCCGCCAAGAGGGACGTCATGCCTACTCGACCTCGCCTATCCCGGAACTTCCAGCGTCGCGTGCGCCTTCGCATGAAGCTCACGGGGGAGACCTACACCGCTGCCTGCGAGGCCCTGAAGAAGTTCGAGGCGCTGCGACCGCTCAATGCGGCGATGCACATTGCTCGGCTGGTCCCGTTGGAGGCGTTCTCCGGCTACCAGCAGCGCCTGAGTGTCGCGTGCGAACCTCACGGCCACGTGACCGCCACAACGGCCGCCGTGCTCATTCGCGGGACCGGCTGTCGCCTTTGCGGCCGGAGCAGGTTGCGGCTGGAACTCGACCAGGCCATCGCCCTCATGCTCGAGGCTGGACTGGTGCCGCTAGAACCGTACCCGGGAGCGAGCGCCCGTTGGCGATGCCGCTGCGCCACGTGCGCCAGTATCGTTACGCCCCGGTTCGCGAACATCCGTGTCGGCCAGGGCGGATGCATGTACTGCGCAAGGGCCCGGCGTCAATCGGATCTGGGAAGGCCTGCCCTACTGGAGGTGGTCTCGCATCCCGAGGACGGCCGCGTCATGATCGGGATCAACCTTCGCCTCATGCCGGGCTGGGTCAGGTTAGCGACGATTGACTGTTCGAGGGGAGTAGCCCGGGAAATCTTGCGGCACCTCCTCGACCACTTCCGCGATCGCGGTATCGAACCAGTCCGGCAAGAGTCGTGGAACATCGCTCCTGACTGGGCCCTGACGCTCTCCCAGGACGAGATCCCGGCCCATGACATCGCGGGCCAAGTGCAGCGCATTGCTCTTGAGCTGCAGAGCATCGGCCAAGAGCCCAGGGAAGGTGTCGGGTGACGGTCATCGACACCCTCATGCTGCTGCTCGGCCTGGCTGTCGCAGCGATCATTGCTCTACTCGCCGGCATCCTCACTTGGTGGCAGAACCACTCGCTGCCCGCAGCCATCCTCGGCGGCGGGCTCGCCTTCGCAGGGACCTTCAGTCTGTGGCTCATCGCTGTCCAGACCCTGAGATCACTATAGGCAGCTGTGAAACCGTACGCCTGGGGATGGCGCAGCGCCTGAAGCGCCATGCCTCCTCGGTGCTGGTGGTCGACACCCTCACCATCTGGAACGAACTGCAGGGGTAGCCAGAGGGCTTCCGTCAGGTATGCAGCCGGCGGGAGCCTTCTGCTGTGCACCCCCGCAAGGGTGGCCTAGAGCTTGCTTCGGCGGAAGTACGGTGAGTAGCTGCGACGCATCAGCCGGTTCGCCGTCGGGCCAGGCCGACAGGTTTCCATCGCTCTCGTTCACCAGAGGTCGCGGCCGAACTGCGACAGATCAGGGGCGTTTTCGATTTTCTTGTCTACGAAGTCCGCAGCGTGTTCCCACCAGCTGCGGTGGGTTACAGGGCCGAGTGCTAACCGCAACACGCCTTCGGGTTGGTCTTGAGGAGTTCGCGGCAGCTCGATGACTTGGTAGGCGGTCACGCTGTTGGCGTTGAGGGAGTGATGTTGCCCCGGTCTTGTGGACAGCCGAGTGCTTGGGACGATGTGTCCTGGGAGGAGTTCACAAGTGCCGATGTCACGTCCGCCGTACCCGCC
>NZ_JBEXGT010000079.1:0-19262 GCF_040607475.1 Sphaerisporangium sp. NPDC005288 | reverse complement strand
GTTCTTCTCCCGCCTCACCGGCTGAGCCCCACCCTTACGAGCGCCGCCTCATGACCCGGCTCCGGGCGCTCCAGGTCCGCCGACCTCCAGCACCGGCGTCCAGGCCGTGCGGGCGCGCAGGCGGGCAAGGGCGCTGCGGGTGAGCGGGACGCTGATGCGCGTGGACCCGACCGGCAGGTTCGACTACTGGTCCTTCCCCCGGCAGCGGGTGAGCATCCAGTTCAGGAAGCACGGCGGGCGTCGCTGGAAGATCCAGGCGCGGGCGCGGACCGACCGCGAAGGAGTGTTCCACCGGAGGGTGCCACGCAGGCACGGGGTGTGGCGCGTCGTGTATCCGGGGACGCGGAGGTACGCCGGTGTCGTCCGGGTTATCCGACACACGTGACGTAAATAGGACATATGCCGCCGTTCCCCGTATAACAATCTCATTGCGTGTCCGATATGTGTAGATCTTCTCGTGAGGGCGGCGCAACTTTTCTCCCTCTTTCGGCGTCTATGACGTAGGCACACCCCCCCTGGGATGCCTTTCTCTACGGGGAGAGGAAGTTCCGCATGATGAAACGCATCGCTACCGCTCTGGTAGCGGCCGCCATGGGCGCCTCGGCGCTCTCGGTTGCCGCGCCGGCGATGGCGGACGAGACGCCGGACACCACGGTCAGCATCGAATCCGTCCGAGTGACCCCCGATCCGGTGGTCATTCGCGGAGGCGATCACGTCGCGGTCACCGTCACGGTCACGACCGTGGGCGCCGAGGACGTGAAGATCGACTTCGATCCCACGGGAGAGGGCGCGCAGCCTGACTGCAACCCCTGCCCCGGGGCCGCGAAGGCGTCCAAGAGCGGCTCGGACTGGAAGAGGTGGGACAAGACCATCGTCCTCGACCGGCACGATCCGGCCGGGAAGTGGCTTGTTCACGTCACGGCGACCGGCGACAACGGCAAGGTCGCCGAGGCGCACGACTCCTTCTTCGTCAAGGTCGTGCAGGCCCACCCGCACCAGGGGCCGCGCGCGACGCGCATCGCCGGGTTCGATGCGAGCCCCGAGCCCGTCAAGAAGGGCCGCAAGCTCTCCCTGTCGGGCAAGCTGCAGACCGCCCGGTGCTACGGCGACTGGTGGTGGAACGGTGACGCCTACGTCGTGGGCGACAACCGTTGCGACGCCGACAACCGCTGGCACAACTGGCGTCAGCTCGGCTGGAAGAAGATCGGGGTGTACTTCCACCGCGCCCACGGCGGCAAGTGGGAGTACGTCGACACGATCGAGACAAACCCGGACGGGTCCTTCTACACGAAGATCCCGGCCTACTGGTCCGGCACGTGGAAGGTCGTGTTCGAGGGCTCCCGCGGGCTGTACGGCTCGTCGGCGACCGACTATGTGAAGGTCGTCCGCTGACCCTCGGCCCCGGCCGACAACCGAGCGCCCGTCCCCCGGAGTCCCCGGGAGCCGGGCGCTCGCGCCGTTCGCGGGGACCGGGCCGCCGTTTTTCGGAGGATGCGGGCGGGCCGCCGTTTCCGGAGGATGCGGGCGGGCCGCGACGGCCGCGCGCCCGCCGGTCAGGGGCCGGGGTCGCGCGCGAGCTCCAGGGCGGTGAGGTCCAGGGCGCTCAGCGTGAGGATGTTGGCGATCTGCTCCAGCGGCATCCCGGCGTCGCCGAGCTGGGTGATCGTCACGGCGGTCCGCAGGAAGATGCGGCCGATGACCACCTCGTCCACGTCCGGCATGTCCTTGCGGAAGAAGTCCGCGAGCTGCTGGCCGACCTCCCGGTCGGCGTGCACCCGTGGGTCGTTGAGCTCCGGGCTCGACAGGATGTCCCGCAGATCCCTGCGCTCGTCTTCCGTGAGCTTGCTCAAAGGGTCGCCTCCCCGCAGCCATGTCGTCATTGGGAGACTATGCGCTGAGGACTTCGCGGAGAATGGCAGGGTTGGCCAAAGATCGGCCGGCGAGGGGAGCGCGTGCCGACGCCCCCACCGCCGGCGCGATGATCAGGAGGACACCGCCTCCACCAGCTTGCGGCGCTGCTGGACGCCCAGGCCGCCGATGCGGCGCTTGTCGTCGACGCCGGCCCGCTCCATGAGAGCGGCCGCCTTGGTCGGGCCGATACCGGACAGAGCGCGCAGCGCCTGCGACACCTTGATCTTTTTCGCGGTGTCGTCGTCGCGCTTGAACAACTCGGCCAGGGTCAGATCGCCGCTCTTGAGCTGCGCGAGCAGGGCGGCCCGCGCCTGCCGGGCCTCGGTCGCCTTGACAAGAGCGGCCTGGCGCTGCTCGGGGGTGAGAACGGGAAGGGCCATGAGGATTCTTTCTCCTTGGGGGATAGCTTTAGGCGGCCCGTCCGGCCGCTGATGTGTCGGTCGGCATGGGTGCTACCCCCCTGGCGCGCTCTAATCATCGCTTCCGCACTTCCACTGCCCTTTCCGACTGATCGGATCAATGCCCTGGGTCCTAGCAAGTCACGAAAAATTGGGCCTTCAAACTTTCGACGGTTGACCTGACTCTCGGTGCAGGCGCGTGACAACCCCAGAGCGCGCGCCTCGAGGAGGATTCAGGTGAGACGTCGTCTGCTCGCGGGGTTGGCGATCCTGGCCCTGCTGTGCACCAGCGGGATCACCGGGGCGGGTGCCTCGGCGGAGCCACCCCCCAACTACCAGTACCGGATCGACGGGCCGAGCACGGCCGTGCAGCGGACCGCGATCGCGGCCACCGGCGCGGCGATCGACGAGGTGGCGGCCACATCGGTCGTGGTCACGGCCTCCGACGCCGAGGTCGGCCAGATCAAGGGCCTCGGCTACACGGTCACCCGGCTCCCGCGCCCGCTGTCGCCCGTGCTGCCCAAGCCCCAGGACTTCCCGTCGGCCGACTCGGGATACCACAACTACGCCGAGATGACCGCCACCGTGAACCAGGTGGTCGCGAGCTACCCGTCCATCGCCAGAAAGTTCAGCTACGGGACCTCCTACGGGGGCCGCGACCTGGTCGGCATCAAGATCAGCGACAACGTTGCGACCGACGAGAGCGAGCCGGAGGTGCTGTTCACCGCCCACCAGCACGCCCGCGAGCACCTGACCGTCGAGATGGCCCTCTACCTGCTCAACCTGCTCACCTCCGGCTACGGCTCCGACAGCCGGATCACCGGCCTGGTGAACTCCCGCGAGATCTGGATCATGCCCGACCTCAACCCCGACGGCGGCGAGTACGACATCTCCACCGGGTCCTACCGCTCGTGGCGCAAGAACCGGCAGCCCAACTCCGGGTCCTCGTCGGTGGGCACCGACCTCAACCGCAACTGGGCCTACCTGTGGGGATGCTGCGGCGGCTCCTCCGGCTCCGCCTCCAGCGAGACCTACCGGGGCGCCTCGGCCGAGTCGGCCCCCGAGGTGCGCACGCTGGCCAACTGGGTGCGCACCCGGGTCGTCGGCGGCACCCAGCAGATCAAGAGCAACATCGACTTCCACACCTACAGCGAGCTCGTCCTGTGGCCCTACGGCTACACCTACAACGACACCGCGGCCGGCCTGACCGTGGACGACCAGAACGCCCTGGCGACGCTCGGCCGCAACATGGCCTCGACCAACGGCTACACCGCCGAGCAGTCCAGCGACCTCTACATCACCGACGGCACCATCAACGACTGGCTGTGGGGCAACTACAAGATCTTCAGCTACACCTTCGAGATGTACCCCAAGGGCAGTTCGCCCGGTTTCTACCCGCCCGACGAGCAGATCGTGACCCAGACCACCCGCAACAAGGAGGCCGTCCTGCGCCTGCTGGAGTACTCCGACTGCGTCTACCGCATCATCGGCAAGCAGTCGCAGTACTGCTGAGGCCCGGACCCGTCCGGCGGCCGTGACCGCCCGCCCCGCGGCCGCCCCACCGGCGGCGGCCGCGGGCGCGGGCAAGCCAGGCTTTGATGGCGCTTTGAGGGGGCTTTGAGTGGGCCGGTGCAGGGGTGATGGCGTGGAGGGCGGTGAGGCGCGAAGATCCTACAGAGAGGGATCAAGCGGCCGTCACCCTCCGCACAGGGACGGACCGTGGATATAGCGAAATAGGGAGTTCAGCAATGCGACAGCGCCGGCTGGGCAGCCAAGGGCTCAGCGTCTCCGCCGAGGGGCTCGGCTGCATGGGGATGAGCACCATCTACGGTCCCGCGGACGAGAAGGAGGCGATCGCCACCATCCACCGCGCGCTCGACCTCGGCATCACCTTCCTCGACACCGCCGACATGTACGGCGCGTGGCGAAACGAGAGCCTCGTCGGCCGCGCGATCGCCGGGCGCCGCGAGGAGGTCGTGCTGGCCACCAAGTTCGGCAACGAGGTCGTGGACGGCAGGCAGACCGGCCGGGTCAACGGGCGCCCCGACTACCTGCGCCAGGCGCTGGACGGCTCACTCAAACGCCTCGGCGTCGACCACGTCGACCTGTACTACCAGCACCGCGTCGACCCGCAGGTCCCCGTGGAGGAGACCTTCGGCGCGCTGTCGGAGCTGGTCGCCGAAGGCAAGGTCGGCCATCTCGGCATCTCCGAGGCGGCTCCGGCGACGATCCGCCGCGCGCACGCCGTCCACCCGCTGACCGCGCTGCAGACCGAGTATTCCCTGTTCACCCGGGACGTCGAGCACAACGGCGTGCTGTCCGCGGTCCGCGAGCTCGGCATCGGCTTCGTCGCCTACAGCCCGCTCGGCCGCGGGTTCCTCACCGGCACGATCCGCAGCGCGGACGACCTGGCCGAGGGCGACCGCAGGAGCGCCCATCCACGTTTCCAGCGGGAGAACTTCGCCAGGAACCTCGCGGTGGTCGACCGCATCCGGGTGCTGGCCGACGCCAAGGGCGTCACCTCCTCCCAGCTCGCGCTGGCCTGGGTGCTCGCCCAGGGGCCGGACATCGTGGCGATCCCCGGGACCAAGCGCCGGGCGTACCTGGAGGCCAACGCGGCGGCCGTCGAGATCACCCTCACCCCCGACGACCTGGCCGCCGTCGACGCCGTCGCCCCGCCCGGCGTGGCCTCCGGCGAGCGTTACCCGGCCGACAGCATGCGCGCCGTGCACCGTTGACCGAGATGACGCGGGTGAGCATCTCCCGGTGAGGGCTGAGCCGGCCTCTGACCGGCTTCGGGTCTTTCCGTGGGCGGGGAGGGGCCCCTCGCGCGGGCGATCCCCGGCGAGGGGCGTGTGTGTCATGACATATCCGGCTATCGGGGCTGAGGGTCGGTCCCCGCCCCTGTGGTCCGCGTCCAGGTGAGCGGCAGAGTCTCCACGCCGTAGACGACGTGGAACGGGCGGAACCGGATCTCCTCCGGCGGCACGGCGAGCGCCAGGTCGGGGAACCTGCGCAGCAGCGCGGGAAAGGCCAGGGCCATCTCGGCGCGGGCCAGCGGCGCGCCCAGGCAGTGGTGCGGCCCGTGGCCGAAGGCGACGTGCGGCGTCGGCTTGCGCGACACGTCGAGCCGGTCGCCGTCCTCGACGAAGTCGGGGTCGCGGTTGGCGGGGGCGAGGGCGAACAGCACCTGGTCGCCGGCGGAGATGAGCTGCCCGGCGATCTCGACGTCGCGCACCGCCGCGCGCGGGATGCCGGAGTGGGCGACGCTGAGGAAGCGCAGCAGCTCCTCCACCGCCGCCTCCACCTGCTCGGCGTCGTCCAGGCCCGCGCGCAGCGCGGCCAGCTCGCCGGGGCTGGTCAGCAGCGCGAGCGTCCCCAGGGCCAGCATGTTCGCCGTGGTCTCGTGCCCGGCGGTCAGCAGCATGCCGGCGATGTTGGTCAGCGCGTCGGCGTCCAGCTCGTCCCTGTGCTCGCGGATCAGCATGCCCAGGATGTCCTCGCCCGGGTCGGCCAGCGCACGGGCGACCAGCCCCCGCATGTAGGTGTCGCTCTCGCGGCCGACCTGGGCGCGCTCCTCGCGGGGCCGGGACATGTCGAGGAGGCGGGAGGTGCGCTCCTGGAACTCGGAGCGGTCGCCAGCTGGGACACCCAGCAGCTCGCAGATCACCAGCGAGGGGACGGGCAGCGCGAAGGCGGCCATGAAGTCGGCGCCCGGGCCCAGCCGCTCCAGCTCGTCGAGCTGAGCGTCGACGATCTCGGCGATGCGCGGCTCCAGGACGCGCATGCGCCGCATGGTGAACTCGGGGGCCAGAATGCGCCGCAGGCGGGTGTGCTCCGGCGGGTCGAACGCCAGTAACTGCCCCTTGCGCCTGCGCGCGCGCTCCTCGTCGCTCAGGCCGATGGACAGCGGCGCGGCGGCGGCGGCGCTGAGCGCGTTGCTGAACCGGGTGGGGTCGGACAACACCTCGCGGACGTCGGCGTACCGGGTGACCAGCCACGCCTCGCCGCTGCCCAGGGTCACCGGGACCTTCAGCAGCCGCCCGCTGTCGCGCAGGGCGGACGCCTCGGCGGACGGCGCCAGCCCCTCGCGGGCCATGTACAGCGGGATCGCGGCCTGGTCGGTCATCGAGCCTCCCCCTCGGGCCGGTGCGGCCCTGCGAGCCCGTGCCGGCCGGATGGGAATTCGCGTGGCCGGTGATCACGGTATGCGGTTGATATCCGCAACGTAGGCCGGGCGCCGCGCGATCACAACCCCGTCACGCGATCACGATCCGCGTGGCAGGGTGACGGTCTGGCGGAGGCGGCGGAACTCGGCGGCGAGGGCGGGCAGGGTGTAGTGCGCGTTGAGGCCGCTGGGGTTGGGCAGGATCCACAGGCGCGCGGGGCCGACCATGTCGTCGCCGTCATCGCAGGGGCCGACGGCCGCCTTCGGCCGGTCGAAGGCGACGCGGTAGGCCGAGACGCCGACGACGGCGACGACCTCGACGGCCGTCTCGCGCGCCAGGCGGGCGAGCCGGTCCGGGGCCTCACGCAGCTCCTTCTGGGACAGCTCCGCCGCCTTGGCCGTCGCGCGCGGCGCCAGGTTGGTGATGCCCAGCCCGTAGGAGGGCAGCAGGTGTTGCTCGCTCGGGCGCAGGAGTCGGGGGGTGAACCCCGACAGGTGGAGCGCGGGCCAGAACCGGTTGCCGGGACGGGCGAAGTGGTGCCCGGTGGCCGCGGAGTACAGGCCGGGATTGATGCCGCAGAACAGCACGACCGTCCCAGGCCCCACCACGTCGTCGATCGTGCGCTCCCGCGCCTGCTCCAGGTCAGGCGTCAGACCAGGTCTCATCTCGGTCATGCCGCGTTCTCGGCGCGTGACCCCGGGTTGCGGCGCACGATCGCCGCGTTGAGCGCCGTGGCGAAGAGCGTCCAGCCGGCGTAGGGGAGCAGCAGCAGCCCCGCCGGCCGGTCGGCCCGCAGGACGCGGCGGGCGAGGACGGCGTTGGAGAGGTTCAGGGCCACCAGCTCCGCCAGCGCCGCCCTGGGGGAGCGCATGCGGAAGAAGATCGGCGTCCAGGCCGCGTTCAGCGCCAGGTTGACGCCCAGGGCGCGGCCGAGCGCCCGCCGGTCCGCCTCGCCGGCGCGGGCCAGCGCCCGTGCCGAGGCGTAGGCGATCAGCGCGTACAGCGGGGTCCACACGGCGGCGTAGGCGGGCGGAGGCGGCTGCCAGGCGGGCTTGCGCAGCCGCCGGTACCAGAGGGAGTCGGGGTCGGTCCCCACGCTTCCGGCCACGGCGGCCGCCGCGACCGCCAGCGAGGTCTTCACGAGAGTCCGCTTCATGCGACCCCTGTGCCCGCCGGGCGGCGCCCTACACGGCCAGGACGCGGGCCGCGCTCCGGTTCCCGGGAAGCCGCCCGAGGGGTGCCGCCCGAAGGGAGCGGCCCGAGGGAAGCCGCCCAGGGAAGCCGCCCAGGGAAGCCGCCCAGGGGAGCCGCTCGCGGGAGGCCGCTCGCGGGGAGCGGCCCGCGTCGGGCTCAGCCGACGTAGGCGGGGTTGAGGGCGGCGCCCGCCACTCGCCTGGGCGCGCCGGAGCCGTCCGCGGGGACCGACCACAGGTCGGCGCCGAAGTCGCCGGCCAGGCCGTACACCACCGTGCGCGCGTCCGCCCAGACGACCTGGTCGTCCACGCTGCGCCCCTCGGCCAGCGGCGTCTCGCGCATGCTCGCCAGGTCCAGCGCGTACAGCCGCCACGGTTCGTCCGGGCTCAGGCCGGCCACCCGCTTCTTGAACACCAGACGGGTGCCGTCGGGCGACAGCGAGGGGCACTCGACGTTGGCGCGCACGGTGGTCACCGTGCGCGTGGCGAGGTCCCCGCGCACCAGGTAGGTGCGGCCCTTGGTCGCCAAGGTCGCGTAGAAACGGGCGTCGTCGGCGAAGGTGACGCCCCAGAGGTTCACGTCGGCGGCGTGGTAGGGGCGGCCGTCCTTGACGATCGCGTAGCTCTCCAGGCTCGCGGTCAGCGCCCCGGTCCTGACATCGACAATCGAGGTGCGGGTGGAGAAGTCCCCGCCCGCGTAGGAGTCGCCGCCGGCGAACACCGTCCAGGCGGCCAGGTGCCCGGACGGCGAGACCCGCGTCCGCGACGGGACGCCCGCGAGCGGGTAGTCGCGCAGCGTCCGCAGGCCGGAGTCGACGATCGAGGCGAAGTAGCTCTCGCCGAGCGCGCCGTCCACCTTGCGCAGGCACACGCCGACCCCGGCCGCGGCGTGGAAGCGCAGGCAGCGCACCGGCGCGGCCGTCCGCGCCGCGCCGGGGTCGGCGGCCGGCACCGAGACCAGTTCGTCGCGGTGCGGCCCCCATTCCATGTTGCGGAAGACCATCGCCCCGCGCGCGTCGAGACGAACGGCGCCCGCGGCGACGGACGGGCCGCCGGGCCGCGGCCGGTCCCGTTCGCCCGCGCGGCCCGCGGCGTGCAGCACCGAGGCGAAGGCGACCGAGCCGAGCAGGACGACCCCGGCCAGCAGCGCCACCACGCGGGCCCGGCGGCTCACCGGGCCTCCCGGCCGCGCAGGGCGTAGGCCGCCCAGGCCGCGCACAGCGCCAGCCCCGCCATCGCGGCCCGCAGCACGGCCCGGTCGCCGAGCGCGGTCCAGGCCGCGCCGACGGCGATCGAGCAGCAGAAGCGGGCCAGCGCCTGCCCGGTGCCGATCAGCGCGAGCCCGCTCGCCCGCAGCTCGGCCGGTACGGCGCCGGCCGCGGCGGCGGCGAGCACGCCGTCGGTCGCCGCGTAGAACGCGCCGTGCAGGGCCAGCACGGCGAACGGCACGACGGGGCCGGCCGGAGCCGCGAGCAGCAGCCCGTAGGCGGCCAGCAGGGCCAGGTGGCCGGCGAGGAACACCCTGCGGCGGCCCACGCGGTCGGCCAGCACGCCGAGCGGCAGCGCCAGCAGCAGGAAGACCACGGCCGTGCCGAGCGGCAGCAGCGGGAACCACTGCTCGGCGATCCCGAGCCGGTGGCGCAGCATCAGGTACACGAAGGCATCGCTGACGGTGGTGAGACCGAGCAGCGCCGCGCAGACGGCCAGCCGCCTGACCTCCGGACGGCCCAGCAGAGCCACCGCCGACCGCAGCGTGACCGGCGGCGCCCCGTCCGCCGCTCCGTCCCGCGCGGCGGCCGGCCGGGTGTCCGGGCCCGTGGGGCGGGACGGGACGAACAGGACGAGCACCAGCACGCCCAGTGCGGCGGCGCAGAAGCTGACGGTGAAGACCGCGTCGTACCCCTCGGCGGCCGCGCCCAGCACCAGGAACGCGGCCAGAGGGCCGAGCAGCGCCCCGCCGGTGTCCATCGCGCGGTGCACCCCGAAGGCGCGGCCCCGGGTCTCCGGCGGCGTGGACAGCGAGATCAGCGCGTCCCGCGGAGCGGTGCGCAGCCCCTTGCCGGCCCGGTCCAGCGCCAGCACCGCGCCGATCGCCGGGAGCGTGTGCGCGAGCAGCAGCAGCGGCTTGCACAGCGCCGACAGCCCGTACCCGGCCAGGGCGACGGCCTTGTGGCGCCCGCCCCGGTCGGCCAGGTGGCCGCCGAACAGGCGCACCAGTCCGCTGACCCCGTTGTAGACGCCGTCGAGCAGCCCGAACCCGAGCGGGCTGAGGCCCAGCCCGGCCACCAGGTACAGCGGCAGCACGGCGGCGACCATCTCGGAGGAGACGTCGGTGATCAGGCTGACGGTCCCGAGCGCCAGGACCGTCGCGGGGACGGCCCTGACGGCCCGGCCCGGGCGGACCGCCGAGCCCGGGGAGGGGTCCCCGGACTCGGCGGCCTGGTCCGGGCCGCGTTCGGCCAGGTACAAGCTCAGCTCCAGATTCCGGTGATGGCGGAGGCCGACGCCGCGTTGCCCGCGTGCGTGGTCAGCCCGGCCATGTCCTCGAGGGTCCTGAGCAGGTTGTAGTGGTTGTAGGTGGTGGAGGGCTTGCTGCCGGGGATGACCGGCTGGCCGTAGACGACGGTGGCGACGCGGTTGCCGGCCAGGCGGTTGTCCTCGTCGAAGGTCACGACGAGCAGGCTGTTGTTGCTCTTGGCCCAGGTCGCGTAGGCGCCGAGCTTGCTCTTCAGCCAGCCGTCACCGGTCGAGACCGAGCAGTCGTGCATGTCGTTGCACAGGTTCGGCACCACGAAGGAGACCTTCGGGAGCGTGGTGAAGTCGGTGGGGAACTGGGCCATCGTGCGGGCCGTGGAGGTCGGCACGTTCTTGAAGCCGAACCACGGGTTGTGCTTCTGGGCGTACTTGCCGCCGCTGCTGGTGCAGGCGGTGGAGCCCTGGGAGGGCAGCCCCTCGTTGTAGCTGGCCCAGGTCTTGCCGGCCGCGATCAGTTCCGAGCCGAGGTTGGCGGCGGAGCTGAAGCCGATCGTGACGCAGGCGTCACCGGTGATGCCCTGGGTGCCGCCGGAGAACATGGCGTAGTAGTTCGGCTGGCTCGGGTGGGTCTCGGCGTAGAACTGGGTGAGGTTCGCGCCGCCGGTGGCCAGCGAGTTGATGTAGGGGGCGCTGGAGCTGCCGATGACCTGGGAGTAGGCGTGGTTCTCCAGCACCACGACGACCACGTGGCTCGGGGTGGGCACGGCCGCCGCGGCGCCGGTCCCTGCTCCGCCCCACAGTGCGAGGGTGGCGGCGGCGCCGAGCGCGGCGGCGGCGGACAGGAGCTTTCGGGGGGTGCTCGCCTTGACGAGGGAAATGGCCATGACTGTCCTCGGTTGGGGGGATAAGAGGCCATGTCAGGTTAAATGTGGATCGCTGCCCGTTCGGTGAGCGGAGGTGAACACCAGCCGAACAGTGCGGCTCGGCGAGGCAGCCCGATTCCCCTGCCAGACCGCCCATTCGCCCTCCACCCGCCGCAAGGACGGCGCCGTCCACGACGGGTGAGACCGGACCGCGGACCGTCCTCGCCCGGCGTCGCCGATCGCGGTCCTCGAGGCCGCGGCACCTCGGGTGGTCTGTGGCTGAAGTAAACTTTCCTCTCTCGTGAGCGCGCGAGGGCCGTCCCGACGAGCGGACGGGCCGCCGCTGCGCCGCAGGGTAGCACGCAGGGGTGGATGCACGCGCCGGTGTGGGACCCCGGCCTGCGGGAAACGAGCCACGGCAGTGGAACATGGTGTCGACGGCGTCCCATGCGCGCCCGTCAGAACGAGGAGCCCGATCATGACCTCCAGCGTCGAAGAAGCGCCAGGCTTCGCCGACCTCGGACTGCGCCCCGAACTCCTGCGCGCGCTGTCCGGCCTCGGCTACGAGGAGCCCACGCCGATCCAGCGCGAGGCGATCGGACCATTGGTGGAAGGGCGCGACCTGCTTGGCCAGGCCGCCACCGGCACCGGCAAGACCGCGGCCTTCGCGCTGCCGATCCTGCAGCGCATGCCCGCGGGACGCGGCGATGGCGACCCGCTGGCCCTGGTCCTGGTGCCCACCCGCGAACTGGCCGTCCAGGTCTCCGAGGCCGTGCACCGCTACGGCCGCGACCTCGGCACGCGCGTGCTGCCGATCTACGGCGGCCAGCCCATCGGGCGCCAGCTCCGCGAGCTCCAGCGCGGCGTGGACGTCGTCGTGGCCACCCCCGGCCGCGCGCTGGACCACATCGGCCGCCGGACGCTGCGCCTGGACGCCCTCACCATGGTCGTGCTGGACGAGGCCGACGAGATGCTCGACATGGGCTTCGCCGACGACATCGAGGCGATCCTCCAGGAGACCCCCGAAGTGCGGCAGACCGTCCTGTTCTCGGCGACGATGCCGCCGCGCATCAACTCCATCGCCCGCCAGCACCTCACCGACCCGGTGCGCATCCAGATCGAGCGCGAGACCGCCGCGCCGGGCGAGGCCCCGCGCGTGCGGCAGAGCGCCTACGTCGTCCCGCGGGCGCACAAGCCCACCGCCCTCGGGCGCGTCCTTGACGTCGAGGCCCCCGAGGCGGCGATCGTCTTCTGCCGCACCCGCGAGGAGGTCGACCAGCTCACCGAGACGATGAACGGGCGCGGCTACCGCGCCGAGGCGCTGCACGGCGGCATGGGCCAGGAACAGCGCGACCGCGTGATGGCGCGGCTGCGCGCCGGCACCGCCGACCTGCTGGTCGCCACCGACGTCGCCGCGCGCGGCCTGGACATCGAGCAGCTCACCCACGTGGTGAACTACAACGTCCCCTCCGCCCCCGAGTCCTACGTCCACCGCATCGGCCGCGTGGGCCGGGCCGGGCGCGAGGGCGTGGCGATCACGCTCGCCGAGCCGCGCGAGCACCGCATGCTCAAGACCATCGAGCGGGTCACCAAGTCGCGCATCACGGTCGAGAAGGTCCCGACGGTCGCCGACCTGCGGGCCCGCCGGCTCGAGCTCACCCGCTCGGCGCTGGAGGAGAGCATGCTCCAAGACGACCTGGAGCAGTTCCGGGTCGTGGTCGAGACCCTCGCCGACGAGTTCGACCTGGTGGAAATCGCCATGGCCGCGGTCAAGCTCGCCCACGAGTCCAGCGGCGCGGCGGCCGACGAGGAGGAGATCCCCGACGTGCCGCTGCGGCCCGAGCGCGAGGGCCGCGGGCGGCGCGAGCAGCCCGGGCGCGACGAGCGGCGCGGCCGGGGCCCCGGAAGCGGCATGACCCGCGTCTTCATCGGAGCCGGCCGGTCGGCGGGCGTCCGGCCGCAGGATCTGGTGGGCGCCATCGCCAACGAGTCGCGCCTCAGCGGCCGCGACATCGGCGCCATCGAGATCGCCGACCGCTTCTCCCTGGTCGAGGTGCCCGACCAGTCGGTGGAGGACGTGATCTCCTCGCTGCGCCAGACCACCATCAAGGGCAAGAAGGTCACCGTCCGCCGGGAGCGCTTCGAGTCCCGCTGACCCCGGCGCGGGGCCTCACGCCAGGGCGTTGACGGCGGCGGTGAACACGACGGGCAGGCGGCGGGCGGCGGGGACGATCAGCCCGGCGGGCAGCGGGTGGCGGCGGGCGGCGAGCAGCGCGCCGGTCAGCAGGCGGTGGCGCAGCGACAGCCGCCGCCACGCCCCCTCGTAGGCCTCCGGCCGCCCGGCCCGCAGGCATCCGATCAGCGCGCGCGCCGACAGCAGCCCGATCGAGACGCCCTCGCCGGTGAGGGCGTCCACGTAGCCGGCGGCGTCCCCGGCCAGCAGGACCCGCCCGGCCACGCGGGCGCGGGCGCGCTGCCGCAGAGGGCCCGCGCCGCGCACCGAGGTCGCGGCCGGGCCTGCCAGGCGGGAGAGCAGCGCGGGGAACTGCGCCAGGTGCTCCTCGTAGGGGCGCCGCTCGCGGCTGAGCACCGCCACGCCGACCAGGCCGTCGGCCACCGGCGTCACGTACGCCTCGCCGCGCGCGGCCCAGTGCACCTCGACGAAGTCCGTCCACGGGGCGACCTGGAAGTGCCGGCGCAGCCCGTACCGGCGGGGAGCGCGTCCCGGGGGGAGCTCCAGGCCGAGCGCCCGGCGCAGCGGCGAGTGCAGGCCGTCGGCGGCGACCAGCCAGCGGGCCCGCATCCCGGCCGCCTCGACGAAGCCCGGCCGCTGGCGCACGCCCTCCACCCGCCCGTGGACGACCTTGACCCCCACCTCGGCCGCGCGCTCGGCCAGGGCCGCGTGCAGCCGGGTGCGGCGCACGCCCAGGCCGGGCCCGTGCCGGAACGGCGCGTCCGCCTGCCGCCGCGCGTCCAGGTAACGGATGCCGCGCAGAGGCCGGCCGGTGACCTCCACGCCCAGGGCGCGCAGGGCGGCCACCCCGGCGGGCATCAGGCCCTCGCCGCACGCCTTGTCCACCGGGGCCGGGCGCGGCTCCACGACCACGGCCTCCATCCCGGCCAGCGCCGCGTTGATGGCGGCGGCCAACCCGGTGGGCCCGCCCCCGGCCACCAGGAGGTCGATCACCCCGACCCGTCCCGCGCCGGGGCCTGCGCGGCCGCCTCCTGCTGGACGGCCCAGGCGAGGGCGGACTCCTCGCAGCGGATGCGCACGACCATCAGCGCGGCGTTGAGCACCGTGAAGACGGCGGCGGTGACCCACGCGCTGTGGACCAGCGGCAGCGCCGCGCCCTCGACGGCGACCGCCACGTAGTTCGGGTGGCGCAGCCACCGCAGACGGTAGGGCCCCCGGGTGACCAGCGGCAGGCCGGGGACCACGATGACCTCGGTGTTCCAGCGCGGGCCGAGCGAGGTGATGCACCACCACCGCAGGCCCTGGGAGGCCAGGACCAGGGCGAGCATCGGCCAGCCGAGGGCGGGCACGAACGGCGGATGTGCCCGCATGGTCTCCAGCAGGCAGCCGGCGAGCAGGCCGGTGTGCAGGGCGACCATCCAGGGATAGTGGCCGCGTCCGAAGACCCGGCCGCCCCGGGCCAGGCTCCAGCGGGCGTTGCGCCGGGAGACCACCAGCTCGGCGAGGCGCTCCACGCAGACGAGCAGGACCAGAAGCAGGTACCAGGACGACATGCCTGCAAACGATACGGCCACGACCGCCGGCGCGAGCGTGATCGGCGTCACCGGAGCGCTACCAGCGCAGCAGGACGAGTTCGGAGCAGAAGCCCGGGCCCATCGCGATCAGCAGCCCCGGCGTGCCGGGCGGCGGCGGGCGCAGGGCCAGGGTGTCGCGCAGCACGTGCAGCACCGAGGCCGAGGACAGGTTGCCGACGTCCTCCAGTGAGCGCCAGGTCAGCTCCAGCGCGCCGTCGGGCAGGTCGAGGGTCTCGGCGACGGCCTGCAGCACCTTAGGGCCGCCCGGATGGCAGACCCACGCCGTCACGTCCCGCGTGGTGAGGCTGTGGTCGGCGAGGAAGCCGTTCACGTCGTCGGCCAGGTAGGTGCGCACGACCTCCGGGACGCTGGTGTCCAGGACGACGCGGAACCCGGTGTCGGAGACGTCCCAGCCCATCACGCCCTCGGAGTCGGGGTACAGGTGGCCGCGGGTGGCGACGACGGTGGGCCCCGGTGCGCCTCCGGCGGCCCGGTCGGCTCCGCAGGCGACCACGGCGGCGGCGCCGTCGCCGAACAGGCCGCTGGCGACCAGGTTGACCGGCGAGGCGTCGCCGGGCTGCAATGTGAGCGAGCACAGCTCGACCGACAGCAGCACGGCCACGTGCCCGGGCCACCCGCGCAGGTAGTCGTGCAGCCGGGCGATGCCCGCGGCGCCGGCGACGCAGCCGAGGCCGAAGACCGGCACCCGCTTGACGTCGGGGCGCAGGCCGAGCCGGCCGGCCAGCCGGGCGTCCACCGAGGGGGCGGCGATGCCGGTCACCGACGTGAACATGATCATGTCCACGTCCGCGGGCGTCAGGCCGGCGGCGTCCAGGGCCGCCCCCACGGCCTCGGCGCCGAGGTCGACGGCGGCCTCGATGAAGATCTCGTTCGCCATGCCGAACCCGTCCAGCTTGGCGTACTGCTCGAGCGGGAGGACCAGGTTGCGGTGGCCGACACGGGCCGAGGTGTGCAACCGGTCGAGGAGCCGGCGGTCCGCGCCCGGGGGCAGGCACACGCGGGCGAAGGTGTCCGTGATCTCTGCTTGCGGATGGCGATTGGGAGGGAGGGCACCGCGGACAGCGGCAATTCGGGTCATAAGGTTCCCGCTTCGCTCAAGTGGAGGACACCAATCTTGTGCCCAGCGCCGAGAGTGGCATGCCTGGACCCGGTCGCCCGCCGCAGGGCGTGGACGCGGTGAAAGGACGGATCCCGGTCATTTCCGCGACGCGCGCCCGTTTCCGCGCACCCGGCGCCAGGTGCCGCGGCCCCCGCTTGTCACTTCCGCGCGAACCCGCCGCCGCTAGGACGACTCGCCGGCGCGCTCGCGCACGTGGGCAGGGGCGGGGTGGGTGACGGCGGGCGCGGTGACCGGCGCCCGCCACACCTGGGCCAGCGGCAGCACACCGGCCCAGACGTCGTGCGGGTCGTCGTCGTCGCCGGGCGGGCCCTGGCGGACCTTGACCGACGCCTCCTCCAGCGAGATCGCCAAGATGGTCGTCGCGGCCAGCTCCTTGCGGTTCGGCCGCCGGGCGTACTCCCACTGGCCGGGGGTGACGTGCTCGGTGAGGCAGCGCAGCGCGGCGAGCTTCTCCTCGCCTTCCAGCCGGCGCGGGACGCCGTAGACCATCGCGCTGCGGTAGTTGACGCCGTGCTCGAAGACCGACCGGGCCAGCACCAGGCCGTCGATGTGGGTGACGGTCACGCACACCACCGAGTCCTGGGTCATGCTGCGGCTGGCGACCGACCCGTGCACGTACATGTGGTCCTGGTCGAAGCCGTAGACCGTGGGCACCACCATCGGGGCGCCGTCCACGACGACGCCGAGATGGCAGACGAACCCCGCGCGCAGCACCTCGAACAGCGCCTCCCGCTCGCGGCGGCCCTGCTCGCGCAGCCGCCGGTGCCGGGTGCGCTCGGTCTCTGACAGTTCGCTCACAAAGCGACATCCAACCAGGAGATCGCGTGAGCCCGCGGGGTGGTCCCGGTCCACGGAGCCAGGGACCGGGCGATCACGGCGGCGCTCAGAAGACCAGGGGGGTGCTCAGCAGGCCAGGAGGCCGGGGAGGCGGTCACGGCGGCGCTCAGGAGACCGGGGGGTGCTCGGCAGGTCAGGAGGCAGGGGAGGCGCTCACGAGGCCACGGCGGCGCTCAGGAGACCAGGGCGGCGCGGGCGCGGGCGGCGCGGACGGCGGCGCTCAGCGTCGCGATGTCGTAGGCGCCGTGGTGCCGCCGCCCGTTGACGAAGAACGTCGGCGTGCCGGACACGCCGCTGAGGTCGGCCGAGTCGACGTCCTCGGCGATGCGCGCGGCGCCGCTGTGCTCCTTCAGGTCCCGCCGGAAGCGGTCCAGGTCCAGCCCGATGCTCTCGGCGTAGCCGACCAGGTGCGGCAGCAGCAGCCGGCCCTGGTGTTCCAGGAGCGCGTCGTGCATCTCCCAGAACGCGCCCTGGAGGGCGGCCGCCTCGCTGGCCTCCGCGGCGAGCTGCGCCGAGGGGTGGACGTCGTGCAGGGGCAGGTGGCGCCAGACGTACCGCACGTCGCCGTGCCCGGCCAGCAGTTCGCGCACGACCGGCTCGGCCAGGCCGCAGTATGGGCACTCGAAATCGCCGTACTCCACCACCGTCACCGGCGCCTCCAGCGGGCCGCGCAGATGGTCGCGGTCCGGGTCCACGGGGAAGGCCAGGTCGACGATGCTCTCGGCGGTGCCGTACAGCACCCGTGCCCGCAGCGCGGCCGGCAGCCCGGCCGTCACACGCGAGATCACCCAGGTGATCACCGAGGCGCACAGCGCCGCGGCCAGGATGCCGAACTTGGCCTCCTCCAGCCGCTCCCCGTCGAAGGCCAGGGTGGCGATCAGCAGGGAGACGGTGAACCCGATGCCGGCGATCGTCCCGCCACCCGCGATCGCGGCCCAGCCGACCGGCGGGCGCACCCGCCCCCGGCTCAGCCGCGTGACCAGCCAGGTGGCCCCGACGATCCCGGCCGGCTTGCCGGCGATGTACGCCGCCATGATCCCCAGGGTGACCGGCGAGGTCAGCGCCCGCGCCACGAAGCCGCCGTCGATCGCGATGCCGGCGTTGGCCAGCGCGAACAGCGGCACGATGACGTAGCTGGTCCACGGGTGGTAGAGCTGCTGGAGCCGATGGTTGGGCGAGACGGCCTTGGCCACTCCCGCGCTGGCCGACCGGGCCAGCTCGGCGGTCGGCTGCTCGCGGAACAGCCGGAACAGGTCGCTGGCCCGCTCCAGGTCGCCGCGCGTCGCCGGCGAGGCGTAGGTCAGCAGGCCCATGGCCAGGCCGATGACCACCGGCTCGACCCCCGAGGCCTGCAGCGCCGCCCAGGCCGCCACCCCGAAGCCCGCGACCATCAGGCCGTTGCGCACCCTGGCCCGGTACTTCAGCAGCAGCATCGCCGCGAAGATCGCGATCGCCGCCAGCAGCGCGGGGACCCTGACCCGCTCGCTGTAGAAGATCGCGATGACGCAGAGCGCGACCAGGTCGTCGACGACGGTGACGGTGAGGATGTAGGTCCGCGCCCGGGCGGGGAAGCGCGAGGCGACCAGGGCGAGCACTCCCATGGCGAAGGCCGTGTCGGTCGACATCGCGGCGCCCCAGCCGTGCGCGGAGGGCTCGCCCGCGTTCAGCGCCAGGTAGATCGCGATGGGTACGAGCATGCCGCCCACGCCGGCCGCCACCGGCAGCACCAGCCGCCGCCGGTCGCGCAGCTCGCCCATGTCGAACTCGCGCCTGGCCTCCAGCCCGACGACCAGGAAGAACAGCGTCATCAGCCCGTTGTTGACCCAGTGGCGCAGGTCCTGGGAGATCCCGGCGTCTCCGAGGCGCACCGACAGCGACGTCCGCCACAGCCCCTCGTAGGACGGCAGGTCGACGTTGGCCCAGACGAGCGCGGCCAGCGTGGCGGCCAGCAGGACCGCGGCGCTGCCGGTCTCGGTGCGCAGGAACTCGCGCAGCGGTGTCTCGAACCGCCGGGCCCAGGTGGTCTCTCCGAGGAACGGTGCTTGCCGTGGTGCGCTCACTCTGACTCCGACACCCCGCGGACCCAGGACATTCCCCGCGGCGCTGATCGGCGGCCGGACGGGGCCACCGTCCGACGGCCGTCGTCCGTGCGTCGGCCCGTTGCCGCCGCACGGGAGGGGTGGGGCCGGCAGGCCGACTCGACGGCCGTCGCCTGCCCGTCCGGGCGGTGGTTCCGGCCTGGCCGGAAGGCCGATACACGACCGATGCACGGCTGAGCGGTCGCCGAATCGCGGCGGCGACGGCGGGGACACCCGGGACGCGCATGGTGGCCGACGTGCGCCGCCGCGGCGTGCCCGCCCCGCACGGCGGCCTCCCGAGAGAGGGATCGCCCATGGACCGACGACCCGGCCCCCCGTCCGAGACCGTGTTCCCGCCCGCCGCAGGGCCCGCCCCGTCGCTCTCCGCGTCCACCGTCCGGTCAGGCGTCCCGTCCGGCCGGGCGCGCG
>NZ_JBEXGT010000078.1:0-19816 GCF_040607475.1 Sphaerisporangium sp. NPDC005288 | reverse complement strand
ACCAAATCGCGCCGTTACCGGCACTTGACTCCCGCCACCCGAACCAACGAGCATTCAGGCCGCCCTGTCTCCAGGGCAACCCCTCTAACTTACCCTACTGCTTGGGCGAGGTCAACCGAGCCGGTCAGAGGCTCGAAGGGCTTCGCTGCGCAGCACTGTGACGCCGGACCCACCGTGGTTACGCCGGATCCGCGGGTGTCATCAGAGAGTTCCCCGGGATCCCGGCGCCTTGACGGCGGCCGATCGTTCCCTGGGGCGAGAAGAACAGTAAGGGCGGTCTCGTGGTCCGTCAAATCGCGGCGGGCCCGCGCAGCCACGCCTCGGCCGGGACACGGCGAGCTCTTCATGCATCTACGGCGCCGACGTCGATCGAATGACTACGTGTGAACGCGTGGGAGACGCTCAGGGAGAGAGCCGGGCCAGGACGACCGGGGCGCGGCGGCCGTGGCGGAGCCGAAGCCCGTTATCGGGTCGCCGGCGCGGCCCTGCTCGCCGCCATGGTCGCGGCCCAAGTAGAGACGGGGCTGCGCCATGAGGACCTGAGGCTGGTCAGCCTGGTCGTCGTCCTGCTGGCGGCCTCCGCGATCGCCTACGCGGCGGCCGCGCACACGCTGCCCAGGGCACTCGCCGCCTTCGGCGGGGCGGCCGCCGTGGGCTACGCGGCGGAGTGGATCGGCACGCGGTCCGGGGTGCCGTTCGGCGCGTACCACTACACCGGGGTGCTGTGGCCGAGCCCCGGCGGCGTTCCCCTCATCGTGGCGCTGGCCTGGGGCGGCATGGGGCTGGCCGCGCAGGCGGTCGCCCGCCGCGTCGCTCCCCGCGGCCGTACGGCCCGCGCGTGCGTGGGCGCGCTGGCCCTGACGGCGTGGGATCTGTTCCTCGACCCCCAGATGCTCCGCCTCGGACTGTGGCGATGGGAGGACACGGGGCCGTACCGCGGAGTGCCGTTCAGCAACTTCGTCGGCTGGTTCCTGGTGTCCCTGCTGGTCATGGTCTTGATCGACCGGGTCGCGGGCGGGCCGTCCTCCGGCAGCACAGGGTTGGTCGCGGTGTACACGGTGATGGCCGTGATGGAGACGATCGGTTTCGCGGCAGTGTTCCGCCCGCCCGACCTCCTGGTCGCCGCGGCGGGCGGAGTCGCCATGGGCACGTTCGCCCTGCTGGCATGGAGGTATCGATGGCGGAGGTGATCGTGGTCGGCGGCGGTGTGGGCGGCATGGTCTGCGCCCTGCTGCTCGCCCGTGACGGGCACGCCGTGCGGTTGTACGAGCGCCTGCCCCGACTCGGCGGCAAGCTCGCCGAGCACCGCCGCGAGGGGTTCACGTTCTCGCTCGGCCCCTCGCTGCTGACGCTCCCAGGGCTGTTCCGCGAGCTCGGCGTCCAGCTCGACCTCCTCGAACTGGACGTCCTGTGCCGTTACCGCTTCCACGACGGGACGTCGTTCTCGGCCTACCGCGACCCGGAGCGCACGGCGGCGGCGGTCGAGCGGCTCGCGCCCGGGGAGGGCGAGCGGTGGCGGGCCTTCCACCGGTGGGCCCGCGGCTGCCTGGAGGCGTCGCGGCGCACCTTCTTCGCCGGTCCGATGGCGCCGCTGACCCGGCCGCCGCAAGAAGTGCGGGCCACGGACCTGTGGGCGGTCGCTCCCGGCCGCACGCTCCACGGTCTGGCCGGCGCGTTCTTCCGCGACCCCCGGCTGCGCCAGTACGTCGACCGGTACGCCACCTACGCCGGGTCGAGCCCGTACCGGGCGCCCGCGGCGCTGGGCTGCATCCCGGCCATCGAGCACGGGGAGGGCGGCTGGTACGTGCCGGGCGGCCTGCCCCGCATCGCCGACGCCTTGCGCGCGCTGCTGGACGAGGCCGGCGTCGAGGTCCACCTTTCCACCGAGGTGAGCGAGGTGCTGGCCGACCGGACGCGCGCCCACGGCGTGCGGCTGGCGAGCGGCGAGGTGGTCACGGCGTCCGCCGTGGTGGTCAACGCCGACGCCGCGTCCCTGTACGGGCGGCTGCTCCCCGACCGGGTGCGGTTGCGGCGCATCGCGCGGCTCGGGCTGTCGTCCTCGGCGTTGCTCCTGCTCGCCGGCGTCGAAGGCAGGACCGAGGGACTGCCGCACCACTCGGTCGTGTTCTCCGCCGACTACCGCGAGGAGTTCGGTGACATCTTCGAGCGGCGGCGTCCCCCGGAGGACCCGACGGTCTACATCGGCTGCTCGGCCGTGGACGATCCCTCGCAGTCGCCCGCCGGCGCGGAGAACTGGGTCATGCTGGTCAACGTGCCCGCCGGAGATCCGGGGCGCTGGCCGGTGTCCCCCGAGGCGTACGGGGAGCGCGTGCTCGAGAGGCTGGCGGAGCGCGGGCACGACCTGTCCGGGCGGCTGCGTTTCCTGGAGACCTTCACTCCGGCCGACATCCGGGACCGCTACGGAGCCTGGGGCGGGGCGATCTACGGGGGCGCGTACGCCGGCAGGCTCGCGCCGTTCCGCCGGCCCGGCAACCGAGGTCCTCGACGGGGCCTGTACCTGGTGGGGGGCTCGGTCCATCCCGGCGGCGGGCTGCCGCTGGTGACGATGGGCGGGCGGATCGTCGCCGACCTGGTGAACGAGGACCTCCACGGCCGGAACGCCAAGACGAAAACGACCGCGAACCCTGGCGCCGTACCGCTGGACGCCGGCACCCGTGGGCGCGGCGAGGCATGGTGACGGGGCGCCGAGCGGCCGCGGCCTTCGAGTACATGCGCCGCGCCGCAGCGACCGGATCCCAAGCGGCGACCGGTTCCCAAGCGGCGACCGGCTCCCGGTCGTCGGGCGGTTGGCGGCCTGGAGGCGGAAGCCGGCATCTCGGACGGGTGCTCACCGGCGCGCAGGCGCTGGCCGCTCTGGCCGTCGGCGTGCGACTCGCGCGCGGGCGACGCCGCCTGCCTCCGCTCGCCCCCGGGGGCCCGGACGTCACCGCGCCAATCTCGGTGGTGATCCCGGCCAGGGACGAGGAGGCCCGTATCGGCCCGTGCCTGACGGCCGTACTGGCCGACCCGGCGGTGGCCGAGGTGATCGTCGTGGACGACGAGTCGTCCGACGGCACCGCCCGGCTCGCCGCCGCGCTCGGGGCGACGGTCGTGCGGGGACGGCCGCTGCCCGCCGGCTGGGTGGGCAAGCAGTGGGCCCTCCACCAGGGACTTCTGCGCGCCCGCGGCGCGATCGTCGTCACGCTGGACGCCGATGCCCGGTCGCTTCCCGGACTGTTCGGCGCGCTGGTCACGGCGCTGGAGGGCAGGGACCTGGTCAGCGTTGGCCCCCGGTTCGTGTGCGACGGAACCGCCGAGCAGGCGCTGCACGCCTCGTTCCTCGCCACGCTGGTCTACCGGTTCGGTCCCATCGGCCCTGCCACGCCCCCGCCGCCGCACCGGGTCGTCGCCAACGGCCAGTGCCTGGCCTTCCGGCGCGAGGCGATGCTGCGCGCCGACGGGTTCGCCCGCGTTCGCGGCCACATGACGGACGACGTCGCGCTCGCGCGACTGCTCGCGGCGCGGGGGTGGGTGGTCGGGTTCCTCGACGCGGGCGGCCTGCTGGAGGTCGACATGCACGAGTCGGCGACGGACGTGTGGCGGCAGTGGGGACGGTCGCTGCCGCTCAGCGACGTCACCCGTCCCGCGTGGCAGGCCGCCGACCTCGCCGTCGTGTGGCTGGCCGCCGCCCTTCCTGTGCTGAGGCTGGCCGCCGGACGGCCGACCCGGCTCGATCTCGCGCTGGTGGCCGTACGGCTGCTGCTCGCGGGGGCGCTGCGGAGGAGCTACGCGCGTCCCGGCCCCGGCGTCGCCCTGTCGGTGCTGCTCGACCCGGCCACGGCCGTACGGCTGTCGCTGGCGACGCTGCGTCCGGTGCGGACCTGGCGGGATCGCACCTATCCCCGCGTCCCTCCCGGGGGCGCGGTCGCGAGCGCCGCGCCGGCCGGAGCGTCCCACGAGGTCGGCGACGCCGTGGCGCCGGAGTCGCCTACCGCCACCGAGGCCGCGCCATCACAGCCGCATGCCGGCACGAACGCGGCGGCGCCGGAGGCGCCTACCGTCACGAGCGCCGCGCCGCCAGAGCCGCCTGTCCGAAGCGCAGGCCGATGAGGCACATCAGCGCTCCCGTCGCGGCGACGTGGCCGACCGGCGCGAAGGCGAACTGCAGCACCGGCAGGGCGAAGACGCCGGCCCTGGCGCCGATGGCGAACGACCGGGTGAGCATGGCGACGGCCGCGAGCAGGACCAGGGCGAGGGCGAACGCTGGCGGGCAGATGACCGCCATCCCTCCGGCGAAGGTGAGGATCGAGCGCCCGCCGCGGAACCGGGCGAACACCGGCCAGGCATGCCCGGCCATCGCCGCCGCGACGGCGGCGTACGCGGGGAGCACGCTCGGCGCGGCGACCACCCAAGGACCGGTCGTGTGCCATCCCCCGGCCGCCAGCCCGAGCAGTCCCGCGAGCACGCCTTTGATCATGTCGCCGGCGAAGACGGGCGCGGCCCCGCCCGCGCCGAGTCGCTCACGCACGTTCCAGAAGCCGGGGTTGCGGTCGCCGACGTCACGCGGGTCGAACCCGTGGGCCCGCGCGACCAGCACCGCCACCGGGATCGAGCCGAGAAGGTAACCGCCGATGACCGAGATCAGCGACATGACCGGCACGGGGAGCATCATCGCCTCGTTCCATCTCAACAGGTACGCGGACCTGGGTGCCGCGCGGTACATGGCGTTCGACCGGCCGGTGCTGCGCCGTACGAAGGGGCTGCTGTTCTGGCGGCTGCTCGGGACAGGGCGGGGACGGTCGATGACGCTGGGCGCGGACGCCCGCCGCTGGGCGCTGCTCGCCGTGTGGCGCGAGGAGGCGGCGCTGGACCGCTTCCTCGCCCGCTCCCCCATCCCGGCCAGGTGGCGGCGCGAGGCCGCCGAGTCGTGGCAGGTGCGCCTGGCGCCGCTGGCGTCTCGCGGACGCTGGGGCGGAGTGGCGCCGTTCGGCCCGGACTCCGTCCACCATCGCGCACCTGCCCCTGGGAGCGAACCGCCCGCTCGCGGCGTCGTCCACGGCGTGACGCCGCACGATGACGGGGGCTCCGGCCTCGGGTCCTTGGGCGGAGGTGCGCCGGAGCGCAGGGCGGGACCGGTCGCGGTGCTGACCAGGGCCGCGATCCGGCCACGGAGTCTGGTGCCCTTCTACCGGTCGGTCTCCGGGGTCGAGCGACTGCTGCGCGAGGAGGACGGGTGCCTGGCCTCGGTGGGCATCGGCGAGTGGCCGCTGGCCCGGCAGGCCACCTTCTCGCTCTGGCGGGACGCCGCGGCCGTCCGCGATTTCGCGTACGCGCAGGGCCCGCATCGGCGGGTGGTCGAACGGGTCCACGCGGAAGGCTGGTACTCCGAGGAGCTGTTCGCCCGCTTCGCGCCTTACGCGAGCGAGGGGACGTGGGACGGCGCCGATCCCCTCGCCGCCCGCGCGCACGAGGGCCCTTGAGAGGGTCCGGGAGGCGCGCGCCTGCGCGTGGCTCACCGGGCGGGCGTGACGGTCAGGTGCTCGCGCACGCGGGCCACGACCTGGCCCTCGGCGAGGTCGCGGGCGACGACGCAGGCACGGGCGATCGTCGCGGCCCGGGAGGAGCCGTGGGCCACGACCACCGTGCCGGCCAGGCCGAGAAGGGCCGCTCCGCCGTGTGTCTCGGGGTCGTAGCGGCGGGCGACCTGCCGCAGATCGTCGGGCCCGGCGATGCCGCACCGGGTGACCAGAGACAGGGTCGCCCGGACCGTCCCCTCGATGTTCTTCAGCACCACGTTGCCGGTGAATCCGTCGGTTACCACCACGTCGACGGTACCCGCGAGGACGTCGTCGCCCTCCACGTTGCCGTGGAAGCGGAACGGCATCCAGCGCAGCAGTTCCTCCGACCGGCGGGTGAGCCGGTTGCCCTTGCCCGGCTCGGAGCCGATGGAGAGCAGGCCCACCGAGGGGTCGTCCACGCCGAGCACGAGCTGGGCGTAGGAGACGCCGAGCAGCGCGAACTGGGCGATCATCTGCGGGGTCGGATCGACGGTGGCGCCCGCGTCGACCAGTACCGTGGCCCCGCCCCGCAGCGACGGCAGCGCCACGGCCAGCGCCGGGCGCAGCACCTGCGGGGCCGTGCCGAGCAGGCCGATCGCGCTCGCGACGACGGCCCCGGTGGAGCCGGCCGACACGAAAGATCCGCCGATGCCCTGCCGCAGCAGGTCCAGGCCGACCGCGAGGCTGGATCCGGTCCTGGTCAGGGCGCCGACGCCGCGTTCGGACATCGGGACGGCGTCGGTGGCCGGTGCGATGTCGGCCTCGCCCGCCGCGCCGAGACGCGCGAGCTCACGGCTCAGGACGTCCGGCAGGCCGGTGAGGATCACCTGGACGCCGTGTTCCCGCCGCGCCTGGACGGCTCCGCGCACGGTCTCGGCGGGGCCGTGGTCCCCGCCCATGGCGTCGAGGACGACCGGCCGCGACGGGACCTCCGGAGACGCGGCGTTCCGCCCGCTCGGCGTGCCCGGCGCCGGCGTGGGCGGGGACGCGGGCGTGGAGGGGGTGTCCGCCTGGGAGGGGTTGTCGTGGTCGCGATCCATCTCAGCGGGCCTTCACCTGGGTGCGGCGCTCGGCGCGGCCGGCGGCGGACGCGGCGGTCAGGTACCTGGTGAAGATGGCGAGCCGGCGCCGCCGGGGCACGCGAACCCGCCCCGCCAGGACGTCGTATCCGGCCGCCTCGACCTCCTCCAGGATCCCGCCGTACAGCTCGTAGGCGGCGCGCACGCAGGGCCGCGAGGACGGCACGAGCAGCTCGATGCCTTCCAGCGCTCGCCGGTAGTGGTCGCGCGCCCGGTCGGCCTCGTAGGCGATGAGGTCGCGGACGGCCGGGGTCGTCCGGCGGGCGATCAGGTCCTGTTCCGAGACGCCGAACTTCTCCAGGTCCTCCAGGGGGAGGTAGATGCGTCCCCGGTCGAGGTCCTCGGCCACGTCGCGGATGAAGTTGGTGAGCTGGAAGGCGAGGCCGAGCTGGCGGGCCGGCTCGCGCGCCCGTCCCGCGGCGCCCGGCAGCGGTTCAAGGATGGGCAGCATCATCGTGCCGATGACCGCCGCCGAGCCGTCCATGTACCCGAGCAGCTCGTCGTAGGTGCCGTAGCGGTGGACGGTCAGGTCGGCGCGCATGGAGGCGAGGAAGGCGTCGATGTCGGCGAGGTCGATGTCGAAGCCGCGCACCGTGTGGGTGAACGCCGGCAGCACCGGGTCCGCGACGGTCTCCCCGGCGAGGCCGGCGACGAGCTGGGCGACCAGATCCTCCAGCGCCGTTCCGCGGTCGCCGGTCATGGCGAAGGAGTCGACGATCTCGTCGGCGTGGCGGGCGAAGCCGTACAGCGCGTGCACGTGGGGCCGCTTCCAGGCCGGGAGCAGCAGGGTGGCCAGGTAGTACGAGCGCCCGTAGGAGGCGTGCAGCCGCCGGCACCGTTCGTAGCTGGCCGTCAGCGTGGTGGCGCGCGAGGGCGCCGCGGGGTGGGAGGTCATGGGGTGGACTCCAGGATGCGTTCCGCGGCCAGGCGGCCGGAGATGAGCACCGGCGGCACTCCGACTCCGGGCGCGGTGTACATGCCCGCGAAGTGCAGCCCGGGGACGCGGCGGGCCGCGCCGGCGGGCCGGAACCAGCCCGTCTGGGTGAACCGGTGGTCGAGGGCGAACGGGGTGCCCGCCGTGTGCCCGCGCCTGCTCCACGCGGGCGGGTCGAGGACCAGGTGCGGAGCCGTCGACAGGTCGCCGTAACCGAGGGCGTCGAGCCGGCCGAGCATGCGGTGCAGGAGCCGGGGAGTGAGCCGTTCCCAGTCGCCGCCGCCGTTCAGGTTGGCGGTGGGCTCCAGCACGCTGAGGGTGGCGTGCCCTTCGGGCGCGGCGGCGTCGTCGCCGCTGGGGTAGGTGACCAGCAGGCTCGGGTCGGACTGCGGCCGGCCCGCCTCCAGGGCGTCGAACGTGGCGTCCCATTCGCGCCCGAAGTGCAGGGTGTGGTGGGCCTGTCCGGGCAGGCGCCGATCCAGGCCGAAGTGGGCGACCAGGCAGGACGGGGAGAACCGGGGACGCCGCAGCCGCCAGTCGTCGGCCGCCTCCGGCAGCAGCCCGCGGTGCGCCGCCGCCCGGTCGCAGGCGACGACGACGTGGCTCGCGGGGAGCCGTTCGCCGGTGTCGAGGCGGACGCCGGTCACCCCCGCACCGTCGGCCTCCACGGCGGTGGCGCGGACGCCGTACCGCAGGTGGGCCCCGGCCTTGCCCGCGGCGCCGGCCATGGCGAGCGGGATGGCGCGCATACCGCCGTCGGCGGGGAAGTACACGCCGCCGACGGTGTCCATGTGGGCGATGACGGCGTAGATCCCGAGCGCGCGACGCGGGGCCAGGCCGACGTACAGCGCCTGGAAGGTGTGGGCCCTGATGAGCCGGTCGTCGGTCAGGTGCCGGCGCACCAGTCCGTCCAGCGTACGGAACCCGCCGAGCGCGGCGAGCCTGGCCAGCGCGTACGGGCGGGCGAGCGCGCGCAGCCGCGTCATGTCCCTGTCGATGAACGCCGCCCACTCCAGGCGGAACATCTCCTCCAGCAGCCGCCGCAGGCGCCGGTACCGCACCGCCTCCTCGGGCCCGCACAGCAGCCGTACCTGCTCGGTCATGGCCTCGGCTCCGGCGACCACGTCCAGGCTGGAGCCGTCGTGGTAGGTGAGCCGGTAGAACGGGTCGAGCCGCCGCAGCGGCAGCCAGCCGTCCATGTCCTGCCCGGCGGCGGCGAAGGTGCCGGCGAGCACACCGGGCATGGTGAGCACCGAGGGGCCGGTGTCGAACCGGTAGGGTCCGGCGGACTCGGTTCCGCAGCAGCCGCCGGGGCCGTCCTGCGCCTCCACGACGGTCACCTCGCGTCCCGCCCCGGCCAGGCGCATGGCCGCGGCGAGCCCGCCGAGCCCCGCCCCGATGACCACGACGGGGTGCCTCGCCCCCATCAGGCGTTCCTGCCCGTCGTCGCGTCGGCGAGTTCGAGCAGGGCGGCCGCGGCCTCGGCGGGCAGGTCCGCTCCGTCGATCGCCGCCCTCGCGGCGACCAGCAGGCCGGCGACGCGCGCCTCGACGGTGTCCAGCGCGCCGGTGGAGACGATCAGGTCGCGGGCGGCGGCGACGTCCTGGTCGCGCACGTGGTCCAGGACGGCCGCGCCGCGCACGCCGGCCCGTTCGCGGGCCACCGCCGTGAGGTAGGTGCGCTTGCCCTGCAGCAGGTCGATCGCGGCGGGCTTGCCGGTGGCCGCCGGGTCGCCGAACACGCCGAGCACGTCGTCGCGGAGCTGGAACGCCTCCCCCAGCGGCAGCGCGTACGCGCTCAGGGTCGGGCGCACGGCCGGGCCGCCCCCGGCGATGGCGCAGCCGAGGTGCAGGGGCCGCTCGACGGTGTACTTGCCGGACTTGTACCTGGCGATCAGGGTGGCCTCCTCGCGGCCGCCGGTTCCGCGGGCCGCGCCGGCCAGGTCCATGTACTGCCCGGCGATGATCTCGACGCGCAGCCGGGTGAAGATCTCCAGGGCCTCGCCCAGGCGCCGCCCGCTGTCGAGCAGCGCCGCGTCGGCCCAGGTGAAGGCCATCATGCCGAGCAGCACGGCGGTGGACTCGCCGAAGCGGCGGGGGTCGCCGGACCAGCCGAGCTCCCGGTGACGGGCGGCCAGCCCGGCGTGGGCCGTGGTCTGGCCGCGCCGGGTGCCGGCCTCGTCCATCACGTCGTCGAGCAGGAGCGCGCAGGCGTGCAGCAGTTCCACCGCGCAGGCCGCCGGAAGCACGACGTCCAGATCCGCGGGCGAGCCGCCCGCCGCGCGGTACCCCCAGTACACGAACGAGGGCCGCAGCCGCTTGCCGCCCCGCAGGACGAAGTCGGCCACATATCGCCGTACGGCCGCGCGCTCCTCGTCCCCGAGGAAGTCCAGCCGGTCCATCTCGCGTTCGAGCAGGTGGCCGAGGTGGCGGTCGATCAGCTCGCGGAGTTCGCTCTTCTCCCGGGCCAACGTCACCATGGGCACCGCTCCTTCGGCCATTGCAGGGATCATGGGCCTCATCAGTAAAGTTTTCGTGCCTCCTCGGCGGCGCGGTTGCACCCATGCCGGGCATGCTCTGCAAAGCGGGACAGAAGATGAACCTCCGCTGGTCAATGCGCCCTGGTTCGTGAGCCGACCGTGGCCGAACCGCTGAGCGCGGTGCGGCGAGGCGGCTGGAGATGGACGACGACGGAGGGTGGGGCGGCCGGTGGGGCACGACGGCGCGGCGCGGGACGGCGACGGCGCGGCGCAGGACGGCGACGGCGCGGCGCAGGACGGCGGCGGTCCGCCGGCCGGGGACGAGCCCGGCTACGGCATCGGGGCCGTCGCACGGCGGCTCGGCGTGCCCGTCCCGACGCTGCGCACCTGGAACCTGCGGTACGGCATCGGTCCGAGCCGCCGCAGCCCGGGCGGGCACCGGCGCTACGACGAGGCGGACCTGCGCCGGCTGGAGGAGATGAACCGGCTCATCCACGCCGGGGTGGCTCCGGCGGACGCGGCGGGTCACGCCCTGCGCCACCGCCCGCCACCCGGCCCGGTCGCCCCTGCGGCCGCGACCGCCGGGTCCGTGCCGTCACCGGAGCGCACCCCGGCCGGTGAAAGCGGCCACGCGGCGGCCGGTGAACCGGGCACGGCAGGGAGCGTGCCCGGCCGCACGGCGATCGGTGAACCCGGCCACGCGCGCGGCGAAGAAGCGAGGTCTCCTGCGACGCCGGGACGGCCGCCCTCGGCCGCGGCGCTCGCGCGGGCGGCGCTCGCGCTGGACGTGCGCACCGTGGACGGCCGGCTGGAGGCGGCGCTGCACGATCGGGGCGTCGCCTGGACCTGGGAACGGCTCGTGCGGCCGGCGTTCGCCGTCATCGTCGGCAGGCAGGAGGAGACGGGCGCGGGCGTGGAGGTGGAGCACATGTTCTCCGAGCGCCTGCTGGACGCGCTGGCCGCCCGCGCCCGCGAGGCCCCGGATCCGGCGTACCCGCGGCCGGTGCTGCTCGCGTGCGCGGAGGAAGAGCAGCACAGCCTGCCGGTGTACGCGCTGGCGGCGGCGCTGGGCGAGCTGGCCGTCGAGACCCGGGTGCTGGGCCCCCGCACGCCGTACGCCGCGCTGGAGGCGGCGATGCGGCGGCTCGGGCCCTCGGTCGTCTTCGTCTGGTCGCACCGGCGGGAGACCGGCGACGCGGTGCCGCTCGCGGCGCTGCCCCGGCTGCGACCGGCGAGCCGTGTGGTAGTGGGCGGCCCCGGTTGGGCGGACGTCCTGCCGCCCGGGACGGCGCGCGTGTCCACCCTGCCGGAGGCGATCACGGCCGTCATGGGCCTTCTGCGCTGAGCCCATCTCTGCGGGCCGCGGTGGCGGCCGACGGTTGCGCCGGCATGCCGAAGGCGACTATGAATAGGTTTTGAGTAGCTTTCCGATGGCATGAGGGTGTTCATGAACGAGACCCTGGAGTACCGCCTGGCCGCGGGAGAGGAGACGGCGATCGGCGACTGCTACCGCACGCACGCCCCCGCCGTCCGTTCCTACCTGCGCAGATATGTGCCGCCCCAGGACGTCGAGGACGTCCTGCAGGTCGTCTTCACCGAGGCGTGGCGGTTCGGGCACCGCTTCGACCCTGCCCGCAGCCTCACGGCATGGCTGCTGGGCATCGCCTACAAGCGCGCCGTCGACCACCTGCGGGTGCGCACGCTCACCACGGTGCCGCTGGAGGCCGTCACCGAGCCGACCGGCCACGACGGGCGCGACGACGGCGACGTGCTCGCCGACCGCGACCGCATCAGGCGGGCGCTCGCCGTCCTTCCCGACGCCCAGCGGCAGGCGATCGAGCTGGCCTACTACGGGGACCTGACGCAACGCGAGATCGCCGACCGGCTGCGCGTGCCGCTCGGCACCGTCAAGGCGCGCACGGCACGCGGCCTGCGCCGCCTGTCGCTGCTGCTCGCCCCCGCCACCACCTGACCCGTCGCCCGTCAAGGGCAGGACCGCCAGCGGCCAACGGCCACCGGCGGGGGCCTCCACCCGTCGGCCCGCGAGCCTCAGCTCGCCGGCAGGGCGGCCAGCTGGGCCTCGAGGCGGGCGATGTCGGCGTCCGCCTGGGTGGCGCGGGCGCGGACCTTGGCGACCACGTCATCGGGCGCCTTGGACATGAACTGCTCGTTGGCGAGCTTCGCGGCGACCTGGGCCGCCTCCTTGCGCGCGGCGGCGAGATCCTTCTCCATGCGCCTGCGCTCGGCCGCGACGTCGATGGCGCCGGCGGTGTCGATCTCGATCGAGGCCGTGCCCACCGCGAGCCGCGCCGTCGGAGTGAACGACTCGGAGGGATCGTCCAGCCGCAGCAGGCTGCGGATCGCCGGCTCGTGCGCCGCGAGCGCCGTGCCGTCGAGCGTGAGCCTGGCCGCGACCCGCTGACCCGGCTTCAGGCCCTGGTCGGAACGGAACCGGCGGACCTCGGTGATGAGCTCCTGCAGGGCCAGGATCTCCTCCTCGGCCGCCTGGTCGCCGTACTCCCCGGCCACCGCCGGCCACGAGGCCGCCATGATGGACGGGCCGGAGGTCAGCGCCCGCCAGAGCTCCTCGGTGACGAACGGCACCAGCGGGTGCAGCAACCGCAGCAGGGCGTCGAACACGTGGCCCAGCACCAGGCGGGTGCGGTCGGCGACCTCACCGCCCGCCGCGATCTGGATCTTCGCGAGCTCGACGTACCAGTCGCAGACCTCGTCCCACGCGAAGTGGTAGAGCTGGTCTGAGATCTTGGCGAACTCGAAGTCCTCGTAGGCGGCGTCCACCGCGCCGGTGACCGCCCGCAGCCGCGACAGGATCCACCGGTCGGCGACGGTCAGCTCGCCCGGCGCCGGCAGCGCCCCGGAGACGGTCGCGCCGTTCAGCAGCGCGAACCGGGTGGCGTTCCAGATCTTGTTGCAGAAGTTGCGCGAGCCCGCCGCCCAGTCTTCGCTGATGGCGACGTCCGAGCCGGGGCCGGCCCCGCGCAGCAGGGTGAAGCGCGTCGCGTCCGCGCCGTACCGGGAGATCCAGTCGAGCGGGTCGATGACGTTGCCGGAGGACTTGGACATCTTCTTGCCGTACTGGTCGCGCACGATGCCGTGCAGGGCCACCGTGCGGAACGGCGGCGTGCCGTCCATGGCGTACAGCCCGAACATCATCATGCGGGCGACCCAGAAGAACAGGATGTCGTAGCCGGTGACCAGCACCGTGGTCGGGTAGAACCGCTCGAGGTCGGCCGTGCGGTCGGGCCAGCCGAGGGTCGAGATCGGCCACAGGCCCGAGGAGAACCAGGTGTCGAGCACGTCGGAGTCCTGGACATAGCCGGCGGGGGCCTGCTCGTCGGGCTCCACGCACACGACCTGGCCCTCGGGGCCGTACCACACCGGGATGCGGTGGCCCCACCACAGCTGACGCGAGATGCACCAGTCGTGCATGTCGTCGACCCAGTCGAAGTAGCGCTTGGCCAGCTCGGGCGGGTGAATGCGGGTGCGGCCGTCGCGGACGGCGTCCCCCGCGGCCTTGGCCAGCGGCTGGACGTTGACGAACCACTGCAGCGACAGCCGCGGCTCGACCACGGTCTTGCAGCGCGAGCAGTGGCCGACGGCGTGGACGTAGGGGCGCTTCTCGGCGACGATGCGGCCCTCGGCGCGCAGAGCCGCCACGACGGCGGGCCTGGCCTCGAACCGGTCGAGGCCCTGGAACGGGCCGTGCGCGGTGATGACGCCGCGCTCGTCCATGACCGTGATGGACGGCAGCCCGTGCCGGCGGCCGATCTCGAAGTCGTTGGGGTCGTGCGCCGGGGTCACCTTGACGGCGCCGGTGCCGAAGGCCGGGTCGACGTGCTCGTCGGCCACGATCGGGATCATCCGCCCGGTCAGCGGCACCTCCACCTGCGTGCCCACCAGATGCGCGTAGCGCTCGTCGGCGGGATGGACGGCGACGGCGGTGTCCCCGAGCATCGTCTCGGCGCGGGTGGTGGCGACCACGATGGCCCCCTGCCCCTCGCCGTAGCGGATGGAGACCAGCTCGCCCTCGTCGTCGCCGTGGTCGACCTCGATGTCGGACAGCGCGGTGAGGCAGCGCGGGCACCAGTTGATGATGCGCTCGGCGCGGTAGATGAGCCCGTCGTCGTACAGCCGCTTGAAGATGGTCTGGACGGCGCGGGAGAGCCCTTCGTCCATGGTGAAGCGCTCGCGCGACCAGTCGACGCTGTCGCCGAGCTTCTTCATCTGGCCCAGGATGCGCCCGCCGGACTCCTCCTTCCACTGCCAGACGCGCTCGACGAACGCCTCGCGGCCGAGGTCGTGCCGGGAGAGGCCCTGCTTGGCCAGCTCGCGCTCGACGACGTTCTGGGTGGCGATGCCGGCGTGGTCCATGCCCGGCAGCCACAGCGCCTCGTGGCCGCGCATGCGGGCGCGCCTGCTCAGGGCGTCCTGGATGGAGTGGTCGAGGGCGTGGCCGATGTGCAGGACGCCGGTGACGTTGGGCGGCGGCAGCACGATGGTGTGAGGCTCTCGCCCGCTGCCTACGTCCGCCGTGAAGTACCCCTCGGCGACCCAGCGCTCGTAGCTCTGGGTCTCGACGTCGGCGGGCGCGTACTGGGTAGGCAGCTCAGGCGTTGTCACAGTCCCCAATTGTAGGGACGGCGGCGTGCCGTCCGTGTCGCAACGACCCGGCGCCCGTTATCGGGATTATGGTCACGGCCACCGAAAAGGCATCTTCGGCACGACTGAAAGTACGGTCTCGCTACGGTGCGTAACACGCGCGAGATGTTCGTCCGGTATCGCCCGCGCGCCGCACGACCTCCGCTGCCGCGCCCACCCGGCGGGAAAGCCGATCGCCGGCCCGAGGGCGGCCATGAACCCCGCGTGATGGCGGACGGACGGCGACGGGCGGAGCGGGGCGGAGAGACGGCGACGGGCGCCGCGAGGGCGGAGTCGGCGGCGGGCGCCGCGGGGCGGCGGAGAGACGGCGACGGGCGCCGCGAGATCACGAGCGGCTCGATGGCCGCTCCGCGATCACGCGGCGCCCGTGCCGGAAAGGCGGGGCCGCCCGGTCAGGCGGACTTCTCCCTGGGAGTGCGCTGCTGCTTGGCGTTGAGCTGGTCGCGCGGCACCAGGGTCGGGTTGACGTGCTCCAGGACCGACTCGCGGGTGATGACGACGCGGGCGACGTCCTGGCGGGACGGCACCTCGTACATCACCGAGAGCAGGACCTCCTCCATGATCGCGCGCAGGCCGCGGGCGCCGGTGCCGCGCAGGATCGCCTGGTCGGCGATGGCCTCGAGCGCGTCGTCGGTGAACTCCAGCTCCACGTTGTCGAGCTCGAACAGCCGGCGGTACTGCTTGACCAGCGCGTTGCGCGGCTCGGTGAGGATCTGGATGAGCGCCTCGCGGTCGAGGTTGTGCACGCTGGTGATCACCGGAAGGCGGCCGACGAACTCGGGGATCATCCCGAACTTCAGCAGGTCCTCCGGCATGACGTCGGCGAAGATGTCCGAGGCGTCGATGTCGTCCTTGGAGTGGATGATCGCGTTGAAGCCGATGCCCTTCTTGCCGATGCGCGACTCGATGATCTTCTCGAGCCCGGCGAAGGCGCCACCGCAGATGAACAGCACGTTGGTGGTGTCGATCTGGATGAACTCCTGGTGCGGGTGCTTGCGGCCGCCCTGGGGGGGCACGCTCGCGGTGGTGCCCTCGAGGATCTTCAGCAGGGCCTGCTGCACGCCCTCGCCCGAGACGTCCCGGGTGATCGAGGGGTTCTCGCTCTTGCGGGCGATCTTGTCGACCTCGTCGATGTAGATGATGCCCGTCTCGGCCTTCTTGACGTCGTAGTCGGCCGCCTGGATCAGCTTGAGCAGGATGTTCTCGACATCCTCTCCGACGTACCCCGCCTCTGTGAGCGCCGTGGCGTCCGCGATGGCGAACGGAACGTTCAGCATCTTCGCCAGCGTCTGCGCCAGAAGGGTCTTGCCCGAGCCCGTAGGGCCGAGCAAGAGGATGTTGGACTTCGCCAGTTCCAGGCCGTCGTCTCGGCCGCGTTCGCCGGACTGCACCCGCTTGTAGTGGTTGTAGACCGCCACCGAGAGGGCCTTCTTCGCCTTGTCCTGGCCGATGACATAGGCGTCGAGGAACTCGTAGATCTCTCTCGGTTTGGGCAGGCTATCCCACTTGAGCTCGGAGGACTCGGAGAGCTCCTCCTCGATGATCTCGTTGCAGAGATCGATGCACTCATCGCAGATGTAGACGCCTGGTCCGGCGATGAGCTTCTTGACTTGCTTCTGGCTCTTCCCGCAGAACGAGCACTTCAGCAGGTCTCCGCCGTCGCCGATGCGTGCCACCCCAGATACTCCTTTGCGTGGGACCGCCTGCTCCGCGATCCGAATCTTGCGGACTCGGTCCGAAAAGTCATCCCGCTCAGGTTTCGACGTTACCGTCTTCTGGGCCCTCAGTGCGCCCCCTAGCGGTGAGTCGCACCGGAACGTGCCCAATTGGGCACCGTTCCGGTGCGATCCGCGTCCTCAGGAAGCAACGGCTTGAGCGCGCTTCTTCCGTGAGGGGATGATGTCGTCGATCAGGCCGTAGGCCTTGGCCTCGTCGGCGTTGAGGATCTTGTCGCGCTCGATGTCGCGGCGGACCTCGTCGGGCGCCTTGCCCGAGTGCCGGGCGACGATCGTCTCCAGGAGCGCGCGCATGCGCAGGATCTCGCGCGCCTGGATCTCGATGTCGCTTCCCTGGCCGCCGCCCTCGGTGGAGGGCTGGTGGATCAGGACGCGGGCGTTCGGCAGGGCGAAGCGCTTGCCCGACGTGCCGCCGGCCAGCAGCACCGCCGCGGCCGAGGCCGCCTGGCCAAGGCACACGGTCTGGATCTCGGGCCGGACGAACTGCATGGTGTCGTAGATCGCGGTCATCGCGGTGAACGACCCGCCCGGCGAGTTGATGTAGATGCTGATGTCGCGGTCGGGATCGAGCGACTCCAGCGTGAGGAGCTGGGCCATCACGTCGTTGGCCGACGCGTCGTCGATCTGCACGCCGAGGAAGATGATGCGGTCCTCGAACAGCTTGTTGTAGGGGTTCATCTCCTTGACGCCGTACGTCGTGCGCTCGACGAACGAGGGGATGATGTAGCGGCCGTTGATGTCCCCCGGCCGGATCAGATCACTCACGAGTTGCCCCTTCAGGAGACGGCGCCCTCAGAGGGCACCTGCCGCGCGCTGCGCACGACGTTATCGATGAAGCCGTAGTCCCTGGCCTCCTCGGCGGTGAACCAGCGGTCGCGGTCGGAGTCCTTCTCGATCTGCTCCAGCGGCTGGCCGGTGTGGTGGGCGATGCGCTCGGCCAAGGTCTTCTTGACGTACAGCATCTGCTCGGCCTGGATCGCGATGTCGGCGGCGGTGCCGCCGATGCCGCCGGAGGGCTGGTGCATCATGATGCGGGCGTGCGGCAGCGCGTACCGCTTGCCCGTCGCGCCGGCGCACAGCAGGAACTGCCCCATCGAGGCGGCCAGACCCATGGCGACGGTGCAGACGTCGTTCGGCACGTACTCCATCATGTCGTAGATCGCCATGCCGGCCGTGACCGAACCACCAGGGGAGTTGATGTACAGCCAGATGTCGCGGTCGGGGTCGTCGGCGGCAAGGAGGAGCAGTTCAGCGCAGATGCGGTTGGCGACCTCGTCGTCCACCTGGGTGCCGAGCACCACGATGCGCTCACGCAGCAGACGGTTGTATAGCTGATCCTCAAGGCGGAACGAGCCGTTCTCACGGCCACGCGACTCCGGCCCAAAGCTCGTGGGCTGGTTAGAGGTCGGCGGGCTGGTCACAGCGTCACCTTCCGATGCGTCGTAATCGATGGGCTTTGCTTGTGACCTTAACGCGCGGCGCCGACCGGTCAGTCCCGGTCTCGACACTGTTCGCTGTCGGCGCAGGTACCGGGAGGTCAGTGGGACCCCGAGGCGCGACGGCGATCCTCCAGGTCCAGCTCGTGGATGAGGTGCCGCTGCGTCGCCGCACTGATCTTGCCCTTGGAGTAGAGCTCGTCCAGTTTCTCCCGCTGGGCGTGGGCGAGTTGCCTGCGCAGCCCGCGGGTGCCGGAGTCGGGCGAGGTTCCGTCCTCGTCGTCATCCTCATCGAGTATCGCACGCACCGTGTCCAGGCGCAGCTCCAGGAGCTGGCGGAACACGCCGGCGGTGTGCTCGTCCACCTCGCCCTCGGAGGCCAGGTGGTCGAGCCTGGACAGGGCAGCCTCCACGGTCGCCTGGCGGGCCTTGGCCTCCTCGATGACCGACTCCTGCGTCTCGCCGAGCCCGAAGCGCCGCAGCAGCGCGGCCAGCGTGGTCGCCTGGCCGATCAGCGTGGCCATGATGACCACGGCGGCCAGGAATATGAGCAGCGGCCGGTTGGGGACGGTGAGCGGGATCGACAGGGCGACGGCGAGGGTGATGGCCCCGCGCATCCCGGCCCATCCCATGACCAGCCGCTGCGCCCGCCCGATGCCGTCGAAGGACAGATGCCGGCCCGGCAGCCACTTGGCCAGCGGGAAGACCGCCATGGTCCACGCCAGGCGAACCAGCACGACCACGGCGAGGACGACCAGCGCCGTGCCGGCGAGCGTGGCGAAGGAATAGTCCGTCACCCCGTTCAGCACCTGGCGGATCTCCAGCCCGAGCAGGACGAACAGGCTGGACTCCAGCAGCAGGACCAGCACCTCCCAGAAAGCGTCGCCGGTGAGCCTGGAGGAGGGCTGGAGCAGGCCGTGGGCCCGTACGCCGAGGTAGAAGCCGGTGGTGATGGTGGCGAGCACCCCCGAGAAGCCGAAGTGCTCGGCGGGGAGGTAGGCGACGAACGGGGTGATCAGCGACACGACGATCTGCGCGCCGTTGTCCGTGATCCGGCCGCGCAGGCGGGCCACGACCCAGCCGAGGACCAAGCCGTACAGCACGCCGCCCGCCACGATGCGCACCAGCATCAGGCCGCCCTCCGAGAGGGTGACCGGCTCGGTGATCGCGGTGAGGGCGAGGCCGAACAGGGTGAGGGCCACGGCGTCGTTGACCAGGCTCTCCCCCTCCAGGATGGTCACCAGTCGGCGGGGGGCGCCCAGGCGCTTCATGACCGAGGTCGCCGCCACGGGGTCGGTGGGTGCGACCGCGGCGCCGAGCGCCAGCGCCACCGGCCAGCCGATCTGCGGCACGGCGAGGCGCACGGCGGCCATGACGGCCAGGGCGGTCACGCAGGTGAGGCCGAAGGCCATCACCGAGATGGGCACGGCGTCCTCCTTGGTCTCGCGCGGGGCGGTCAGGAAGGCGGCGCGGTAGACCAGGGGCGGCAGGTAGAGGGTGAGGATGACGTCGGGCGGCACGGCGGCCTTCCCCATGCCCGGCACGAAGCTCGCGGCCAGCCCGAGCAGGACGAGCGGGATCGCCGCGGGGATGCCGAAGCCGCGTCCGAGCCCCCGCCCCACGAGCATGATCACCGCGACGACCACGGCGACGATGACGTGGCCCTCAACCATTGGCGTCCCCGCGTACCCGTTTCACAGGTCTGAGTTGCCCGAGATCCGCCGATAATCACCCCAAGGTGCGCTAAAGGGTGCGCATCCTGCATATGCCGGTGAATCCGAACGTGCATCCTCACGCCGCGGCGACCCGCCGAGACGGCGACGCTCACCACGCGGCGGCCCGCCGGGACGGCGGCGCTCACGCCGTGAGGGCCCACGAGACGGCGATGCCCCCGCCGCGTCCTCGCGGCGGGGG
>NZ_JBEXGT010000077.1:0-19951 GCF_040607475.1 Sphaerisporangium sp. NPDC005288 | reverse complement strand
GACGACCCCGAAAGCCGCATCCGCTGGGGCCGCGTCGCCCTGGTCACCGTCGTGTCGGTCGCCTCCGCCGGCGTCATCTGGTCCCTGCTGTTCACCCCCGGAGCCCGCACCGGACGACCCGTCGACGTCGAAGCCGCCGGCGGCACGGTCGTCATCACTCCGGGCGAGTCCCTGCCACCCCTGCTCGACTCCCCGCCGCCTCCCCCCTCTTCCCCGAAGACCACCACGGCACCCACCCCGGCACATAAGGCCACGTCGGCCCGAAAGTCCACGCCCGAGCAGAGGCCCACACCCGGGCAGGCGTCCACGCCCGGGCAGAGCCCTCCGCCGCGGGCCGCCTCGGCATCACCGGCCCCGCCGTTCGTGAGCGTCGCCGGCACCGTGGACGTGGGGTACGCCAGGCACGGCACGGCGTCGATCACCTCCACTTCGGGGACCGTCCGCTGGAGCGCGGCCGGGTCCGCCTACGTCACCGCCTCACCGTCCGGCGGCACCCTCCGCGACGGCGAGCGCGGACGGTTCCGCCTCACCCTCGGCGGCCTGACGCCGGGCACGAGGTCGGACTGCGACCGGCCGCTGAGCACCTACCTCACCATCACCTGGTGGGGGCAGAACAAGGGCGCCGAGGGCTCCGGCAGCGCCACGGTCACCATCGCCTACAAAAAGCCCTGCCCCAAGGGCTCGTAGCCTGTCGCCGAGCAGGCGTGGAACGCTCCCGGTTCGACCTTGCACGACCGGCGACGGTGCCGGCCGAGCCGGCGCGGCGCCGGTCGCAGGCCGAGGCGGAGCCCGGCCGAAGTGGCGTCCAACATAATAGGGATAACCGGGAATTGCGAGGCGTTGACATCGATCGCATATCGCGGCGAAACTTCCTGGGGGGCAGGTGGTGACCCCGGTTGTTTCGAGGTTGTTCCGAGTAGCGTCAATCGATGTGTTGTCCCCTCACCGATGATGGGCAATGCGTAGAGCCTCGTGGCAGTAACCGCTCGTAGCAAAGTACCTGGACGTTGACGGTTCCTTTCGCCTGCCGGGTGTTCTCGCCTGTCCGGGGGCGGAGTTCCGCCGTTCATGCGTCGCCGTCTCGACTCGTTTCCGAAGGCAGGAGGGTGTCGCGGTCGTGGCTGCCGTGGTGCGTCCATAGCCAAATGTCGAGTCGGTCTCGTCCTTTCTCGATGAATCGGAGATTTGATGCGCGTAGCCCTGCTCACCACGACTCAGCATGGTCATCTGAACCCCTATATTCCGGTGGTCAATGCGCTCCAGGCCGCCGGCGGCGAGGTCGCGCTGCTGCTGTTGTCCGCGGACGGTGGTGCGCTCGACGAGCAGCGTCGCCAGGCCTTGGGCAAGGCACAGGTCCACGCGATCGGGCAGGTCCAGATGGCGCCGTGGAGCGGCGACCCGGCGAAGATCGGCCCGATGCTCGAGTCGTCGCCGGTGGCGGAGCAGACGGCCGACACCCTCCGTGCGACGGCGCCGGACTTCGTGCTCGTCGATTCGCTGCCGGTCACGGCGTCGGCGATGGTCGGCGCACAGGCGTCCGGCGTGCCGTACGGGATGATCTGGGCCAACCTGGGCGGAGTATGCCCGGCCAAGCATCGACAAGGCCGCTGGGCGTACGACGAGCAGGTCGGCGACTATCTGACCAGGCACGGGGTGGCGTGGTCGACCCTGACTCATTCGGCGCGTTCGCCGATCCTCAATCTGATGCCGACGATCCCCGCTCTCGTCGGGGAGGACGGGGTCACCGACGACGGTGTGCAGCTGGTCGGGTTGCCCGGTGCGGCGGGGACCCGCGGCGACGAGGTCGCCTTCTCGGGCCTGGATCGCATCGCCCCTGGCCGCCCGGTGGTGTACGTCTCCTTCGGCACGATCTTCTACCGGCGGCCGGACCTGCTGCGCACGGTGATCATCGGGGCGGCGGCGACCGGCGCCCAGGTGATCGCCTCGGTAGGAGATCTCGCCGAGGAGCTCGCGCTGCCCGACGAGGTGCTCACCGCCCCGTATCTGCCGCAACGTGAGGTGCTCGGGCGCGCCGATGTGTTCATCACCCATGGCGGATACAACTCGGTGGCCGAGTCGATCCGGGCGGCCACGCCGATGCTGGTGATCCCGCTGGCCGTCGATCAGCCCATCCAGGCGTACTTCGTGGGCAGCGCGGGCTTCGGGACGGCGTTGGAGCCGGCCGGCGTCACCGAGCAGACGGTCGCCGACGCCGTCGCCGATCTGCTCGATCCAGCCCAGGGCTACCGGGCCCGGCTGCGCGCCGCGCAGCCGGAGTGCGGCGATTCCGCCGCGCGCACGGCCGAGCTGGTCCTCAGCACGGTCGAGACGTTACAGCGAAAGGGGGAGCAGTGACGATCGAACTGCAGCGGCCGGTGGGCGACCCGATCGTGATCGACGATCTCGAGCGCCTCTCGTTCCAGGTTGATCGCCGCGCCTACACCGACGAGGACCTGGCCGCACAGGAGATGACCAGGATCTTCGATCGCTGCTGGTTGTACGTCGGACACGAATCGGAGGTGCCCGGGCCGGGCTCCTACGTGGCACGCGACGTCGGCGGGCGCCCGGTGGTCATGGCGCGCGGGTCCGACGGGGTGGTCCGGGTCTTCGCCAACAGCTGCACCCACCGCGGGGCTCTGATCTGCTCACAGCCGGCCGGGCAGACTCGATCGTTCCGGTGCCCGTACCACGACTGGACCTTCTCCAACCAGGGCGACCTGGTCGGGGTCCCGATCCCGGACGGGTACGGGCCGGGCTTCCGCAAGGCGGACTTCGGCCTGGCACGGCACCGTAGTGACACCTACCGCGGTTTCGTGTTCCTCACCTTCGATCCGGAGCAGCCGCGCACCTTGACCGAGTACCTGGCGGGTGCGACGGAGTACCTCGATCTGATCGACGACCAGTCCGAGGCCGGGATGGAGGTGATCCAAGGCGCGCAACTCCACGGGGCTCGGGCCAACTGGAAGCTCATGATGGAGAACAGCGTCGACATCTACCACTTCCGGGCCCTGCACAAGCGCTACGTGGGCTACATGGAGTCGCTGGGGTCAGTGCCACCGCGACGGCGAGGCGGGTTCGGCCGCGCCCTCGGACTGGGACATGGTGCCAACGAGCTGCCCCCGGCGGCGGCCCGCCCGCTCGCCTACTGGACGCCGATGTTCGGCGAGGAGGTCCGGCCGCGGATCGAGGCGACGGCCGCGCGGTTCGTCGACCGGTTCGGCGCCGAACGCGCCGAACGGATCACCGGCACCAATCGCGCGGTGCTGATCTTCCCCAACCTGATGATCATCGACGCGATCGCGATCACGATCCGCAAGATCGACCCGGTCGGCGCCGGCCAGATGGCCATCACCTCGGTCGCCCTGGCCCCCAAGGACGAGGACCCCGACATCCGGGAACTGCGCAAGAGTCACTACCTGACCTTCCTCGGCCCCGCCGGCTTCGCCACCCCCGACGACATCGAGATCGTCGAGTCGTGCCAGCGGGGTTACCTCAACCGCACGGTCCGCTATTCGGACCTGTCACGCGGCATGAACAAGGAGGTCCCGGAGACGACCGACGAGCTTCCCGCCCGCGAGTTCTGGCGGCAGTGGGACCGGCTGATGCACGGCGACGACGGTCACCTCGAGGTCGCCCACCGGGCCGAGATGCGAGGGGCGGAATCACGATGACCACCGAGCTGACGGTCGACGAAACGGCCCAGGTGCGGCTGTGGCACCAGGTGAGCCGGTTCCTGTTCCGTGAGGCGCGGCTGCTGGACGAGTGGCGCCTGCGCGAGTGGTACGACGAGATGCTGACCGGCGACATCCGCTACTCGGTGCCGGCCACCGACGTCCGCGGCGAGAGCGCCGACGCGCTCGGGCTCATCGACGACGACGCCGCCCGGCTGCGCCAGCGCATCGAACAACTCCTCAACGGCGAGGTGTGGTGCGAGAACCCCCGGTCGCGCACGAACCGGATGATCACCAACGTGGAGATCCTGACCGACCGGGGCACGCACCTCGAGGTGGCGGCGAACCTCGTCGTGTACCGGTTCGGGCACGGGCGCTCTGACGTCTACGTCGGAAAATGCCGGTTCGAGCTCGTGATCGAGGGCGAGTCGTTCAGGATCAGGAGACGGGTCGTGGTGCTCGACCACGAGACGTTGTACGAGCACGGAAAGCTCAGCATCATCCTGTGAGCGGACGGTGACCGCGGCGGGCCCCGGCGGCGCCCCACCCGTCGCCACCGCCCGGCCGCGTCTCCCGCGCGAGGTCTACGTCCTCAGTGTCGTCGGTGGCTGCGTCATGCTGGGCCTGGGGCTGGTGGTCCCGGTGCTCCCGGTGTACGCGGCGACGTTCGGGGCCGGGCCCGCCCAGATCGGAGCGATCGTCGCTCTGTTCGCGTTCCTGCGGCTGGCCACCAGCCCGTTGTGCGGCCGGCTCGGAGTTCGTTTCGGCGAGCGGCGGGTGCTCGTCGCCGGCCTGCTGCTCAGCGCGCTGTCCTCGGCCCTGATGGCGTTCGCCGGGTCCTACGAACAGCTGCTGGCGTTCCGCGGTCTCGGCGGCGTCGGCTCGGTGCTGTTCTCGGTGTCCGCGCTGGCGACCCTGCTCGCGGTCGCGCCGCCCGACCAGCGGGGCAGGGCCGGCGCCGTCTACGAGACGGGCTTCGTGCTCGGCGGGATCTGCGGGCCGGCGGTGGGCGGGCTCCTTGCCTCCATCAACCTGTCCGCGCCGTTCATGGTCTACGCCGTGCTGTTGCTGGCCGCCGCGGCGCTGACCCTGACGGTGCTGCGCACCGGTGGAACCGCCGGCGCGGAGCACGGCCGTGACGTGGTCGGGCTACCGGCGCTGCTGCGGGATCGGCGCTACGTGGTGGCCTGCCTCGCGGCGCTGGCGCAGGGATGGGTCCTGTTCGGCCTGCGCGGCGCACTGGTCCCCGCGGTGGTCGTGGCGTGGGGGCATGACGTGACGTGGGTCGGGTGGGCGTTCACGATATCCACCGTCGTCCAGACGCTGCTGATCGTCCCGGCCGGCCGGGTCGTCGACCGCGCCGGCCGCCGGCCCGCCATGATCGCCGGCACAGGTGTGGCCGCGGCGGCGATCACGGCCCTGGTGTTCGTGGACGACTACGCCTGGCTGGTCGTCCTGCTCAGTGTGTACGCGGCGGGAACGGCGCTGCTCAACGCCGCACCGGCCGCGCTGGTCGGCGACGTCGTCGCCGGCCGGGGCGGCAGCGGCGTCGCCGTCTTCTCGATGTGCATCGATGTCGGCGCCGTGGTCGGACCGGTCCTGGTCGGTCTCATCGCCGAGCGGGTGAGTGTTCCGGCCGCCTTCGGCAGCGGCGCCGCGTTGCTGGCCGTCGCCTTCGTGGCGTCGTGGACGTTGACAACTGTTGGCCAAAACCAAGGAGCTGATCGATGAACCAGCCCTCTGCCCGGCATGAGCAGGGTGAAGCCATGTTCAAGCAGGTCTTCGGCCGCGAGCCGCGTCCGGGTTCCTACCCGGAGTTCCTGCGGATCACCGTCGACCACCTGTTCGGTGAGATCTGGACCCGCCCGCACCTGAGCGTCCACGAGCGCGAACTGGTCGCGCTGACCGCGGTGGCGCTGGCGCGCACCGATTGGGAGCTGCGCGGCCACATCGGTGCCGCCCTGCACCTGGGGATGTCGCGGGAGAAGATCATCGAAGTCATCATCCAGCTCGCCTACTACGGTGGCTGGCCGGTCGCCAACAACGGGCTGCGCGTCGCCCAGGAGGTCTTCGCCGAGTTAGACGGCGACAGCGGGAAGGACGCCGACCATGACCACTGAACCTGCTGCGACCACCGAACCCTCTGCCCTCGACCCGGCCGAGAAGGTCGACCTGTGGCGCCAGCGGTTCTTCGAGGCCCAGGCCGCCGCGGAGGAGTTCGTCCTGGGAGAGCACGGCGAGGAAGGGCTGGCCGCGTGGATCCAGGCCAACTCCCGCATCACCGCCAAGCTCCTGCAGGCGCAACGGCCCGCCGGGGTCTCCGCCACCGATCACTTCATGACCCGGCTTCAGCGTCAGCTGATGCTGTACGACTCGGCGGTGACCAGTGAGCCCCGGCCCTCGGGCACCGTCCTGCGCAACGCCGACTGCGGGATCCTGCGGTACCGCAAACGGGCCGCCCGCGCCGGCGTCGTCCTGACGTTCTCCTCACCGTGCTCCTACTGCCAGGAACTCAACACCGCCATCGCCGCCCGCTACGTGGAACCGGAGGTCACGGTGTCGTGCGAACAGGCGGGCGACGGGTGCACCTGGCGCGCGGAGCCCGCTCAGGCCGAAGGAGAGGACGCGGCCGGGTCACCGCACCGCGGACGGGCCGGCGACTGAACCAGCGGCAGTGCCGTGCGGCCGTCGGCCGGCGATCGGCTGCCCTCGAGCGTCATGCCGAGTTGCCGGCCCACGGCCACGCACATGTCGAGCGCCGCGGTGCGGGTCAGATCCTGGTGACCGCTCTGCGTGAAGCACGCCGAGGCCACGTTCTTGTTCTTCAGGCGCAGGAACCACGGGAACAACGATCCCAGTGCGGGCTCGGTCAGCATCGTGCGCGAGTGCACGATGGTGCCCACCAGCAGGTTGCCGAACGGGCGGTGCGTGGCGTTCATGAAGCTCTTCAGTCGCTCCTGGAAGATCTTCAGCACGGAGGGCACGTTCCCGGCGTACACCGGCATGGCCAGCAGCATCCCCTGCGCGCCCTCGGCCAGATCGACGACGTGCTCGAAGTCGTCGTCGAGGGTGCACCGGCCCACCTCGGGATCAAGGCAGGTGTCCTCGCCTTCGCACATCGCGATGCGGTGGTCGATCAACCGGATCGGCTGGATCCGCGCGTCACCGACCTCGCGGACGACGCCGCTGATCGCCGCCTCGAGCAGGGCGTCGGTCAGCGACGGCAGACGCTTCTGCGTGCAGGACAACGCGACGATCTTCACCTGAGGGCCTCCTCTGTCCGCCCAAGACGGGCACCTGACGAAGCCCCCGTGACCGCGCACTGAGGCAGCCTCAAAATACCCACCTCGGGTGTGCCCGCGGAAGGGGGCCGGCGAAGGCCGGTCCCCCTTCCCAGGTCATGCCAGGCTGTCGAGCCAGGCCCGGTGCAGGTCGGCGTAGCGGCCGGCCTCGCCGATGAGGCGCTGCGGGGGGCCGTCCTCGACGACGCGGCCGGCCTCCATGACCAGCACCCGTTCGGCGATCTCCACCGTGGACAGGCGGTGGGCGATGATCAGGGCGGTGCGCCCGGCCAGGACGGTGCGCAGGGCCCGCTGGACCAGGCGCTCGCTGGGGACGTCCAGACTGGAGGTCGCCTCGTCCAGGATCAGCACGGCCGGGTCGGCCAGGAAGACCCTGGCGAAGGCCACCAGCTGCCGCTGACCGGCCGACATGCGGCCGCCGCGCTTGCCGACCTGGGTCTGGTACCCCTCCGGGAGCGCCGCGATGAACTCGTGCGCGCCGATCGCGCGGGCCGCCTGCTCGATGTCGGCCGGGGTGGCGTCCGGGCGGCCGAACCTGATGTTGTCCGCCACCGTGCCGGTGAACAGGAAGTTCTCCTGCGTCACCATCACCACGGCCCGCCGCAGCGTGGCCTCCTCCAGGTCGCGCAGGTCGACCCCGTCGAGCAGGACGCGCCCGGCCGTCGGGTCGTAGAAGCGGGCGATCAGCTTGGCCACGGTGGTCTTGCCCGCGCCGGTCGCGCCGACCACCGCGACGATCTGCCCAGGAGGGATCGACAGGTCCAGCCGGGGCAGGACCGGCACGCCGTCGATGTAGGAGAACTCGGCGGCCTCGAACCGCACCTCGCCGAGCGGACGCTCCAGCGCGACCGGACGCTCGGGCTCGGCCACGGCGGGCCGCTCCTCCAGCACGCCGGACAGGTTGGACAGCGCCGCGCCGGCCGACTGCAGGGTGTTGTAGAACTGGGAGATCTCCTGCATCGGCTCGTAGAACTGCCGCAGGTACAGCAGGAACGCGGCCAGCACGCCGACGGTGACCGCGTGGTGCAGCGCGAGCCAGCCGCCGTACAGCAGGACCACCGCGACGGTGATGTTGCCGATCAGCTTGATGCCCGGCATGAACACCGCGACCAGGCGCATGCTGCCGGCGTTGGCGTCCCGGTAGCCGGTGTTGAGCTCCTGGAAGATCTCCTGGTTGCGCGGCTCCCTGCGGAACGCCTGGACCGCCCTGATGCCGGTCATCGACTCCACGAAGTGCACGATGACCAGCGCCACCGCCTCACGGGTGCGGCGGTAGACGATGCTGGACTCGCGCCGGAACCACCGGGTGAACAGCAGCAGGATCGGCAGCGGCACCAGGGCGACCGCGCCGAGCGGCAGGTCGAGCACCAGCAGCAGACCCGCGGTGCCGAACAGGGTGAGCACGGCGGTGACGATGCTGTCGAAGCCCGACTGGAGCATCTCGGCGATGGCGTCGATGTCGGAGGTGAGCCGGGCGATGACCCGCCCGGAGGTGTAGCGCTCGTGGAAGGCCAGCGACAGCCGCTGGAAGTGGTCGAAGACGCGGCGGCGCAGCTCCAGCAGGATGTCCTGGCCGATCCGCCCGGAGATCTGCAGGAACGCCTGGCGGGTGAACGCCTGGGTCAGCGTCGCGGCCAGGATCGCCGCGACCGAGGCGACCAGCGTCCCGGCGCCCTGGTGCCGCAGCATCGGCGGGATCCCGGCGTCGATGCCCACCTTCACCAGGTACGGGATCGCCAGGCCGGCCGCGCTGGAGAGCACGATGACCGCGATCAGCGTGGCGATGGCCCTGCGGTGGGGGCGCAGCAGGTCGCCGAGCAGCCGCCGCGACCGCGCCCGCAGCAGCACCGACACCTTGTCGGGCAGGTCCTCCTTCTTCTCCGCGGCGACGCCGCGCCAGCGCCCGGGTTCGACCGGCGCGCCCGCGTTCACGGGGGTCATCGCAGCGCCTCCCGCTGGTCGAGGTCGGCGTCCTGCGCGAGCAGTTCCCGGTACTCCGGGACCGTCGACAGCAGTTCCTGGTGCCGGCCGACATGGGTGATGGTGCCCTCGCGCAGCAGAGCGACCTTGTCGGCGAGCAGCACGGTGGAGGCGCGATGCGCCACCACCAGGCCCGTCGCCTTCGCCAGCACCCCGCGCAGCGCCTGCTCGACCAGAGCCTCGGTCTCGACATCGAGGGCGGACAGGGTGTCGTCCAGCACCAGGATCCTCGGCCGGCTGAGCACCGCGCGGGCCAGCGCAAGCCGTTGCCGCTGGCCGCCCGACAGGGACATGCCCTGCTCGCCGATGCGGGTGTCGAGCCCCCAGGGAAGGTCGTAGGCGAACGTCGCCTGGGCGATCTCCAGCGCCTCGCGCAGTTCGTCGTCGCTCGCCTCGCCCCGGCCGAGGGTGAGGTTCTCCCGCACGCTCATCGAGAACAGCGTCGGCTCCTCGAAGGCGGTGGCGACCACCGACCGCAGCGCCGGCAGTTCCAGGTCGCGGATGTCGCGGCCGTCGATGGTGACCCGGCCCGCGGTGACGTCGGCCAGCCTCGGCACCAGGGCGGTCAGCGTCGTCTTGCCCGAGCCGGTCGCCCCCACGATCGCGACCGTCTCGCCCGGGCGCACCTCCAGCCAGACGTCGCGCAGCACCGGCCGGTCGTCCCCGGCGAACCGGAAGCCGACGCCCTCGAACCGCAGGTGCCCGCGCGGCCGCTCGATCACCTCCACGCCGCCGACGATCTCCGGCTCGGTGTCCAGGACCTCCATGACGCGGTCGGCGGAGGTCATCGCCTCCTGCGCCATGGCCAGGATGTAGCCCAGCGACGCGATCGGCCACACCAGCTGGAGCATCAGCGTGGTGAAGGCCACCAGCGTGCCGAGCGTGAGCGACCCGGCGCCGACGGCCAGCGCGCCCAGCAGGAGCACCATGGCCAGGGTGACGTTGGGGATCACCTCAAGGAAGGTGAAGAAACGCGACGCCAGGCGGACCTTGTCCATCGAGACCCGGTGGACCTTCCGCGCGGCGGCGTCGAACTCGGAGAACACGTGCGGCCTGCGGCCGAACGCCTTGATCGTGCGGATCCCGAGCGCGGCCTCCTCCACGTAGGTGGCGATGTCGCCCTGCATGTCCTGCACGTCGCGGGAGATGCGGCGGTACTTCTTCTCGAACCGCACCGACACCGCGAAGATGGGCACCGCGGCGGCGACGATGAGCAGGCCGAGCGGCCAGTACATCCGCATGAGCAGCACGGTCACCGTGGCCAGCTGCAGGATGTTCATGACCAGGAACAGCAGGCCGAATCCGGAGAACCGCCTGATCGTCGACAGGTCGGTCGTCGCGCGCGACAGAAGCTGGCCCGACTGCCACTCGCCGTGGAAGCTCATCGGCAGCAGTTGCAGGTGCCGGTAGAGGTCGTCGCGGATGGCCGTCTCCAGGCCGAGCACGGCCTTGGTCTGCATCCACCGGCGCAGGAAGGTCAAGAACGCCTCGGTGACGCCGAGGGCGAGGGCGAGCAGTCCGAGCGGGAGCAGGGCGTCGCCGTGGCCGTGGCCGACCGGGCCGTCGATGATGTCCTTGCCGACCAGAGGGATCGCGGTGCTGGTGGCGATGCCGGCGATGGTGGCGAGCCAGATGATGACCAGTCGGGGGACGTAGGGGCGCAGGTAGGGCATGAGCCGCCGCAGTGAGCGGGATCTTGTTCCGCGGCGCTTGTCCGGGGAGTCGGGGGCAGGGCCTGGGTCTGTACCGTCGGAGGGCATGAGGAAGCGGCATTCCTTAGGGGTAGGCGCGATGGACGGGGGCGGAAGGGCGCTCGAGGGGTGTCGCGGCGGCTTCGGGGGCGCGCGTGGGCAGCCATGGCCGCGGGCGTCACCTTCACCCTCCAAGCCTTCTACTCCCCCGAGCAACCGATTTTCGACACGCACGCGATTCCCGGCATCCCGGGCGGGTGGTCCGGTGTTGGCATACCCACTCGGCGGACCCACCCCACTCCGACGCATCGGCGCCGCCCGCGGGCCTGGCGCCGATGCCGGCGGCGATCAGGCCGCCCGTCGACGCGGACCGGTCAGGGGTTGGCGGCCAGGAACAGGTAGGCGGCGCACAGGGCGAGGTGGACGGCGGCCTGCAGGAGGGTGGCACGACCGGGCATGACGGTGAGGATGCCGACGCCGGCGGTGAGGGCGAGCAGCACGATCTGGGTCGCGCCGAGCCCGAGCAGCAGCGGGCCGCCGAGCCAGATCGAGGCCACGGCGATGGCGGGGATGGTCAGGCCGATGCTGGCCATGGCGGAGCCGAGGGCGAGGTTGAGGCTGATCTGGACGCGGTCGCGGCGGGCGTTGCGGGCGGCGGCGAGGGTTTCGGGGAGCAGCACCAGCAACGCGATGACGACGCCGACGACGGCGTGGGGCAGCCCGGCGGCGGCGACGGTGTGCTCGATGGTCCCCGACTCGACCTTGGCCAGGCCGACGACGGCGACGAGCGCGGCCATGAGCAGGGCGAGGCTGATCAGGGGGGCGCCGGCCGCCGGGACCACCGGGCCACCGGAGCCCTTGGGGCCTTCGGGGCGTTTGGAGCCCTGGGAGCCGGCGCCGGGGACGATGGGGGCGGCCGGCGGTTCCCCAGAGGGCGGTTCCCCAGAGGGGCGTTCTCCGGTGGGCGGTTCCCCCGTGGGACGGGCGCCCTCGGGCGCGCGGGCAGGGACCGGCGGGACGGCGGCGGGAGCGGGCGGGGCGGGAGCGGCCGGAGCGGGCGGGGCAGGGCGAGCGGCGGGCGGCGCCGGCGGGGCGGACGGAGCAGGTGCAGCAGATGGGGCGGCAGTCGTGGTGGCGGTGAGGAAGGACTCGCGGTGGCGGACGTTCTGCACGAAAACGAACAACGAGTACAGAACCAGGGACGCCACGGCGGCGAAGGCCAGCTGCGGCGTGGAGAACTCCGGTCCGGGGGCGCTGGTGGTGAAGGCGGGCAGCACCAGGCAGAGGGTCGCCAGAGTGATCACGGTCGCCAGGGCCGCGCCGGTGCCCTCGGGGTTGAAGCGCGCGGTGCGCGAGCGCAGGGTGACGATCAGCAGTGACAGCCCGACGATGCCGTTGCAGGTGATCATCACGGCGGCGAAGACGGTGTCGCGGGCCAGGGCGGCGGTGGCGGGGCCGCCGGAGATCATCAGGGTGATGATGAGTCCGACCTCGATGATGGTGACGGCGACCGCGAGGACCAGCGAGCCGAAAGGCTCTCCGACACGGTGGGCGACCGCCTCGGCGTGGTGGACCGCGGCCAGCACCGAGGCGGCCAGCAGCGCCACGACGACGACCTCCACGACGGCGGGCAGATCGCGCCCCCACACCGCGACGAGTGCGAGGACCGCCACGATCGGCACGATCGCGGCGGTCAGATCCAGCGGCGAGCGGGCGGTCGTGGCCGCGACCGGCGGAGTGTTCACCACGAGCCTCCGTCGATTGAGATGGCCGGTGCACTCCCCCGCCGGCGACCGTACCGCCTGCCATTCTAGGTGTCGTGGTCATCGGCGGCCGCCACGCGCGTGCCCGTGAACTGCGAACTCACCCCCTCACGCCCGGTCCGCCCCGGCCATGACCAAGCGAGCGATGTCCCCTTTGTGAGATCTATCTCGCCGCGCCGGACTCCGTCGCCGCCGCGCGGCCGAGCGTGCGGTCGAAGACGGTCAGCAGGAGGTAGAGCACGCCTGCGGCGAGCATGATCCAGGCGAGGTGGTGCATGCCGCCGGTGTCGGCGCGTCGCCCGAAGGACGCGCCGGCCGCCGAGGAGGCGATCATGGAGCCGATGTAGGCGAAGGTGCGCAGCAGGCCCGCCGAGGAGGCGATGCGCTCGGGGTCGGCCTGGAAGTAGACGGAGTTCTGCAGGGCCAGGCTTATCAGCCCCTGCGGAAGGCCGAAGAGCAGGGACACCAGCAGCAGGGCCCACAGAGGGCTGTGGCCGGTGAGCGTCAGCATCGCCAGGCAGGCGACGATCTGCCCGGCCGCGCCGGCCAGCAGCTTTCCCCGCACGCCCTTGCGTCGCCCGGAGACGATGGAGACGCCGATCGCCAGCAGGAACAAGGGGACCTGCACCAGCCCGGCGTGGAAGGGCGTCAGCCCGTAGCCCTGCTCGGTCCACTGCGTGAAGCCGAACAGGAAGGCGTAGGCGACGAGGTAGGCCACGAGCGCGCGTGCGTAGGTGGCCAGAAGTGGTGCGTTGCCGCCGAGCACCCGCAGGTCGATGAACGGGGTGGCCGCCCGCAGCTCCCGCGCCGCGAACCCGGCCGCCGCGACGGCGGCGATCACCGCAGGTACCACTCGCGCGGGTGCGGGTTCATCAGGAACAGCAGCAGACAGGTGAGCATCGCGGCGAACAGCCCCATGCCGGGCAGGTCCAGCTCGGCAACCGGCCGCCCGCGCCGCGGCGACGTTCCCTCGGCCGGCCGCCCGCGCCGCGGTGACATTTTCTCTGCGGCCGTTTCGGCCGGCCTGGGCAGCCGGCGCGCCCCCAGCAGCACGGCCACGACGGCCAGCGGCACGTTCAGCGCGAAGGTGGCGCGCCAGCCGCCCGCCGCGATCAGCAGGCCGCCCAGCAGCGGGCCGACGACGGCGACGGTCTGGTTGGCGACCGCCAGGGCGGTCAGCACCCAGCCGGGACCGTCCGCACCGGTGCGGTCCGCCTCGCCGCGCACCAGTGCCATCGCGGCGGGATACCCGCCGCAGGTGCCGAACCCGAGCAGGACGCGCGCGACGATCAGCACCCCCAGGTTCGGCGCCAGGGCCCCGATGACACCGGCCACGCCGACGAGGCCGTTGCTGATCAGGAAGAGCCTGCGCGGCCCGAAGATGTCGATGAGCCGGCCCACGACCGGCTGCCCGAGCGAGGTCGCCAGATACAGGGCGGAGACCAGCCACAGGGTCTGCGAGGACGGCGCGCCCAGGGCCGTGCCGATGGGGACGAGCGCGACGGAGATGATCGTCGTATTGATCGGATTCAGCACCGATCCCAGCAGCATCGGCGGCAGCAACCGCCGGTCGAACCCCGGCCGACCGGCCTGTCGCACGGCGTCCTCTGTCCGCCGCGCGTCTCCGGTCTGCCGCACAGTGTCCCCGATCTGCCGCGCGTCCCCGGCTTGTCGGGCGTCTCCGGTCCGTCGCACGGCGTCCGCGGTCTGCGGCATGGCGTCGCTCGTCGGATCAGTCACGGGTAAGCCGCTGGAGGACGGCCATGGCGGCGATCACGGCCTGGCGTTCTTGTTCGGTGCACCTGTCCTGCAACCGGCCGGCGAGCCATTCCGTCCGGGCCTGGCGCCCCTCCTCGACGCGGCGGTGGCCCTCCGCGGTGAGCGTGATCAGCAGGCGCCGCCCGTCGGCGGGGTCGGGGCTCCGCTCCACCAGCCCCATCGCGGCCAGCGATGTGACCGTCGCCGTCATCGACTGGTGGCGCACCCCTTCGGCGGAGGCCAGCTCACTGGCCGTGATGCCCCCCTCGCCGGACAGGCGGGCCAGGACGGAGGCCTGCCCCAAGGTGATGTCCTCGGCCTGGGAGGCGTTCAGGATGCGGCGACGCAGGCGGCTGATGACCGCGCGGATCTCCCGAGACGCCTGAACCGCCGAGGGCGAGGGGCCCGGGTTCTCACTCATGCCGTCCACGCTAAAGCGCACAGTTCAAACTGTCCAGTTTGCCTGTGCAATTTACCTGTACACTTCTGTGCAGATGAGCTGTATGAATGCCCGGCAGGACCGCGCCGCGGCCTTTCGTCGCGGTATTCTCCGGCCCGCCCTTCGGTCGGCGCCCCTTCGTCCCGGCGGTCATCGTCGCGCCTCACGCGGCGCCGGATCGCCTGGCCGGTCGTCGTGGGCCTGCGCCGGCCGGATGCCCGGTGGTGTAGTGCCGCAGCCGGGGGGCGGCCCAGGCGATCGCCGCCACGGTGGTGGTGGTGAGCAGGCCGCCTGCGCAGACCACCATGCGGGGGCCGTACGCCGCGGCGGCGGCCCCGTGCACCAGGTTGGCGATCTGAGGCCCGCCGATGAGCACGACGGTGAGGGCTCCCTGGATTCGGCCGCGCATGGCGTCGTCGGTGTGCGCCTGGGTGATGGCGTTGCGGAAGGCGCTCAGCACACAGTTGGCCGCGCCGCCGAGAACGAGAGCCGCCAGAGCCGCCCACAGACGCGGCGCCAGCCCGAGGAGCACGACGGTCAGGCCCCACACGGCGGCGGCCGCCGCCATGAGGGCGCCCTGGCGGCGGGCGTAGGTGAAGGTGCCCGACAGCAGGCCGGCCGCGCAGACCCCGGCCGGGTAGGCGGCGTACAGCAGGCCCAGTTCCACGCCGCCTCCGGCAGGGCCGCCGTAGGTGTGCCGGGCCAGTTCGGGGAACAGCGCCACCGGCATGCCGAAGACCATCGCCGCCAGATCCACCGCCAGCACCGCCACCAGCAACCGGCCCGCCGCCAGATAGCCGAAGCCCGTCCACACCTGCCCGGCCACCGACCGGTTCCGGCGCCGCGCGCCGTCGGGGGGAGGCGGCAGGGGCGGCAGCGCGGCGACGGCCCACACCACCGCCGTCAGGGCGACGGCGTCGAACAGGTACAACGGGCCGAGCCCGACGAGCGGGATCAGCACGCCGGCCAGCACCGGGCCGCAGATCGCCCCCGCATAGCGCACCAGCGAGCCGAGACTGTTCGCCGCCGGCAGCAACTCGGCCGGGACAAGGCGGGGCACCACGGCGCCCATCGTGGTCATGATCGCCCCGTAGGTCAGCCCCTGGCACGCCACCAGCACCAGCAGGACCGGGATCGAGGTCGCGCCCAGCGCCGCCTGGATCCACAGACCCGCGTACGTCAGCGCCAGCCCGCAATCGGCGGCCAGCAGCAGCCGGCGCAGGTCCATGACGTCGGCCAGGGCGCCGCCCCACAGCGCCGCCACGACCAGGGCGGCGAACGAGACCCCGGCGGCCAGGCCCACGGCCGCCGACGAACCGGTCACCGCGAACAGCTGCGCGGGCACGGCGACCACGCTGAACGAGCCGCCGGCCGCGCAGACCACCGAGGCGGTCCACAGCCGCCGGTAAGGTGCGATGGCCAGCGGGCGCCGGTCGACCGCGCGGAGGCCGAGCGACCGGACCGCCGCGGCGGTCACCGTCCGCTCCCGCCGTCACGGCCGGCCGTGGCGGGGGTCTCCAGCCTGACCACGTCGGCGACCACGCAGGCGATGTTGTCGGGGGCGCCGGCCGCGTACGCCTCGGCGATCAGGGTGTCGAGCACCTGCTCGGGACCGCCGGGGCCGTTCAGCGCCTCGCGCAGCGATGCGGGGGGCACGACGGTGGACAGCCCGTCCGAGCACAGCAGGTACCGGTCCCCGGCCAGGGCTTCGTGCAGCGACAGGTCCGGCTCGGCGGCGCCGGCGCCGGTGAGCGCCCGCACCAGCAGCGATCGCTGCGGGTGTGACACGGCCTCCTCGGCGGTGAGCCTGCCCTCCTCGACCAGCGAGCGCACGTAGGTGTGGTCCTGGGTGATCTGGAACAGCTCCCCGCCGCGCACCAGGTAGGCCCGGGTGTCGCCGATGTGCACCAGCGCCAGCCGGGACCCCGACCACAGCAACGCGGTCAGCGTGGTGACCACCTGGCCCGAGGGCGTGGAGGCGGCGATGTCCTTGAGAGCGCGTTCGGCGTCCTCGATGGCGTCGGCGAGCGCGCCGAGCAGATCCTCCGCCGGTACGGCCAGGGTCTCCAGCGGCTTGAGCGCCTCGACGGCCGCCGCGCTCGCGCGGTCACCGCCCGGGCCGCGGACGCCGTCGGCCACCGCCAGCAGCCGGGCGCCGGCGTAGGCGGTGTCCTCGTTGCTCGTGCGCACCGGTCCCGACTCCGACCGGGCGGCGTATCGGATGCCCAGCATGGTCGCGGCGTCCTCCACGGCGCTGCCCCTTCCCGACAGGTAGTCGACGAGGAAGGTGGCAAGGCGCCCGCGGGCGACGGTCTCGGCCCGCACCTGGTCCCAGTAGCGGGCGACCTCCTCGGCCGCCGCGGGCGCGGGCAGGTCGCACACCCGGCGGATGCGGGCCAGCGGCATGCCCACCCGGCGCAGCCAGGCGATCAGCCGGGCCCGCTCGAGCTGCGCCTGATCGTAGAACCGGTATCCCGACTCGCCGTCGACCGCGGCCGGCCGCAGCAGGCCGAGCTCGTCGTACAGGCGCAGCGCCTTCGGTGACAGCCGGGCGGCCCGGGCGAACGCCCCGATCGTCAGCAGCTCCCCCACCAGTCCTCCTCGTCCCGGCCACCGCGGCCGGCGCCGACGATGCTGTGGCTTCACCCAGGGGAAAGGTCAACACCGCGCCACCGTTCCGGCCGGCGCTCGCGCGGTCAGGTGGGGCGGGCGCGCAGGTGGGCGCGTTCGCCCTGCGGGCCGAACAGGGCGAGCAGCTCGACGGGCTGGTCGTCGGCCGGGCCCATCCAGTGCGGGAGATGGGTGTCGAACTCGGCCACCTCGCCCGGTTTGAGCACCAGATCGCGCTCGCCCAGCAGCAGCCGCAGGCGGCCGTCCAGGACGTAGAGCCACTCATACCCCTCGTGCGTCTGCGTGACGGGCTCGGCGGCGTCGCACCGTGGCGGAATGACCAGTTTGTGCGCCTGCACCCCGCCGACCCGGCGGGTCAGCGGCACGATCGTCATGCCGTGGCGGCGCACCGGGCGCAGATGCACCCGCGGGTCGCCGGTCTGCGGCGCGCCGACCAGCTCGTCGAGGGGAACCCCGTACGCGCGGGCGAGCGGGAGCAGCAGCTCCAGGTTCGGCCGCCGGGTGCCGCTCTCCAGCCGCGACAGGGTGCTCTCGGAGATGCCGGTGGTGCGTGACAGCTCCGCCAGCGTGAGGCCGCGCCCTTTGCGCAGCTCGCGCAGCTTCGGGCCGATCGCCGCCAGGACGTCCTTCAGCTCTCCCATGGCCCCACCTTGCCGAAACGGCACGACGAATTGCAACCGGCGCGGAGGCGGGGCCACCATCGAGCCCACGTCCGGCCGCCCGCGCGGGTCCCCTTCGCGGCGTCCCGCGCCCCACCATCGAGAAAGGCAGCCTCATGCACCACGACACGCCCGGCGCCGGCCGCACCGGCGAGGCCGGAGACTTCTGGGAGAACCTCTACAGCGGCCGCGAGCAGGTGTGGAAGGGCGATCCCAACCCCCTGCTGGCCGAGACGGCGCGGGGCCTGGCGCCCGGCGCCGCGCTGGACCTGGGGTGCGGCGAGGGCGGGGACGCCGTCTGGCTGGCCACCCGCGGGTGGCGGGTGACCGCCGTCGACATCTCCCCGACCGCTCTGCGCCGCACCGCCGCCCACGCGGCCACCGCCGGCGTCGCCGACCGCGTCACCACCGAGCGGCACGACCTGGCCCGCAGCTTCCCCACCGGCGCGTTCGACCTCGTCAACGCCCAGTATCTGCAGACGCCGTTCGAGTTCCCCCGCCCGCGGGTCCTCCACCAGGCCGCGAACGCGCTGTCGCCCGGCGGGCTCCTGCTCATCGTCGACCACGGCTCGGCACGCCCCTGGGCCTGGAACCCCGATTTCGACGCCCATTTCCCGGCACCCGAGGACATCGCCGGGGAGATCGGCCTGGACCCCGAACGCTGGCGCCCCGAACGCCTCGACCGTCCCCAGCGCGAGGCCACCGGCCCGGACGGCCAGACGGCCACCGTCACCGACACCGTCATCACCATCCGCCGCCTGACCCCCTGACTCTCCCCCGCCTCCTCCCTCCCTGACCTTCCGGCGGCCCCACGGCCAGGCGGCCCCCCGGTACCCACCGGTGGCGATCTTGCACGGATGACCGCCGGTCGCCCGCCCCCGTCGGAGGACGACCGGCGCACGCCTCGACCGCCGTCCGTCCCCCCGGACGGACATGCGGCCGGCGCTCCTGCCACCGAACTCTCGCTGTGCCGGCTTTCGCGGGGACCGGCGGCGAAGGCGCCCTGGTGCCGACCACCGCAGGGCGAGGAAGAGGCCCCCGCCCGTCGGGCGCCGCCCGGCGTCACCGGATACGGCGCCCGCCTCCGACCGGTCGCACCGGCCCCGCTCTCGGCGGCGCGGAGACGGACGACGGACGGCGGACCGCCACGAGGGTGACGGCGGGGGTCGGCGGACGGCGGATCGCCATCGGGGTGACGGTGGCGGACGGCACGCGCGACCTCTCGGGATGCCGATTGCCCCTGCCGCCTCCCGGTCCTGCCCAACCCCGCCGGAGGCCACCGCCTCGCGCTCCGGGTGAACGCCGGTGGACACCGCCGGTTCGCGAGCCGGGTGGACGCCATGCGGGTCCGAGGAGGATGTGCTTCATACCGTCCCTCGCGTTGTCTGCTGCTCTGATGCTTGCCATGTCGTGCAGTGTCAGGAACAAGCCGCCACACCCGGCGCCCGTCTGGGAAGGCGGGACGGGGCGCACCGTCCCCCGTGGAAGACCTGCCCGCCCGATCACGGGTGCTCTTCCCGGCGCCCTCCTTCCTGTGGGCCCGGGGCGAAGTGCATCCGCTGTACGCGCGGGGCAGAGCCCGTCCCGCTATGGTGCGGGGGCGGGGCTCGTCCCGCCGCTCGCGCTCTGGGCGCCGTCAGCTGCCTTCCTGTACCTGGAAGATCTCGTCGGCGACCAGCCCGTGCGCCGCGCGGTGCACCGCGGCGGCCGCCTCGGCCGAGGGCGCCTCGACCAGGCAGAAGATCCTGCCCTGCCCCTCGTCGACCCAGTACCGCAGATAGCTGACGTCGTGCCCCGCCTGCTGCTGCAGATCGGCCTTGTGCGCCTGGGCGACGTCGGCCATCGCGACGCCCCCGGCGATGGTGTGCACATCCATGTAGAGCGGCATTCCGGCCTCCTGTCTCGTGGTGAGTCCCGCCAACCGTAGGGACCGGGGCCGCGGGGCCGGATGGGGAGCGGTTCCCTATGTTGCGCCGCGTGCTCCCCAGATTTCCGCCGCGCCGCCACGCGCCCCCGGCGTGCGGCCACGCGGGCCCGGCGTCCGGGCCGATCCGCCG
>NZ_JBEXGT010000076.1:0-20381 GCF_040607475.1 Sphaerisporangium sp. NPDC005288 | reverse complement strand
GTAGCCGGACCAGATGCGGCCGAATCCGTGCCGGTCGAAGCCGTTGGCGGTGCTGGTGCTCGCGGTGGTGGTGGCGCCGGCCGTGGTGGTGGCGGCGGCGGTGGGGGTGCCGGCGGCCTGGGTGGTGGCGGCCTGGGCGGGGGTGGCGGCGATGCCGGCGGCCATGGCTCCGGCCAGGGCGGTGCCGACGAGCAGCTTGCGGATCTTGCTCATGGTGGGTGTTCTCCTGTGTGAGGGTTCCGGCTCGGGGCCGGGTGTTCCGGGTTGCGCCGCCGGTGAGTGTGCTGCTCGCCGGCGACGACGCTCACGTTAGGAGCCGGGCAAGGCGGTCTTCTGCGTACGAATGCACACTCGACCGCGAGCGTGCACAACGACACACAGGGCGGCCGGAATCGCCGTTCACTGCGATGGAAAGCCCGTCGAGAGCCGGGCCGGGGTGACGATGCGGCCGTTCACCGCCGCGCGGCCGGTGTTGTCCCGTTTCGGACCGGCGACCTCCCCTCGCCATGGCGGGGAGGTCGTAGGCGGCCTTGACCAGGGTGATTACGCAGATCGCCGGATTGAGGCGGGTTTCGGTGGTTTATGGGGATATCGGCGGGTTGTGTGGGATTTACGCAACGTTTGACTGTGCGCCGCTCCAGGGTCAACCGCGATCTCTAAGTTCAGGTGGCTGGGGATCAAGCCAAGGGAGACCGACATGCACAGCAGCCCTGCGGTCCGAGCGCGCGGGATCACCAAGTCCTTCGGCGAGGTGATCGCACTCGACGGCATCGACCTGGACGTGGCGAGCGGGCAGGTCCACGGTCTGGTCGGCCCGAACGGCGCCGGCAAGACGACGCTCCTCGGTCTGCTGCTGGGCCTGGCGGTCGCCGACAGCGGTGACCTTGAGATCCTGGGCACGCCGGTCGGCCGGACGCTCGCCGTACCCGACGGCGTCGCGGGATTCGTGGACGGCCCCGGGCTCTATCCCTCGCTCACGGCTCGGCAGAACCTCTCGGCCCTGGCGTCCCTGCGCCGGCAGGAGTCCGGCGGCGCCGCCGGCGTGGACGACGCGCTGGAGCAGGTGGGACTCACCGACGTCGCCGACGACCGTGTCCGGGGCTTCTCGCTCGGGATGCGCCAGCGGCTCGGACTGGCCGCCGCGCTGCTCACCAAGCCACGACTGCTCGTTCTCGACGAGCCCGCCAACGGCCTGGACCCCGCGGGCAAGCAGCACGTGCACCGCGTCATCACCGGACTGGCCGAGGACGGGGCCGCCGTGGTCCTGTCCAGCCACCGGATGGACGACCTCGCCGTGCTGTGCTCGGAGGTCACCATCCTCGCCACCGGCCGTGTCGTCTTCACCGGGCCGGTGGGCAGGCTCGCCGCCGAGAGCGGCGAGCTGGACTACCGGCTGGTCACCTCCGACCCGGAGGCCGCTCGCCGGCTGGCGTCACAGGCGCCCGGGCTCCGCGTCGTGCCCGCCCGTGACCTCGGCCAACGGGCGGACGCCGCCGACGTCGTCGTCCGCGGGCCGGTGACGGCCCTGGACGAACTCGTCGTCCGGCTGGTGGGAGCCGGCGTGGCGCTCCGTGAGCTCGGACCCGTGGTGGCGCCCCTGGAGGCCGCGTTCATGGCCCTGACCGGCACCGCGCCCACACGCACCGATCAGGAGACATCCGCGATGACCGCGCCCCCACGAACCGAGCACGAGACACCCGTGCGAACCGGCCAGGAAGCAGCGCGGACCGGCCAGGACGCAGCGAGCACCGGCCAAGACGTAGCGAGGACCGATCAGGAGGCATCCGCGCGGACCGTGCCCGGGCGGACCGACCAGGAAGGGACCGCCATGACCGGCGCCGGACGGCAGGACGCGCGATGACCGCGACAACCCTCACCCGACCCCGCGCCGGCGCGCACCCGGCGCCGGTGACGCGCGCCTACCGGTTCGAGCTGGTCAAGCTGCTCTCGCAGTGGCGGATCCGCCTGCTGCTCGCGGCCTGCTGGATCGGCCCGGCGGCCTTCGTGGCCGCGGTGAGCCTGCAGAGCACGCTGCCCGCCGACACGGTCTTCGGCCGATGGATGAACGCGACCGGCTGGGCCGGGGCGCTGGTCGTGCTGGACTTCTCGTGCAGCTGGGCGCTGCCGCTGCTGACGGCGCTGGTCGCCGGCGACGTCTTCGCCGCCGAGGACCGGCTGGGCACCTGGCGCCATCTCCTGGTGGCGGTGCGTTCCCCGCGGCGGATCTTCGTGGCGAAGACCCTGGCCAGCCTCACCGTGATCCTGCTGCTGGTGGCCGGACTGGCCGCCTCGGGCATCGCCGGCGGCCTGGCCGCGGTCGGCGGCCGGCAGCTCGCCGGCCTGGACGGCCATCTCCTGGCCCCGGCGGACGCCGCCGGAACGGTCCTGCTCGCGTGGGCCTGCGCGCTGGCGCCGACGCTGGCGTTCGCCGCGGTCGGCCTGCTCGGCTCGGTGGCCCTGGGCCGCTCTCCGATGGGGCTGCTGGTGCCCGCGCTGCTCGCCTTCGCGCTGCAGCTCGCGCAGTTGCTCCCGCTGCCGGTGGCCGTGCGGCTGGCCCTGCCGAGCAACGCCTTCATCGCCTGGCGCGGGCTGTTCACCGATCCGGCGCAGACGGGTCCCCTGCTCATGGGCCTCGCGGTGAGCCTGGTGTGGGCGGTCGCCGCCACCGCGCTGGCCTACCGCCTGTTCCTACGCCGCGACTTCACCGACCTTACCTACGACGGCTCCGGCCGGCAGGTCCTGGCGGCGGCGGTCCTGCCGCTGGCCGCGCTGGTGGCCCTGACCGTCGGCGTGGTGGCCGTCGCGACCCCGGCCACCGGCTCGGGGATCGGGAAGGTGAAGCTGCAGGACTCGCTCGCCACGGCGTTCGCCCACCTCTACCGGCTGCAGACGCGGGAGCTCAATCGTCCCGATGTCACCGAGGCGCGGTTGGGGGTCACCGCGTCCTGCGACAAGGGCGGCTCCCGGGTGCCGGACGAGGGGCCGGGCAACGACTGGCGGTGTGTCGTGTCCTGGCACCTCCCCGGCACGACCGCCGTGGGGTCGGCCATCTACCAGCTCGACGTCACCGCGGACGGGCGGTACGTCGCAGACGGAGACGGACCCAAGGAGGTCAACGGCTTTTTCCAGGTGCGTACCCCCACCGGAGACGCGCCCAACCCCCTGTGGCAGTTCGACGGAAACGTCGACCTGCTCGGCAGCACTTCTAAGGAATGATTCATGCACGTCCAACGCCAGCGCGTGGAGAAGGCCCGTTTCGGTCTCTCCGGCCGGCACGCCGGTCGCTTCCTCGCGGTGGGCACCGCCGCCCTCGTCGTCGCCAGCGGTGGCATGGCCTACGCCTCCACCGAGATGTTCGGCACCGACCAGGTCGGCCAGACCACCGACAAGGGCCTGGTCGTCTCCGGCGCCCAGTACCTCGACCCGATCGGCGAGCGTCTCGTCATCGACAACGGCAAGATCATGTCGTCCACGGTCAGCCCGGACGGCACCCACCTGGCGGCCAACATCACCGACGGCGGGATGGCGCTCGTCATCGTCGACCTGAAGAACTGGAAGGTGCAGCAGCTCGTCGGCAACAACGCGGCGGCGAACCTGCGCATCAGCGGCAACGACGTGGGCCAGGAAGGCCCCACGTACTCGCCCGACGGTTCGCAGCTGTGGCTGGGCCGGGCCGACGGGTTCACCAGGTTCACGGTGAACGCGGACGGCAGCCTCGCCAACCCGGTGAACGTCACCATCGCCGCGCAGGGCTCGAAGCGCGCGCTGGTGGGTGAGCCGGTGTTCTCCGCCGACGGCAAGACCGTGTACGTCGCCGTCAACGGCCAGAACCGGGTGGTCGCCCTCGACGCGGCGACCGGCGCCATCCAGCGGAGCTGGGCCGTGGGCAACGCCCCTCGTGACATGGTCGCGGTCGGGACCAAGCTCTACGTCAGCAACGAGGGCGGCCGTCCGGCCAACCCCGGCGAGACGACGATCAACTCCTACGGCACCCAGGTGCCGGCCGACCCGAAGACCGGTGCCGCCACCACCGGCACGGTCAGCGTCATCGACCTGGCCAACCCGGCCGCCGCCGTCGCGAGCATCGAGACCGGTCTGCACCCGACCGCCCTGTACGCCAAGAACGGGGCGTTGTTCGTCACCAACACCGCCACGAACGACGTGTCGGTCATCGACACGGCCCGCGACCAGGTCGTCCAGACGATCGCCACCCAGCCGTGGCCGGAGTCCCAGGTCGGCTACGAGCCCGACGCGGTGACGCTCACCGACGACGGCCACCTGCTGGTCACCCTCGGACGCGCCAACGCGGTCGCCGTCTACCGCTACACCTCGCCGCAGGAGCCGGTCGGCTACGTCGGCCTGCTCCCGACGGACTACTTCCCCGCGGAGATCACCACCGTCGGCGACCAGGTGCTGGTCTCCAACACCCGGGGCATCGACGCCCGCCGCCCCACCACCGCCGCTGGGCACGGCACCCACGACACCACCTCCAGCCTGCAGCGGTTCACGCTGCCGGACGACAGGCGGATCGCCGAGTACACGGCCAAGGTCTTCGCCCAGAACGGCTGGGGCAAGAACGACCTGAAGGTCGCGCACGGCAACAAGCAGAAGGCCGAGGCGGTCCCGAAGCGGCTGGGCGACCCCTCGACGATCAAGCACGTCTTCCTGATCGTCAAGGAGAACCGGACCTACGACCAGGTCCTCGGCGACCTTCCGCAGGGCAACGGCGACCCTTCGCTGGCCCAGTACGGCGACAACGTGACGCCGAACCAGCACGCGCTGGCCAAGCAGTTCGGGCTGTACGACAACACCTACGACATCGGCACCAACTCCGCCGAGGGCCACAACTGGCTGATGCAGGCCGACAACCCCGAGTACACCGAGTCCTCGGCCGGTGAGTACCTGCGCAGCTACGACACCGAGGACGACGCTCTCGGCCACCAGCGCACCGGCTTCATCTGGAGCGGCGCGCAGGCGGTGGGCGACTCCGTGCGCGACTTCGGTGAGTTCCACCAGTTCCTCACCAAGCCGGCCGGCGCGACCTGGCAGAACCTGTACTGCGACACCAAGGACATGGAGTCGACGGGGCAGGACACCAAGTACACCCTGAACTCCTCCTCTCCGATCCCGTCGCTCAACGACGTGTCGGTGCACGGCTTCCCGAAGTTCGACACCAGCGTCCCGGACATCTACCGGTACCAGATCTGGAAGCGTGACTTCGAGGCCAACGGCCCGGCGAACCTGAACATGTTCTGGCTCTCCAGCGACCACACCGGCGGTCCGGTGAACGGCGCCGCCCAGGTCGCCGACAACGACCTGGCCGTCGGCAAGATCGTGGACACCATCTCGCACAGCCCGTACTGGAAGGACTCCGCGATCTTCGTGGTCGAGGACGACTCCCAGGCCGGCACCGACCACGTCGACGGCCACCGTGCCCCGATCCAGATCATCAGCCCCTGGGCCCAGCACGGCACGGTGGACAGCCACTACTACACGCAGATCAACATGATCCGCACCATCGAGCAGATCCTCGGGATCCACCCGATGAACCAGAAGGACACCGCCGCCACCCCGATGAGCCGGGCCTTCACCAAGAAGCCCGACTACAGGCCCTTCACCTTCCTGCCGAACCGCACTTCGCTGACCTTGGGTCTGCCGGCGGCGAACCTGCCGTCCTGCGGTGCGGACACCCCGGCGCCGCAGAACCCGAGCGCCGCGGCCGCGCCGACGGCGAAGGTGCCGGCCGACCAGAAGGAGGTCGCGGCGAAGTGGGCGGCCTGGAAGTCGCGGCAGCCGTTCAGCGGGCCCGCCGCCCGGGCCGACTCCGTCAGCCCGGTGCAGATGGACCACTTCTCGTGGTACGAGGCGCACGACTTCAAGAAGCCCTACCCGGGTGAGACGAAGTTCTACGCGCCGGACCAGGTGCCGGGCGCGGCCATCCCGTCGTCGGAGAACGACGGCTGACCTGCGGGGCACCTCACGCGACGGCCCGCCGTGATCCCGGCGGGCCGTCGCCTGTTCGGGCTCGTCGGTGGACAGGGGCCCGGGTGGGCCGCTGCGCCGTCGGCGGGTTCACTCGAAGCGGGCGTGCGGCGCCGCGCCCCGGGGGGCGCGGACCGGGCCGGACGCGCCCGGACGGACGTCGAAGTCGAAGATCGCGGTGGGCAGGTAGACGGTGGCGCAGGAGTTGGGGATGTCCACCACCCCCGACAGCCGGCCCTCGATCGGCGCGGCGCCGAGCAGCAGGTACGCCTGCTCGGGGTGGTAGCCGAACGCCGTGAGGTAGTCGATCGCGTGCAGGCAGGCCCGCTGGTAGGCCAGGTGCGAGTCCAGATAGCGCTGCTCGCCGTCCAGGGTGACCGACACCCCGGAGAACGCGAGCCACTCGCTGTACTGCGGGGCGGTGCGGCCCGGCATGAAGATGGTGTTCTCGCCGACCCCGTACGTCCGCATGCCGTCCTTGAGCAGCTCGACCCGCAGGTCGACGAAGCCGCCCATCTCGATGGCGCCGCAGAAGGTGATCTCGCCGTCGCCCTGGGAGAAGTGCAGGTCGCCGACCGACAGGTTCGCTCCGGGCACGAACACCGGATAGAACACCCGCGAGCCCTTGGTCAGGTTCTTGATGTCCTGGTTGCCGCCGTTCTCTCTCGGAGGCGCGGTGCGGGCGGCCTCGGCCGCGATCCGGACGAAGTCGGACCGGGGCACCGAGCCGAGCACGGCGTCCCGGGGCTCGGGGGGCAGGGCCAGCGGCGGCACTCTTCGCGGGTCGGTGGCTCTCAGTGCCCCCTCGCGGGCGTTCCACCTGGACAGCAGCGCCGCCGACGGCGCCGTGCCCATGAGCCCGGGATGGACGATGCCGGTGAACGCCACCGCGGGGACGTGGCGCGATGTAGCGGTCTGCCCGGAGAAATCCCAGATCGCCTTGTAAGCGTCGGGGAACTGCTCGGTGAGGAAGCCGCCGCCGTTCTCGGTCGCGAAGATGCCGGTGTAGCCCCAGCCCTGACCGGCCAGTGGGCCGCTGTCCTCCTGCGGGATGGGGCCGAGGTCGAGGATGTCCACGACCAGCAGGTCGCCCGGCTCCGCTCCCTCGACCCCGAACGGGCCGCTGAGCGCGTGCACCGTCGTCAGCGGGGCGTCACGGATGTCCTGGGCGGAGTCGTCGTTGTGGATCGCGCCGTCGAACCACTCCCGGCAGTGGACCCGGAAGGCGTCGCCGGGCTTGACCCACGCCACCGGCGGGATCTCGGGGTGCCAGCGGTTGTGGCCGATCTTGGCCTGGTCGGTGAACCTCTTGTCCGAGTCGAGCGGGAAGATCAACTCTGGCACGGCTGGGCTCCTTTCGGCGCTGCGCGACCGGGACGGTCACGGCCGCGGCAGGCGGCCTGTGGCGGGATGGAGGGCCACCGCGCCGCTGGGGCGGCGCCCCGGCAGGCAGGTGACGACTTCGGGCTCGGAGGCGCTGCGCTCGGCCCGCCGCACGTGAGCCGACACCGCGGCCCGCGTGCGCACCAGCGTCGGCGCCGAGAACGCCCGGGCCGACGCCGCGCCACAGCCGGGGCAGGACGCCTCCGCCGGTGCGGTGCCGATCGGAAAAGTCACCTCAATCTCGCGGCAATGCGGACAGTTATAGCCATATGTCGCCATAGCTCACGTCCGTGGATGCGTGGGCGGCCCCGTCGGGCGATGCTCCGCAGGGACGCCGTCGCCGTGACGGCCGGTCACCGATGCGGCTACTCCCCGTCGCCGCTGTCGCCGCTGTCGTCGCCGCCGCCGCAATACTGCTGGTCCCACCGCGCGGTCCTGTAGCTGTAGCAGTAGTAGCAGCCGTCGTCCCTCCACTTGCACAGGTCGGAGGAGGAGGGGGCGCGGTGTCCGGCCGATGCGCAGACGCTTGGGCTGGACGCCTCGGCGGCGCCGGTGACGACGAGCGTGGAGGCCGCCAGCGCGGCGGCGAAGAGGAGACGTTTGAGCATCAGAGATCACTCCCTGAGGTGAGAGCCGAGCCCGGATGGCGGAATGACCGGCGCCGGTTCCGGGTCTCGGGACACGCCGATGCGGCGCTGAACATCACCCACACTAATCCCGATATCTGGCGAAATCGCCCAGGCGGCGGCAAATATCGCTTTTGGCGGATGGCCGCGTGAACGCGATACCTCGAATGCGTCAGAGGAATACGGCATCGCGCCTCCGAGAGTGTGCAGGCGCCGTCCACCAGGGGAACCGTGTCTCCGGCGGAAGTCCGGACGGCGATTCCCCGGAGAATTCAAAGCGGCGCCACAGGGGCGGAAAGTGCCGGACGAGAAAGCGGTGGAATCGTTGGCGTGGTACTGGGAGGAAACAGGAAGAACCAGAGGGGACGACGCCCTCGGACGGGAAGACCTGTCCGGCCTGCCCTCGGCCTCCCGCCCGGACCACGCCGACGTCCGGCCTACCCGACGGCCTCCCGTCAGGACCACGCCCACGTCCGGCCACGCCGCCTGGGGCGCCGGCCGGGCCTCGGCCGGCGTGGGCGGTCCGGTCAGCGGAAGGGGGTGACGTCGACGCGGCCGTCGTCGCAGACGTTCGCCTTGAAGGGGATCTCCAGGTGGGCGACCTCGTCGGGCGGGATGATCATGAGGCGGGCGGCCGGCTGGCAGGCCTTCTCGGCGCCCACCTTCATGACCGTCCAGTGCAGCCGTGCCCGCCCCTGGCCGCCGGGCCGCAGGGTGACCCGGTGCGGGGTGACGCTCTCCCTGCGGGTCCTGGTCCGCAGGGCGTCGCCCCTGCCGTCGATCATGACGAGCCCGACGAAGCCGTAGACCCAGCACGTCTTGGCCGAGGTGTTGGTGAACACGAGCGGCGCGTACCGCTGGCCGGCTCCGGCGTCGACCCGTCCGACGCTCGCCTTGAGCTGGGTCGTACGGCACCGTGCGACGGCGGACTCGCCGGCGGTTGCGGATTTCGAGGCGGTGGTGGCCCTCGTGGCGGCCTGGGCCTGTACGCCCGAGCCGGCGACCGCCGCGAGCAGGGCGGCCGTCAGGACAAGTGGTGTGCGCATCTTCACACCAGATTGGACGCACGTAAGGGCCGAGTTGTTGGCCACCGAGCCGACGCGGTGCCGCGTGGTGGCCGTGTCACAGGTTCTCGGCGACCTCAGGCCGTCACGGCGAGAACCATCCGCACCCGCGGCGCGTCCGAATGACCGACCTGTGCCCGCCCTCGGCACAGGTCGGAGCGGGACGTGGAAGCAGGTAAGCGTCCGGTGGCGCCGGTGCGTATAGGGGACGTGGAGCATCTGGATTTCGAGCAGTTCTACGGGGAGAACCGGGATGCCTGCCTCCGCGCGGTGCTGGCCGCCACCGGCGACCGGCAGCTGGCGGAGGACCTGGTCGCCGAGGCGTTCACCCGCGCGTGGACGTCCTGGCGCAAGGTGAGCAGGCATCCGGCGCCGAACGCCTGGATCGTCCGCGTGGCGCTCAACACCCGGGTCACCTGGTGGCGGCGACGCCGTCACGAGGTCGCGCTGACCGACCACGAAGCCGTGGATCCCGCGGGGGCGGACGTGGCCGGCGTGGACCCCGCTCTGCTGGTGGCGCTACGGCGCCTGCCACGGCGGCAGCGGGAGGTGGTGGCGCTGCGCGTGTTCCTCGATCTGGACACCGAGACCACCGCCGGCGCGCTGGGGATCGCTCCAGGAACCGTGACCGCACATCTGTCGCGCGCCGTCGCGGCGATGCGCGGTCACCTCGCACCAGTCAACAGCCAGGAGGGCGAACGATGAACGACAACGACGTGCTGGACGCGGTACGGGACTCGATGGCCGGGGTGCACATGCGCACGCCGGTGCAGAAGGTCGTGGCGGCGGGCCGGGCGCGCCGCCGCCGCAGGATCGCGGGGGCCGCGGGCGGCGCCGCGCTGGCGGCCGGCCTCGCGCTGACGCCCGTGCTCGACAACCCGCAGGTGAACGCGCCGCCACTCGCGTCCGGCAACCAGGTCCACGTGCACCTGGCCGCGTTCTCCGTCGACAGCAACCCCGACGGCACGGTCACCGTGAAGATGACCAAGCGGCAGTCGCTGGACCCGGCGACCATGGAGCGGACCCTGGCCCAGGCGGGCATCCCCGCCCAGATCACGATCAACAAGTGGTGTGAGCCGTCGGACCATTCGCAGAACCTGGACAAGGAGTTCAGGAAGGTCCTGCACGACGGGCGCCAGCCCAACGGGGAACCCGTGATGATCTTCACGCCCTCGGCGATGCCCCCGGCGACCAAGCTGGTCATCGGCATGCGGACCGAGGACTACCAGCCCGAATCCACCAGCCGGGTCGCGGTCTCGATGGTCCTGGTGCCCAACGACGCCCCGCTGACCTGCTCCACGGACGTCCCGAAGGGCCCGCCGCGCGACCCCAGGCACGGAGGCAAGCCCACGGGCAAGCCGGACCAGGCCGACCCGAACAACGACCCCAAGACCGACCCCAAGAACGACCCCGATTTCACGGAGAAGCAGAAGCTGAAGACGGAGTACAAGGGCTAGATCGTCAGGGATCCCCGCCGCGACGGCAGGGCCGGGCGACCTCCCTCCCCGGGGTCGCCCGGCCCTGTTCTCTCACGTCCCGGAACCGATGACGGCGGCTAGGGGAGCCGGTGGCGCACCCAGACGTTGGGCTCGACGTAGACGGCGTGGCCGTGGTCGGCGTCGCAGTGGACGGGCACCAGCGCGCCCGGGACCTCCACCTCGCCGGAGTCGTCGAAAGCAAGGCCCGTCCAGCCTCGCCACTCCTCCACGGTGCCCGGCACCACCATGGATCGCCGGGCGACCTTCTCGATGACGCCGCCGGCCCGCACGTGGACGCGCAGCCAGGGGTCGGCCGGCAGGCCGTCCTCCCTGCGCAGGGCGGCGTAGTCCGCCATCGGGGTGCGCGGCTGGAGGTGCTTGCCGCTGGGGCGCACCGGAGCGAAGAGTTCGCCGAAGCCGAGGCGTGCCGCCTGGTCGCGCAGCGCGCCGAGCATGACCGCCGACAGGCCCTTCCCCTGCATGTCGGGCCTGATCGTGATCTCCAGCGCCGAGATCGCGTCGGGCGCCCGCCCGCGGCGTCGCGCCCTCGCCGCGCGCCACAGCACGCCGTCCCAGCCGTCGTCGGGCAGTTCGTCGCCTTCGAGCAGGAAGGGCGCCGAGAAGGCGCGCGCGACGAGCTCGCCCGGCTGGTCGCGGTCCTCGGCGACCAGCGCGAACTCCGCGTACTCGGCGCCGACCACCGGGTAGAACAGGTCGGCGACCGGGTCCTCCTTCATGAAGACCGGCCAGCTGTCGGGCATCGCCCACAACCGGGACTCCAACTCGGGGCGCTCCGCGAGCGTGGTGATGCGCAGGTCCATGACCCGATTGTCACCACGCGGCCATGCGCCGCCAAGAGGCCGTGCGTCAGTTCTGTCCGATCGTCTTCTCGATGGCCTCGATGACCGACGGGTCCTCGGGCTCGACGCGCGGGCGGAACCGCGCGACGACGGCGCCGTCGCGGTCGAGCAGGAACTTCTCGAAGTTCCACTGGACGTCGCCCGCGTCGCCCGAGGCGTCCGGGGTCTCCACCAGGGACGTGTAGAGCGGGTGGCGGTCGTCGCCGTTGACGTCGAGCTTCTCCAGCAGGGGGAAGTCCACGCCGTAGGTCGTGACGCAGAAGTCCTGGATCTGCTCGGACGACCCCGGCTCCTGCCCGGCGAACTGGTTGCACGGAACGCCGACGACCGTGAAACCACGCTCGCCGAAGCGCTGCTGGAGCCGGACCAGGCCGGCGTACTGAGGGGTGAGGCCGCATCTCGACGCGACGTTGACCACCAGGGTCACCGCGTCGCCGGTCAGCTCCGCCAGCGTGGTCGGCGCATCGGCAAGTGTGCGCACCGGAATATCCCGAGGAGTCATGGGGCAACTCTAGACACGCTCGTTCCTCAGTCCGGCAGAGGGATCGCGGTCGCGGTGCGGGAGGCGGCGGTCGCGGGGGCGACGGCGTCGTCGCGGATGTTGACCGGACGGTAAGCGTGGAACTGGGAGCCCGTGGTGAGCCCGTCCTTGACCACGCGGTGGTCGGTGCCGTAGCCGGCGCGCTGCTGGTAGGCCCAGTAGGAGGTGTGGGCGGCGTCGGCCCACTCGTCGAAGATGACCACCGCGCGCGCGGTGTTGCCGCCCACCGGATCGATCACCAGGTCGCCCCGGCGCAGCTCGGCCATCTTGATGGGACGGCTGTAGGCACGCGAGGCCAGGCTGATGGTGTTCGGGCCCGGCCGGGGCAGCCCGAGCGCCATGGAGACGTAGCCGGAGCCGTCGGTCCGGTACCCCTCGTAGGTCTTGAACTGGCTGTAGGGGACGCGCCGAGCGGTGGCCGGGCGCCAGCCGCCCGCACGGGCGATCATCGCCGTCCGGGCGATGACGGGCGGCGGAGTCACCGTTCCGCCCGCCGCTCCCGTGGTGCGCGCGGTGCTCGGCGTGGCCGTGGGCCGCGCCTCGCCGCCCGCATCGCCGCCGAGGGCCGAGATGGCGAGCACCACGCCGGCGGCCATGCCCACGACCAGGCCCGCCGCCGCACCGACCAGGAACCGCCGCCTCAGTCGCTCCGCCGGCCCGCGCGGCGCCACCGCGCCAGGCGCCGGCCCGGCATCCCGGACGGCCTGACCCTCGATGACCCGGGTCTCCAGGGCCGTGGTCGCGCCGACGGAGGTCTCCGGGTCCGGCGACCCGTTGCTCAGGGGGCCGGGGTGAGCCGGGTCCAGGACGGCGGCGGTGGCGGTGTCGATGGCTGTGGCGGTGTCGATGGCGGTGTCGGCGGGCGGGTCCCATTCCGCCGAGCGTCGCGCCTGTTCGGCCGACTCCCACAGTTCGCGGAAGTGACGCCCGTCCGCGCGGCACAGCCGGGCGAGCCCCTCCACGGCGTCCAGGGGGATCCACGTCTCCCCAGAGAGCCATCGCCCCCAGGACGACCGGCTCGCGTGGGTGGCCTGTTCCAGCGCCCGCAGGTCGAGTCCCGCCCGTTCCTTCAGCGCTCGCAGCTCCCGCAGCAGCACGCGGGTCGGCTCGGGGAGATCGTCGGGGAGCGGGCGCAGCCGTCGGCTCCGGCTCGGGTTTCCGGTTCCATTCGCCACGGTGGTTCGTCCCAACCTTGTCCCAGCGGTCTGAGTCATCGCAGGTCATGTCGACACCTAGGCGGCTATTGTCCCAACTTCACCAATTTCACGAAGCGTTTCAGGAATTTCCTGTCAGCGTGTGTGCTCGGCCGGCCAACCGAACGATCAACGGCAGGGACAAGGAGAGCACATGCCCTCGGACCGAAGCTTCAGGATCACGGCGGGACACCTGGCACTCATCACCGCGGTCACCTGCGGCGGCCTCGCCCCCGCGGCGGCGGCGCACGCGGCGTCCCCCACCCCCGGCGTCCCGGCCGCGGTGGTGGGCACCGGCACCACCGCGGTGCCCGGACTCGCGGCCGCCGCGGCCGCCGCGCCGATCACCCGCTCGCAGGTGATCGCCCGCGCCAAGACGTGGAATCCCCACACCTCCAAGCGGGTGCCCTACAGCCAGACCAAGACGCACGGCGGCTACCGTACCGACTGCTCCGGCTACGCCTCCATGGCGCTGGGCCTGGCCAAGCCGGGACCGATCACCGTCGGGCTGGCAAAGAGCGCCTACACCCGCCGCATCCAGATGTCGGAGCTGCGCAGAGGCGACCTGGTGATCGACGCGATCGGCTCCAACACCACCCGTCATGTGGTCATCTTCGACAAGTGGGCCAACTCGGCGCACAGCTCCTACTACGCCTACGAACAACGCGGTCATTACGGGACCGACTACCGCACGCGCACCTACGGCCTGTCGTCGGGAAGCGAGTACAAGCCCTACCGCGCGCTGAACATCCGCGAGGACGCGCCGCCGCCGCCCCCTCCCACGGTCACCCGCGCGCAGGTGATCGCCCGGGCCATGTCCTGGAACCCGGGGACCGCGAAGCGGGTGCCCTACAGCCAGGCCAAGCAGTACGGCGGCTACCGGACCGACGGCTCCGGCTACGTGTCGATGACGCTGGGCCTGCCCAAGCCCGGACCGCTCACCACCGCCCTGGCCTCCAGCGCCTACAGCCGTCCCATCGCGATGGCGCAGTTGCTCCAAGGCGACCTGGTGATCGATCCGGTGGGCGGCAACACCGCGCGCGCGGTGGTCATCTTCGACAAGTGGGCCGACGCCGCCCACACCTCCTACTGGGCCTACCAGCAGCGCGCCGGCTACGGCACCGACCACCGCGTGGTCAAGGACGGGCTCACCACGGGCTCCCAGTTCCACGCCTACCGTCCCACGAGGATCCGCTAGTGCCCAGGCCACACCTGATGCGCAGGACGCCCCCGCGTGCCGGATCGTCCCGGCACGCGGGGGGCCGCGCGGCGGGCGCCGGGACGGCGGTCCTGATCGCGGCGGCGATGGCGGTGACCGCTCCCGGCACACCCGCGCGGGCCGCCGCCGTCTCGACCACGAGCGCCGCCGTCCTGACCACGCGGGCCGCCGTCTCGACCACGCGGGCCGCCGTCTCGACCGCACCCTGCGGGGGCGCGGCGGTGACGGCGGGGGACGCGGACCTGGCCGCGCGGCTCGACACCCGGATGACGATGAAGATGCGCGGGTACCTGGACGGCTACCGCGTCACCTGCGCCCGGGCGGTCGTCGCGGCCGTCCGCGCCCGCGGGCTGCCCCGTGAGGCCGCGGTGATCGCCGTCACCACGGCCATCGTCGAGTCGGGCGTGCGGAACATCGACCGCGAGGTCGACCACGACAGCCTGGGCGTGTTCCAGCAGCGGGCCACGTGGGGCACCGCCGCCCAGCGGCTGGACGTGGCGTGGGCGACCGGCGCGTTCCTGGACAAGATGCTGCGCAAGTACCCCGACGGCTCGTGGCGCTCGGCGGTGGTGGGCGAGGTCTGCCAGCGCGTCCAGGTCTCGAAGTATCCGGAGCGGTACCAGCCGCAGGCGGCGGACGCGCGGCTGATCGTCGAGGAGCTGTGGCCGGTCCCCGGCCTGACGCCGGCGCAGGTCATCGCCAGGGCCCTGACGTGGAACCCGGGGACCGTGAAACGGGTGCCCTACAGCCAGGTCAAGCGGTACGGCGGCTACCGGGCCGACGGCTCCGGCTACGCCGCGATGGCGCTGCGGCTCGGCGGCCCCGGCCCCGACTCGCGGGGGCTGGTCTCGGCCCGCTACAGCACGCGCGTCGCGGTGGCCGCGCTGCGGCCCGGCGACCTGGTCATCAGGGCCACCGGCCCGGCCACCGGCCGACAGGTGATCATCTTCGAACGGTGGGCGGACGCCCGGCACACCTCGTACTGGGCCTACCAGCAGCGTCGTGGCTACGGCACCGACCACCGGCGGCTGAGCGATGGCATCTCCCCGGCGGCCGGCTTCCTGGCCTACCGCCCGCACGCCGTCCGCTGATCGGCCCGTCAGGCGCGCTCGTGGAGCAGGAGCAGGGTGTAGGCGGCCACGGAGGAGGAGTCGGTGACGGCGCCGGTGAGGATCATGTGCTCGAACTCCGAGCGGGAGACCCAGCGCTGGCGCATGTCCTGCTCGCTGTGCTCCCGCTCGGCCTGGCCCTCGGTGAGCCCGGTGGCCAGGTACACGTGCAGGCCCTGGTCGGTCATGCCGTGGGCGTTGTCCAGACGGCCGATGTGCCGCAGGTCGGCGGCCCGCAGGCCGGTCTCCTCCGCCAGCTCCCTGCGGGCCTCCTCCTCCCGGGTGGTGGCCTGCGCGGAGCCCTGCGGAAAGCTCCACGAGCGGCGGCCGATCGGGTAGCGGTACTCCTCGACCAGGTGGAAGCCGTCGTCCTCCTGCGGGACGACGAGCACGAAGTCGGGCCGGACGACGTACCCGTACAGGCCGGGGGAGCCGTCGGGATGCTCGATGGCGTCCTCGCGCACCGTCATCCACCGGTTGCTGTAGACGACCTTGGAGGACACCTGCCGCACCACGGCGTGCGCGTCGGTCATGACGCCGCATCCTACCCGGGCCGTCCCTCCGCGGCAGGCGGCCGAGGACGGTCCGCAGGGGTAGCGTCGGAGCATGCGGCTTCATGTGGGATGCGCGATGTGGACGCACACGCCGTGGCAGGGACGATATCTCCCCCATCCGCTCGCCCCCGGCGAGCGCCTGCGGGCGTACGCGACCTGGTGCGACGCGGTGGAGGGCAACACCACGTTCTACGCGACGCCGGCGCGGAGCACCGTGGAGTCGTGGGCGCGGCAGACCGGCCCCGACTTCCGCTTCGTGGTCAAGCTGCCCAAGTCGATCACGCACGAGCGCCGGCTGTCCGGCGCCGAGGAGGAGCTGCGCGCCTTCCTCGCGGCGATCGAGCCTCTCGGGCCGCGTGCCCACGCGCTGTGGATCCAGCTCCCCGGGTCCTTCGCCCCGGGCGACACCGGCGCGCTCGCGGGCTTCCTGCGCGGGCTTCCCGGCGGGTACCGCTACGCCGTCGAGGTGCGCCACCGCGCGTTCTTCGACGACGAGAGGTCGGCGGGGCTGCTCGAACGGGTGCTGTCGGGGGTCGGGGCCGAGTGGGTGCCCTTCGACACCACGGTCCTGTTCCAGAGCCCTCCGAGCAGCGACGCCGAACGGGAGGCGTGGACGAGGAAACCGCGGGTCCCGCGCCGGACGGCCGCGCTCACCGACCGCCCGATCGTCCGCTACCTGGGCCGGGACGACGCGGCCCGCACGGTGGAGGGGTGGCGGCCGTGGGTGGCCACGGTGGCGGAATGGCTGCGCGAGGGCCGTTCGCCGACGGTGTTCGTGCACACCCCCGACAACGCCGACGCGCTGATGCTCGCCCGCCGCTTCCACGACGACGTGCGCGCCCAGGTGCCGACCCTGGAGCCGCTGCCCGACCCGTTGCCGGCCGAGCCGCTGACCCTGTTCTAGCGCGTCGTCCCAGCGCCTCGCCGTGGCTCAGGTGAGGACGGCGGACAGGCGGTCGCGCAGCGCGGCCTCGTGGGCCGGGTCGGTGCGCAGGGTCACGGTGAGCCCGTCGCCGGCGGCCCCGGCCAGGACGTCGAGCAGGGTGGCGAGCTGCGCGGGCGGTTCGGCGGCGAGCAGGTCCTCGGCGTGCTCCACGGTCAGGGCGACCGGCCCGGAGCCGGTGGCGTCGCGCAGGGAGTCGGCGAAGGCGTCCCAGTTGCGGCCGAAGTAGCCGGGGAAGCGCAGGACCCGCGCCGCCTCCTCGAAGAGGGCGGCGCGGGTACGGCACGCGCTCCCGTCGACGACCGCCGGCGCCGGGCCGGTGGACACCGTCAGCCATCGGGGCAGCGGACGTTCGGCGGGTGTCATGGGTTTCCTAGAGCCGGTAGAAGTCGGTGTAGTGGTTGGGCGAGAACCAGGTCACGCCGGTGCTGCGGTTGACGACGATGCGGTAGGCGTCACGGGCGGCGCCCTTCGCGCGGGAGTACACGTCGTACTCGTAGTAGGTCGCGCCGCTGGGGAGCTGCCCCTCGCGGTTGTAGAAGCGCCCGCCAGTGTAGTTGTAGCGGCCGTCCGGCCAGGAGTACCAGCCGCTGGTGGTGGGGTAGCCCTTGGAGGCCCAGATCGAGTCGGCCGAGCGCGCGTCCGCGCAGCGGGAGATGGTGCAGGAGCCGTAGACCGACGCGTCGGCGGGGGTGATGCCGACCAGGCCGGTCAGGGAGACGAGGGCGGCGAGCACGACGGTCAGCCGTGCCGGCCAGAAAGGTCGCGGGCGTTGCAGGGTGTGCACGTGGCCTCCTTGCGGGGGATGCGCGAACGGACCCTGTAATGATCACCGACAAATGCTGTCAAATAACGACAACGGTCGCCGAAAGCCGAATGAACTCTTCGTAGCCTTCGCCGTCGCGGATGGCCGGTTCCCCGTCCACACCGGCGCAGGCGAGGTGCACGGCGGTGGCGAGCGACCGCCGGCGGGCCGCACGCCGCCGAGGGCGCGCAGGTCATGCGTGCTCATCTTCGGACGGCGCGGGAGCCGGCAGGTAACGCGTGGTCATCTCCGGACGGCGCCGAGGGCACGCAGATCGTGCGTGCTGATGTCGGTGCGCCGAGGGCTCGCACGTCGTGCGTGGTGATGCTTGGAGGGCGCCGAGGGTACGCAGATCGTGCGTGATGATCCGAGGGTACGCAGATCGTGCGTGAAGATCCCTGGCGCCGCCGAGGCCACGCAGGTCATGCGTGGTGATCCCTGGACGACCGGCGCTTCCACCGCCCGGCTCGCGACGAGGGGCGGCGCGGACGCCGCCCCCTCGCCGTGCTCACGGCCGGTCATGCCGAGTAGAAGTCCGCCAGTTCGGCGCTGAGGACCTTGGTGTCGAGCTGGCCGTGCGCCATGCCGTCCAGGGTGGCCAGCCGCGAGTCGGGCAGGACCGCGTCGACCGCGCGCGCCGCGTCCTGCATGCGCGGGGAGCTCTCGGCCCCGACAAGCACCAGCGTCGGAACGGTGACGGAGGCGAAGCGCTCGGCGGGCACCGCCCCGGGGCCGACGATGGCGGCCTCGTAGGCCAGGGTGTGGGCGATGTCCTCCATGCCGGCCCAGAACGGCTGCTCGCGCAGCTGCCCGATCATCTCGGCGGGGACGTCGGCGCCCTTGACCATGAACAGCTCGACCGCGTCGCCGCGGCGGCCGGCGCGCACCAGGTCGCTGATCTCCTTCTCGCTGGGCAGGGCGGCCCGGCTGCCGTCGGTGACGTACGGCGGCTCGAACACCACCAGCTTGCTGATCTTGGATCCGGCGTGCGCGGCCTCCAGGGCCAGGGCGCCGCCGGAGGAGCCGCCGAACACCAGGGCCGAGCCGCCGGCCTCCTCGATGAGGGCGTCGAGGTCCTCGATCTCGCGCCGCACGGCGTAGGGCTCGGTGTCACCGCTGTCGCCGCGGCCGCGGCGGTCGTAGTTGAACACGGTGAACCGGGAGGACAGCTCCTCGGCGACCGCCACGAACAGGGGGTTGGTCCGCTCGGCGAAGCCGCCGCCGACCAGGATGACCGCGGGCCCGGTGCCAGAGCGGTCGTAAGCGATGGTGGTGCCGTCTGCCGACATGACCTTCTGCATTGTGATCACTCTTTCCATGGACGTCATCCGGTCGGATGCGGGTAGGTGCCGTTCGGGTGGGGGGCGATGGTCTCGTTTCCGCGGTCACCGCCCGCCGCACTTCCTACGGTGCCACCGAAAACTAAAACTGTCAAGAACAAAGTTGTCTTCGGCGCGTGCCGTCATCGCGTGCCGAGGTGATATACCGGCCGTCATGACCGAGAGCCTGGTCGCGCGGCCCTACGAGGACGCGGTCTTGTTGTGCGCGATGCGGCGCATGAAGGCGCTCGGCATGCGCACGGTGAGCGTGAACCACGACGCCGAGAACCACGCCGCGCGCGAGCTGTACCGCTCGCTGGGCTTCGTCAAGCGGCACGAGACCCACGGTTACCGCCGCCCCGTCCCCGACCGGTGAGACACCCCGGACGAGCGGTGAGACGTAGCCGTCCCCGCTGGTGGCACGAAGCCGTCCGGCCGGTCGGACGTGTGCTCCTGAGACCGGCCGGTGCGGACGTGTGCTCCTGAGACCGGCCGGTGCGGACGTGTGCTCCTGAGACCGGCCGGTGCGGACGTGTGCTCCTGAGGCCTGCCGATGGGCGTGGGGCGAAGCGGCCTAGAAGCCCGTGGCTCCGTCGATGCGCTCGCGGAGCAGGTCGGCGTGGCCGTTGTGCCGGGCGTACTCGGCGATCGTGCTGACGAGGATGCGGCGCAGCGAGACGGGCTCGCCGGTCGAGCGGCGTGTGCCGGTCGCCTCCAGGGAGGCCGCCTCGACGATGCGGCGGGAGTGGGCGCACTCGGCGCGCCAGACCTCCAGCGCCTCGGCGGGATCGCCGTCGAGGGAGCCGAAATCCTGGTCGGGATCGTCGTCGGAGTAGTAGAGCATCGGGACGTCCTCGCCGGCGAACTGCAGGCGGAACCACCAGCGCTCGACCGCGGCGAGATGGCGGATCAGACCGTGCAAACTCATCGCGGACGGCGGGACGCTCCTGTCGGACAGCCGCTCGGCCGGGAGCCCGGAGCACTTGAGCTCGAAGGTGTGGCGATGCCAGTCGAGATAGGAGGTGAGGATCTCGCGCTCGTCGCCCACCAGGGGAGGGTCTGCGCGGGAGCCGTCGCCCCATGACGGCGAGAAGTTCTCGGCGGGGATCTGAGTCATGGCTCCGCAGCATGCCAGGCGGGGCCGACAGTCTCGGCCCCGCCCGCCGCGCTCAGGACCCTCAGGACTCCGCCGTGCCGGTGTCGGGCCGGGTGCTCGGGTGGACGGCCACGATGACCCGGTGGTCGCGCCCGCCCGCGGCCCCCTCGTCGTGGTACTTGCCCACCAGCGTGGTGACCGCCTCGGCC
>NZ_JBEXGT010000075.1:0-22778 GCF_040607475.1 Sphaerisporangium sp. NPDC005288 | reverse complement strand
TCTCCATCACCCCCCCCCCACCCCCATCACCACATCCTATCTACCACTCTTCCCCACCCCCCCGCTCTCCCTATCGGCCCCGCCCGGGCCTGGTTTCGCCACCCCGGGGCGGGGGGCCCCGCGGCTGTTTCGCGGGCGGAGCCGCGCCGGCCGTGCCCCGCCGTCCGGCGGCGGGCGCCGGTGTGAACGTTTCATCACCGCGCCCCGGGCGCGCGGTGCGGCCATGCGTCGTCCGCGCAGATGACGCGCGACGGCCGGCGGACGGCGCCGGAAACCGCCGGGACCGGGGTGTTGACGAGATCGGGCCCCGTCGTATTTGCTCGCGCAGCCGCCACCACCTCCACCGCGAGGCTCCCCACCCCCATCTCGCCCGGAGATCCGGCGGCGGAATTGTTAGCGCTAACAGCGTCGGCCGGCCCCCGGCGGAGCCTGGTACCCGAAGGAGCTACGGATGCGACTACGCAGAGCCGCACGGCCACCGTCCCGCGCCGCCATCACGAGCGTCCGGTTCCGCCCGGCCCGCCTCGGGCTGCGGCTGCTGGTCGCCGCGCATCTGGCGATCCTCACGGTGGCATCGGCCGGATGGGCGCTCGCCGACACGGCGCACACCACGGGAAGGGCGGACACCACGGACGCAGCGCAGGCGGGAGCGGCCGCCGCCGCGTCCCCGGTGACGACGCCGCCGATGGGGTGGGCGTCCTGGAACACCTTCGCGGCCCAGATCAACTACAACGTGATCAAGGCGCAGACGGACGCCATGGTGTCCTCGGGGATGAAGGACGCCGGCTACCAGTACGTCAACATCGACGAGGGCTGGTGGCAGGGCACCCGGGACGGCTCGGGCAACATCACCGTGGACACCAATGAGTGGCCCGGCGGGATGAAGGCGATCGCCGACTACATCCACAGCAAGGGCCTCAAGGCCGGCATCTACACCGACGCCGGCCGCGACGGGTGCGGCTACTACTACCCCACCGGGCGTCCGGCGGCGCCGGGCAGCGGCAGCGAGGGCCATTACGACCAGGACTTCCTGGCGTTCTCCCAGTGGGGCTTCGACTTCGTCAAGGTCGACTGGTGCGGCGGCAACGCCGAGGGCCTGGACTCCCAGCGCACCTACCAGGCCATCAGCGACGCGATCGGCAGGGCCACCGCGCAGACCGGCCGGCCGATGGTGCTGTCGGTCTGCAACTGGGGCAACCAGAGCCCGTGGAACTGGGCGCCCGCCATGTCCACGATGTGGCGCACCAGCGGCGACATCATCTACTGGGGGCAGAGCGCGTCGATGGACCGCGTGCTGGCCAACTTCGACTCCGCCCAGCACCCGAGCGCCCAGAGCCCCGGCCGCTACAACGACCCCGACATGCTCATCGTCGGCATGCCGAGCTTCACGGCCGCCCAGAACCGCACCCACATGGGGCTGTGGGCGATCTCGGGCGCGCCGCTGCTGGCCGGCAACAACCTCGCCACGATGAGCGCCGAGACCAGGGCCATCCTCACCAACCGTGAAGTGCTGGCCGTCGACCAGGACGCGCTCGGCCGGCAGGGCGTGAAGGTGGCCGAGGACCAGACCGGGCGCCAGGTGTACAGCAAGGTCCTGTCGGGCACCGGACGGCGGGCGGTGCTGCTGCTCAACCGCACCACCTCCGCCGCCTCCATCACCGCCCGCTGGTCCGATCTCGGCCTCACCGGCGCGGCCACCGTGCGCAACCTGTGGACGGCGACCGACGCGGGCACCTTCACCGGTTCCTACACCGTCACCGTCCCCGCGCGTGAGGCGGTCCTGATCACCGTCACCGGCGGCGGGAGCACGCCCTCCCCGACCCCGAGCGCGACGCCGACCGCGACGCCGACGCCGACGCCGACGCCGACCACCGGCGCGGGGGCGATCAAGAGCGTGAGCTCGGGCCGGTGCCTCGACGTTTCGGGCGCGTCCCAGACCAACGGGTCCGCGGCCCAGATCTGGGACTGCAACGGGCAGGCCAACCAGCAGTGGACGCCGACCGCCTCCGGTGAGCTGCGGGTGTACGGCGGCAAGTGCCTGGATGTGTCCAACCGGGCCACGGCCAACCGCTCCCCGGTGGTCATCTGGGACTGCAACGGGCAGAACAACCAGCAGTGGCGGTTCAACTCCGACGGCACCATCACCGCCGTCGGCGCGAACAAGTGCCTGGACGTTCCCGACAACGCGGCCGCCAACGGCACGAAACTCGTGATTTGGGACTGCAACGGCGGCGCCAACCAGCGCTGGACCCGCACCTGAGCCCACCCCGCGTCCCGCCTCGCCCCCGCCCCTACCGACGCGGGGGCGGGCGCGGGCCCCGCGGCGCGAAACCATCGACCGGCCGCCGGCCGTCCTCGCGGCGACGCCGGCCGCTCCATGCTCCGGGCGCCGGAGGCGCCGCGCCCCTCCGGCGGCTGACGGCCGGAAGCGGAGGCTATAGAGTCTGGCCGGAGTCAGCGCGACGCCGGGCCGAAGGAGCGGGAATGCCTATCACGCCGCTGTCCCTGCCGCAGCCGCCCGCGCGCGCGCCGGAGTACGGGCAGGACGCGCTGATCGTCTGCGAGAGCCTGGTGCGCATCTACCAGTCGGGGTCGGTCGAGGTGCAGGCGCTGCAGGGGCTCGACCTGGCCGTGGAGGAGGGCGAGATGATCGCCGTCGTCGGGGCGTCCGGGTCGGGCAAGTCGACGTTGCTGTCCATCCTCGCCGGCATCGACGCCCCCACCGCCGGCCGGGCGCGCGTCGACCGGTGGAACCTGCTGGCGATGTCCCGTGCCGACCGCGTGCGCTACCGGCGGCACACCGTGGGATTCGTCCGGCAGCAGACGGCCGCCAACCTCATCCCCTACCTGACCGCGCGGCAGATGGTCGACCTGCCGATGACCGCGGCCCGCACGCCGGCCAGGGCCCGGCGCGCCCGCGCCGCCGAACTGCTGGAAGCCCTCGGCGTCGCCGGCTGCGCCGACCGGCGTCCCGCGCAGATGTCCGGCGGGCAGCAGATGCGGGTCGCCATCGCGGTGGCCCTCGCCAACCGGCCCCGCGTCCTGCTGGCCGACGAACCGACCGGCGAGCTGGACACCGCCACCTCCGCCGAGGTCTTCGCGACGCTGCGGGACGTCAACCGGCGGCTCGGGGTCACCGTCGTCATCGTGACCCACGATCCCGAGGTCAGCGGCCAGGTCGAGCGCACCGTGGCGATCCGCGACGGGCGCACCAGCAGCGAGGTGCTGCGCCGCACGGCCACCGGCACCGACGGCGGCACGCGGGTGATCGCCGAGGAGTACGCGGTGATGGACCGCGCCGGGCGGGTGCAGGTGCCGCGCGACTACCGCGAGGCGCTGGCGCTGACCAGACGGGTCCGGCTCGCGCTGGAGGCCGACCACGTCGCGATCCACCCCGACCTCGGCGCGGACGCGTGAGCGCCGTTCCCGGCGCCGGGCCGCTGCTGTCGGTGCGCGGCGTCCACCGGCGCTTCGGCACCGGGCCGGCCGCCGTCCACGCCCTGCGCGAGGTGTCGTTCGACCTGGCCGCCGGCACCATGGCCGCCCTCATCGGCCGCTCGGGCAGCGGCAAGACCACCCTGCTCAACGTCATCGGCGGCCTGGACCGCCCGGACGCCGGCACCGTCCTGGTCGACGGCGCCGAGGTCACCGCCCTGGACGAGGACGGCCTGTCGCTGTTACGGCGCGAGAAGGTCGCCTACGTGTTCCAGACGTTCGGCCTGATCCCGGTGCTGTCGGCCGCGGAGAACATCGGCGCCCCGTTGCGGCTGGCCCGCGTCGCCCCGGCGGAGCGCGAGCGCCGCGTCGAACTGTTGCTGGAGCTGGTGGGCCTAGCCGGCCACTCCCAGCAGCGTCCGGACGAGCTGTCCGGCGGCCAGCGGCAACGGGTGGCGATCGCCCGCGCCCTGGCCGCCTCGCCGCGACTGCTGATCGCCGACGAGCCGACCGGGCAACTGGACGCCGAGACCGGCCTGTCGGTGATGGCGCTCCTGCGCGGGGTCGTGGAGTCCGAGGGCGTCACGGCGCTGGTGTCCACCCACGATCCGACGATGATCGCGCTCGCGGACAGAGTGATGCGGATCAACGACGGCCGCCTCGACGAGCGGGAGGCCTCGTGACCGCCATCGCGCGGGCCGTCGCGACGGAGCCCTCCACCGTCGGGGACGCGACGGAGCCCTCCACCGTCGGGGACGCGGCGGGGTCGCCGGCCGTCCGGCTCGGCGCACGCGCGATCGTCGGCCGGACCGGCGCGGTGGTCGTGAGCCGCCCGTGTTGAGGATGCTCCTCCCGCGGGCCCGCGCGCAGTGGCCCCTGCTGGCGGCGCTGCTGGCGGTCGTCATGATCGGCCCCACCGTGCTCGGCACGTGCGCCCTGCTGGTCACCCGCACCGCCGAACAGGCGCTGGAGGTCGCCGCCTCCCGCGCCGCCCCCGACGACGTCCAGGTCACGGCCTACGCCGTCACCGTCCGCGGCCCGGACGCGCGGTCGGTCGCCGACGACACCCGGGGTGTGCTCACCTCGGCGCTCGCCCCGTTCGCCGCGACGACGGCGGCGCGCGCGTCCTCGGTGATGCGCTCGCTCGCGCCGGCGGGCGGCGGGGGGAACGGCGTGCCGGCCGAGGGCTATCTGTCGGGTGTGGAGCGCCTGCCGGCGCAGGCCGAACTGGTCGACGGACGCTGGCCACGGCCCGCGACCGGCGCCGGACGCCCGGCCGCGCCGCTCGAAGCCGTGGTGTTCGAGCCCACCGCGCGGCTGCTCGGCCTCGCCCTGGGCAGCCGCGTCCGCCTCGGCGCCGAGCTGTCCAGCGACTCCGCCCCGCCGGTCGAGGTGAGCGTCGTCGGCGTCGTGCGCCCGCGGCCGGGCGCCGGCTGGGAGCGCGATCCGCTCGCCGCCGCCGGCTACGACCTCGCCTACAAAGACGGCCGCTCCCAGTCGCCGGTCCACGCCTACGGGCCGTTCGTCGTCGACCTGGCCGACCTGCTCGCCGGCGGCTCGACGATCGACCGGCTGGAGATCGCCGCCCACCCCGACCTGTCCGCGCCCACCAGCCGCGACCTCGACACCGTCGCCGGGTCCGTGCTCGGGGCCGACCGCCGGCTGGGGCGCGTCCTCGGTGACCGGGTGCAGATCGAGCGCGTCGCCTCCCGGCTGCCGTTGACCCTGCGGGCAGCGCGGGAGCAGCAGCAGGTCACCGCGGCCACCGTGCTCGCCGTCGCCGTCCTCGCCATCGCCCTGACCGCGGCCGCCCTCGCCCTGGCCGGCCGGCTCACCGCCGGCGTGCGCGCCGGCGAGACCGCCCTGCTGTCCGCCCTCGGCGCCGGCCGCGGCCGGCTCGCCGGCGTCGCGGCCGCCGAGGCCGGCGCGCTGACCGTCCTCGCCGTCGCGCTCGCGGTCCCCGCCTCCTCCGCGCTGCACGCCGGCCTGACCCACCTGCCGCCGATGGCGGGCGCGGGGCTCGCCGCCTCCATGGGCGTGACCGGCGCACAGGTGCTCGCCGTTACCGGCGGTACGCTGGCGCTCGCGGTGATGCTCGTCGTCCCCGCGCTCCGGCCCGCCGCCGCGGCCGGCGAGGGCCGCCACCGGCGGGAGCTGCTGGCCCGCTCCGGCGCCGACCTGGCGCTCGTGGCGTTCGCCGCCGCGGGCTGGTGGCAGCTGCACTCCCAGCCGGCCGGCTCCGATCCCCGCGCCGACGCGGTCCGCGTGCTCGCTCCGGCGCTGCTTCTCACCGCGGGCGCCGCGCTGGCGCTGCGCCTGGCGCTGCCCGCCCTGCGGGTCGCCGACCGGCTGGCGCGGCGGGCCCGCGGGCTGGTGGTCCCGCTGGCCGCCTTCGAGGCCGCCAGGCGGCCGCAGGCGGTGGCCGCGGGCCTGCTGGTGGGCCTGGCCTGCGCGGCCGGCACCTTCGGCACGGCCTTCGAGGCCACCTGGCAGCGCTCGCAGCACGACCAGGCCGACCTGTCCGTCGGCACGGACCTCGCCCTCGCGCTCACCGCCCCGCCGGCCGCCGGGCAGGGCGCCGCCGTCGCCGCGGCCACCGCGGGAGCGGTGAGCCCGGTCGCCGACCGTGGGGTGGCGGTCGGGCAGTGGCTGGGCAACGCCGGGGACGCGTTGCGGCTGGTCGCCGTGGACACCACCCGCGCCGAGGCCCTGCTGCGCGGCCGGCTCGACGACGGCCGGAGCTGGCGGGAGGTGGGCGCCGCCCTCGCGCCGCGGGAGCGGGCCGCCGGCGTCCCCGTCCCGGCCGGCGCGCGGTTCACCCTCACCGGGACGGCGAGCGGCGGAGCCCGGCTGAGCGTGACACCCTGGGTGCTGTTGCAGGACGCCACGGGGCTGCGCACTCCCTGCACCGGCGCTCCCGTCCCGCTCGACGGCCGTGCGCACCCGCTGCCCTCCTGCGCGACGGCCGCAGGGCAGCGGCTGGTCGCGGTGTCCCTTCCGTTCACGCCCGGCCAGGACGGGCCGGGCGGCATCAGCGCCTTCGGCTACGCGGCCGAGCCCCCGCCGGGCGAGAGCCGCGTCGCCGTCACGCTGACGATGCCGGGGGACGCGTCCTCCGCCGGCAAGGCCGCCAGGTCGTCCTGGACCGCCATCTCCGCCCAGCCCATCCCCGGGCAGCTCGGCAACCCGGCCGCCGCCCTCACCGGCACTCCCGAGGGCGCCCGGCTGACGATGACGACGACCGTCACCTTCCGGGGGCCGCCGGAGGCGGCCCGCACTTTGGTGGCCACCGCCTTCCCGGCCCCCGGGCCGGTGCCCGTGGCCGTCTCGGGCCGCTTCGCCGGGGAGGCCGGCGCCCGGCCCGGCTCGCGGCTCAGCCTCACCGTCGGCACCACGGCCGTCCCGATCCGCGTCACCGAGGTGCTGCCCACCGTTCCTTCCGCCCCGGGGGCCGCCGCCATCCTGGCCGACCTGGACGCCCTCTCCCGCGCCCTGGTGGTCGGCGGCGACCTGGTATCCCCGGTGGACGCCTGGTGGGTGGGCCGCCCCTCCCGCGGCGACGCCGCCGCGCGCGCCTCCGCCCTGAACCTCGGCACCGTCACCACCCGCGCCGCCGAGACCGCCCGCCTGGCCGGCGGCCCGCTGCGCGCCGGAGTGCCGGCCGCGCTCCGGCTGCTGGTCCTGGCCTCGGGCCTGCTACTGCTCGTCGGCGTCGTCCTGCACGTGACCTGCGACCTGCAGGTCCGCGCCGTGGAGGTGGCGCGGCTGCGGGGCATCGGCATGGTGCGGCGCGAGATCCGCACCATGCTGCTCGGCCAGCACGTCGGCGTCCTGCTGCCCCTGATCGCGGCGGGCGGGGCCGTCGGCGCGCTCGCCACCCACGCCGTCGCGCCTCTGCTCATCCGCTCCGACACCGGCGCCGCGCCCGTCCCGGACGCCCTGCCGAGCTGGCCGTGGCCCGCCGAGGCGGCCCTGCTCGCTCTGCTGCCGGCTCTGTGCGCGCTCGCGGTGACCGTCGTGGTCACCGTGCAGGCCCGCCGCGCCGACGCCGCCCACCTGCGGGTGGCGTCGTGACCGGCCGTACCGCGCAGCGGCCGCCGGACGCGCCGCCCGCGCGGCGGCGCGCCGCCCGCTGGTGGCCGCCGGGCCTGCACTGGCCCAGCGTCCGCGGCCGTGCCCTCGCCGACGCCGGTCCCCTGCTGCTGGCCGCCGCCGTCGTGGTGGTCGTCACCCTGCTCGCCGGCGCCGTGCCGCCGCTGCTGCGCGCCACCGCCGACGCCGCCGTCCGGGACGCGGTCGGCCGCGACGCCGACGACGACCTGGTGGTGCGGGCCCGCTGGGAGGACGACGGCGGCCCGAACGGCGGCCGGGTCCGCCTTCCCCGGCTCGCCGAGGACGTCGGCGACTTCCGCGACCGGGCCGCCGCGGCGCTGGCTCCTCGCCTGCGCGCCGCGCTGCGCCCGCCCCTGGCGACCGTCACCAGCACGCCACTGAAGATCACCGATGGCAGCGTGCTGCGCACCTTCCAGCTCGCCTACCTCGCCGCTGGCGACGGCGAGGACGGCGGGCCGCGCGTGACCTGGATCGCGGGCCGCCCGCCCGAGCCGTCCACTCCCTGGGGCGACTTCACCGAGGTGGGCTACGACGCGCCGCCGTGGCCGGTGCAGGTCGGTCTGTCGGAGGCCGACGCCGCGGCGCTCAAGGCGCGGCCCGGCACGCGCATCCCGCTCGCGGACGAAAACGGCCGGGTCAAGGACGTGCGGGTCAGCGGCGTCTTCCGCCCGGCCGACGCCGCCGATCCCGCCTGGGCGCGCTTCCCGTGGCTGCTGCGCCCCGTGGCCGGCGCGGACGGCATCGGCACGACCCGGCTCGCCGGCCTGCTGTCCCCCACCTCGCTGCCCGACGCCCGCCTCGCCCTGGACCAAGACCAGTTGCAGCGCGCCGTCCGGTTCGCCCCGGACGCGCGGAAGTTCTCCTGGGACTCCACCGAGCCGATCGCGGCCTCCGTGGTCGCCCTGAAGGCCGCCTCCGGCTCCTCAGGGGCCCGCGACGTCTCGCTGAAATGGGAGACGCGGCTCGACGCCGTGCTGCGGAAGGTCCAGACCCAGGTGAACGCCGCGTTCGCGCAGGCGTCGGTCCTGCTCACCGGCGTCGTGGCCGCCGCAGTCCTGGTCCTGCTGCTCGCCGCCGACCTGCTGGCCCGCCGCCGCGCCCCGGCGCTGGCCGCCGCGCGGCGACGGGGGGCGGCCCTGCCCGTCCTGTGCGCCGAACTGCTGCTGGAGTCCGCGGTCGTGGCGCTGGCGGCCGCCGCGGCCGGGCTCGCCCTGGCACACGCGATCGCCCAGGACGCCTCCTGGGGGTGGGCGGTCCCCGTCGTCCTGGCCGCTGCCGCCGCCGGCCCGGCGTTCGGCACGCTCGCCGCCGCCCGGGCCACCCGCGACCGGCGCGTCCCGGCCAACCGGGCCGCGCGCCTCTGGGTCCGCCGCACCGGCCTGCTGCGCCGCGCCACCTTCGAGGCCGCGGTGGTGACCGCCGCGGCCGCCGCCTTCGTCGCGCTGTACCAGCGCGGAATCGTCCCGGCCGGTGACACGGCCGGTGACGCGGCCGGCGCCGGGTCGGCCTCGGACGGTGGGCTCGCGCTGCCCGCGAGCGCGCCCGCCCTCGGAATCATCGCCGTCACCCTTCTGCTGCTGCGGCTGCTGCCCGCCGGGACGCGCCTCGCGCTGAACCGGGCGCTGCGCTCGCGCCGCCCGCTCGCGGTGTTCGGCGCCGCGCGGGCCGCCGCGGCGTCCGCGCGCCTGCTGCCGCTGCTGGTCCTGGTGACCTCCACGGCCCTGGCGTCGTTCGCGCTCATCCTGGAGGCCACCGCCTCCCAGAGCCTGACCGACGGCGCGTGGCGCACCGTGGGCGCCGACGCCCGCCTCGACGTCTCCTCCTCCGCCGCGGCCTCCACGCCCGCGCTGGTCCGGCGCGTCGCCGCCGCGCAGGGGGTCCGGCAGGCCGTCGCCGGGCGGGTGGACGACACGGCGCGCGTCTCCGCCGACTCCGAGATCGTCCTGCCGCGCCTGGTCGTCGTGGACGCCTCCGCCTTCCAGCGGCTGCTGGCCGCGACCCCGCTGCGGGACGACGCTCCGCGGCTCTCCCCGCTCACGGCGCCGGGTCACGCAGGCGTCCCCGCGCTGGTGCGCTCGGGCGACGGCGGCCTGCGTCCCGGAATGCGGCTGGACCTGCTCAGGGACGCCGCCCCGGCCGTCCGGCTCACCGCGGTCGGCACGGCGCCCCCCGCCGGCGACGCCGACGACGTGGTCATCGTGGACGCCGGGGCGCTCGCCGCCGCGGGGATGCCGTCGGTGCCGAACACGATCTGGGTGAACGGCCCCGGGGCGGCGCGGGCGGTGGCCACCGGCGCCGTCGCCGCCAAGCCCGTGGTGCGCGCGGAGGTGGAGCGCGCGCGCCGCGCGGCGCCGCTGACCTCGGGCCTGCTGTGGTCGGCGTGGGCCTCGGCCGCGACCCTGCTCGCCCTCGGGTTGCTGGCGCTGGCCCTCGGCGCCGCCGCGAGCGCGCCTGATCGGTGGCAGACCCTGACCCGGTTGCGGACGCTCGGTCTGCGGCCGCGGGACGCCCGCTGGGTCGCAGCGGGCGAACTGCTGCCGCCGGTGGTGGTCGCCGCCGTGACAGGCCCGTTGCTCGGGCTGCTGGTGGCGCGTCTCGCGGCCGGCCCGCTGGCGCTGCGGCTGGTCACCGGCCAGGCCACCGACCCGGCCCCGGCGCCGCCCTGGTGGCGGCTCGGCCTGCTGGCCCTCGCGCTGACGGCGGCGGTCACCGCGGTGGTGCCGATCGAGTCGGCGCTGCGACGCCGCCGGCGGCTGGGCGAGGTTCTGCGCGCCGGCGAGGGATAGCCGCCGGCGTCCTCCGCGCGGGCGACGGACGGCCGCGGGCAGGCGTGCGGGGCGCGGCGTCCGGCGGGTTACTTCAGCCAGTCGGTGTAGTGGGTGGGGGCGATGCGGGCGCCGGGCCCGGTGGTGAGGACGTCGCCGTGGACGGCGGCGAACATGCCCGCGGTGTCGTCGGTGGTCACCGACCGCTCGTCGCCCTTGATGCGCAGGGTGAGGCGGCCCAGTTCGTCCAGCGGATAGGTGTCGGGCCCGCCGACGTCCAGGGTGCCGTTCAGCGGGGTTCCGGCGGCCACGTCGGCGACGGCCGCGGCGACCTCGGCCGCGGCGATCGGCTGGATGGGGGTGCGGGGAAGGCGGACGGTCTTCTCGTCGGCGGTCCAGGACAGGACGGCGTCGACGAACTCCATGAACTGGGTGGCGCGGACGATGGAGTACGGCACGGGCCCGGCCTTGAGGAGGTCCTCCTGCAGGACCTTGGCCCGGTAGTAGTCCAGGTCGGGCACCTGGTCGGCGCCGACGATGGACAGGATGACGAAGTGCCCGGCGCCCGCCTTCGCGGCCGCGGCCAGGAGGTTGTCCATCGAGGTCTGGAAGAAGGCGAGGGAGGCCTCGTCGAAGGTCGGGGAGTTGGTCAGGTTGACCACCACGTCGGCGCCCGCCAGCGCCTCGTCCACGCCCTGGCCGGTGAGGATGTCGACCCCGGTGGACAGCGAGTGCGGCACCGCCTGGTGCCCGGCCGCGTTCAGGTCCTGGACGACCTGCGAGCCGATCAGCCCGGTTCCGCCGATGACTGCGAACTTCATGATATTTACTACCTTCCTAGATGGTGATCCGCTGATCCGGGGCGTGGGCGCTCAGTCGCGTCCCTCCAGCGCCTCGACGGCGCCGAGCAGCCCTCGCAGGCCGATCTCCTCACGCTCGGCCTCGGCCGGGTCGAACAGCCAGTCGGTGACCGGCAGGTCCAGGGCCTCCTCGGAGTGGCTCTCCTCGACCAGCGTCACCTCCTCCTCGATCTCGATCCGCAGCTCGTACAGGGATCGGTTCTCGCCGCTCGAAGTGCTCATCTCGGCTCCATGCGTGGGTTGCCGTCCGGTCGGCAGCTAAGACCGGCCGGCCCCGGGCCCTGTGACAGCCTCACCGGTATTTCTTCCTCCGGCCCCGCCGCGGGTGACGGTGACGGCGACCAGCAGGACGCAGGTGCCGGCGATCGCCGCGATCACGGCGGCCACGCCGATCAGGGACGTCGCGAGCGGCAGCGCCAGGATGACGATGACGCAGCCCGCGACCGCGACGGGGTTCACGACGGGTCGCGCCATGACCAGCGCGTGCACCGCCCACAGCAGCGCCAGGCACACCCCGACCGGGACGGCGACGGCGTAGCCGGAGGTCAGCGGCGAGACGGCCGCCTCGTGGCCGGTGCGCTCCACCGCCACCTCCAGCCCGGCGCCGAGGGCGGCAAGGGCCGCGAAGATGCCGTAGTGGCCGTAGCCCCACAGGTAGGACCGGTGACGGCGGTCGCTGAGCCCTTCTCCCGCCTGGACGAGGAAGTACAGCCACCAGAGCGCGAACAGCAGCACCAGGCCGGAGAAGGCGATGACCACGAAAGGAGTGCCGATCTCCCCCGCCTCGAGCGCCCCTCCGACTCCCCGGCTGGCGGCCAGGACGCTCTCGCCGAGCAGGATGATGGTGAACAGGCCGTAGCGCTCGGCGATGTGGTGCGGGTGCCAGGTGGTGGCGCCGCTCCGCTCGGCCCATCGCGGCACGGCCAGCTCCACCAGGGCCAGGGCGGCGAAGAACGGCAGGCCGAACGACGAGGGCAGGACGCCGGTGTCCATGAGGAGGTAGCGCAGTATCCACCCCACCTGCGCCAGGCCGATGCCCGCGGCGTAGCGCAGCCCGGTGCGGCGGCGCGCCGGGTCCTCCAGGCCGGCCCGCAGCCACTGGCCGACGAGCGCCGTGCGCATGATGAGGTACCCCAGCGTGACGACGCCGTAGTCGGCGTGGTCGGCCGCCGCCGGCACACCGGCGGCCAGCACCAGCACGCCGGCCATCTGCACCATGGTCAGCAGCCGGTAGGCGACGTCGTCGGTGTCGTAGGACGAGGCGAACCAGGTGAAGTTCATCCACGCCCACCAGATCGCGAAGAACACCTGGAGGAACGGGATCACTCCCGCCAGGGCATGGCCGTCCGCGACGCCGTGCGCGAACTGGGCGGTGAGGGCGGCGACCGCGACCACGAAGGTGAGGTCGAACAGCAGCTCGAGCTGGCTGGACACGCGGTGCGGCTCGTCGATCGGACGAGCGCTCATCCGGATCCGGATCCGCATGGTGGTGCCGGTCGGTGGCAAGGTCTGGCTCCCGTCGCTCCGTACGTCCCTGGCGCCTGAGACCGGACGGCCCGCCGATCTGTGACACCGTGCCGTCGCGAGCGCCGTTCCCCAGCATTGTCACAGGTCGCGGCGGTGTCCTGTCCTAGCTGGCGACCGCACCACGGCGAAGGCCCATTCGCCGCGACGCCTCAGACGAACGGAGCCCCACGTGACCGTCCCGCCCACCGGCCGCCTTCAGGACCGCGTCGCGATCGTGACCGGAGCGGGGTCCGGGATCGGCCGCGCCACCGCGGTCGCCCTCGCCCGCGCCGGCGCGCACGTACTCGGCGTCGGACGCCGGGCCGAGGCCCTGCGCCGGACCGCCGGCGAGCACCCCGGCATCGTCCCGCTGCCCGCCGACATCACCGCCGACGGCACGCCGAACGCGGTCGTCGAGGCGGCCATCGGACGATGGGGCCGCCTGGACGTCCTGGTCAACAACGCCGGAGCCACCGAGGTCATGCCGCTGGCCGACACCGACGCCCGGCGCGTGGCCGCACTGCTGGCCCTCAACGTCACCGCGCCCAGCCTGCTCGCCCACGCCGCCCTGCCGCACCTGCGGGCCGGACGCGGCACGATCATCAACCTCTCCAGCACCTACGGCCACCGCCCCCTGCCCGGCGCCGCCCACTACGCCGCCACCAAGGCCGCCGTGGAACAGCTGACCCGCAGTTGGGCGCTGGAACTGGCCGCCGACGGCGTCCGCGTCAACGCGCTGGCCCCCGGGCCCACCGAGAGCGAGGCGCTGGCCGCCGCCGGGCTGCCCGACGCCGTCGTCGAACAGATCAAGCGCGACGAGACCGCCCGCATCCCGCTCGGCCGCCGGGGCACGCCCGAAGAGGTGGCCGCCTGGATCGTCCACCTCGCCGACCCGGCCGCCGCCTGGGTCACCGGCCAGGTCCTGGCCGTGGACGGCGGCCTGAACCTGGCCTGACCGGCCGGGACGGTGACGCGGGGCGTCGTCGGGGCGGTGCGCCCGGGCTCAGGACTGGGTGCGGCTCCACTGCTGGTTGGCGCCGCCGCCGCAGGTGTACTGCTGGATGTCGGCGTTGTCGGCGGTGGAGGAGCTCACCACGTCCAGGCACTTGCCGCTGTGCCGCGCCCTGAGCTGGAAGTAGCCGCCGCCGGCGTCGACCCACTGCCACTGCTGGTTGGTCCCACCGCCGCAGGTGTACTGGATGATGTTCGCCCCGTCGGCCGTGGAGGCGTTGGCGACGTCCAGGCACTTGCCGCTGCCCACCCCGACCAGCCGGTAGTAGCCGCTGCCGGCGTCCTGGAACTGCCAGCGCTGGTTGCCGCCGCCGTTCCAGGTGTACTGCCGCACCTCGGCGTTGTTCGCCGTCGACGCGTTCGCCACGTCCATCACCTTGCCGCTGTGCCGGGCGGTGAGCCGGTAGGAGGTGACGGCACCGCTGCCGGAGATCTCGCCGGTGGCGACGTCGACGGTGATCTGCGGGTAGTAGGTCAGGCTCATGCTGGTGTCGGACGGGAACGTGATCGGCAGCCAGACGTACTGGGAGTCGTTCACCGGCCCGCCCCAGGCGCCGGCCCAGCGGTCGCCCATGTAGAGGTACCCGGTGGTCGAGGAGCCCTGGATGGGCAGGACGTAGGCCGGTTGGGAGCTGTAGGTCGTGCCGTCGCCGACGTTGGTCCAGCCGGTCCACGGCCCGGAGATGCTCGGCGCGGTCGCGTAGCGCGCCTGGTTCGGGCTCCAGCCGGTCGCCGCCGAGCTCAGCATGAAGTAGACGTTCCCCCGCTTGAACAGGGCCGGGGCCTCGCGCTTGGCGTCGTTCCAGAAGTTGCCCACGACCGAGCTCACGTTCAGGTAGTCCGAGGTGAGCCGGTAGATCATCAGGTCGTTGTTCTCGTCCGCCGCCGAGATCATGTAGGCGGTGCCGTTGTCGTTGTAGAGCGTGATGTCGCGCGACATGTACTGCCCGAGCGGGCGGAAGCTGCCGTGGTAGGTGTAGTCGCCGTCGACGGTCGCGGAGGAGGCGACGGCGGCGCGCGCCTCGTTGTAGTTGGAGCCGTTCTCCTTGTGCATCCACATGACGTATCTGCCGGTGGAGGCGTTGTAGATGACCTTCGGCCGCTCGATGTTGGAGACGTTGAGCTCGGACGCCGACGACCGGGTGAGCACGTCGCGGCGGAACTCCCAGTGGCTGAGGTCGGTGGACCGGTAGGCCGAGACCGCGCGGAAGGTGCCGTCGGGATTGCGGTTCTCGCCGAACCAGTAGTAGTAGTCGCCCACCTTCAGCACCCCGCCCCCATGGGCGTGCAGCACGTTCCCACTGGTGTCGCGGAACTGGGTGCCGTTGGTGACGGTCACCGCGGCCGCGCCGGCCGGCGCGGCGGGGCCGACGAGGGCGGCGGCGAGCAGGACGACGGCCGCGACCACCCGCCACAGGCCCGGGCCGCGAACAGCGAGCCTGGGGGGGAAGCTCATGTTCATGCTGATCGGCATCTCTCTGTCCGGGGGCGGAACGGTTCGACTGCCGAGAGTGTTAACGCTCTCATCCAAGGCTGTCAACGTCCGGCCCCGCGGCGTGACCTGCCCACGACGGTCATGAGCAGGGCATGAGCGAGATGCCGCCGCCGCCGCGGAAGGAAAGATTCATGACGGCCTGCCCCCCCGCCGTCGCGCCACGGGCCTCAGGGGGGCGAGATCAGGACGAGCGTGTCGGTGGTGGAGACGAACGGGGTCCGCCGCACCTGTCCGTCCGGCGCGACGAAGGTGAAGCGATGACGGAAGTCGCGCACCTTCGGGTCGCGCAGGGCGATGTGGGCCTGGGTCGTCGTGGTGTGCGTTCCGGGCAGCTCGACGCGCAGCTCACGGTGGTAGCCGGCGGCCGCGTCGTCGTAGGTCAGCTCGACGAAGACCGTGCGCACGCCCGCGCCGCCGTCCCAGGAGGGGACCAGGAGCAGGTCCAGGCGCCCGGGGAAAGGATCGACCACGGCGACCCGCGTCTCGGTGGCGGTGCGCGGCTCCACGGCGATGACCGATCCGTCGACCAGGGTGTGGGTGAAGGAGTAGGTGTAGGCGCCGGCCAGGCGCGTGTCGGAGCGCACCCGCCAGTGCTGCGTCGCGCCGTCGGGCCGCACGACGAGGGTCTTCTCCTGCGTCCACCCGTTCGGGTCGCGGTAGGCGAGGTGCACGTCGGTGAAGGCGATCGCCCCCGGGTCGAGGTCGGCGGGTTCGACCGTGATGTCCAGGAAGCCGAGCCGCAGCGAGGGGTCCAGGTCGAGGGTGCGGTCCTCGGTCTCGCCGGCGAACCGGTAGGCGGTCTCCCGCGCCGCCCACCCGGCCTCCCCCCGGAAGTTGTACTCGATGACGTAGCGGTAGGCCGTGTCCAGCGCGGGGTTGACGTAGACGCCGAAGCCGCGGCCGGCGGAGTCGTTCGCGTCGAAGACGAAGGTCGCGCGCTTGGGCCCGCCGGGGTCGGTCGGCCGCCCGTACTCCAGGGCCACGCTGATGCTGCGCAGACCCAGGGCGGTGAAGTCGACGCCGCACTGCATCGTGACCGTGAACTCGCGGAAGAAGGGGTCGTCCAGATCCACCTCGACGAAGTGGCCAGGACCCGCGAGCGTCCCGGCGAGCAGGCCGAAGAAGCCCTGCGGAGCGTGGATCCGCTGGACGGCCTCGGCCCGGTCGAGCGTCAGCGTGACCCGCTTGAGCTCCTCCTGGCGCACGTAACGCAGCTTGAACGACACCAGCGCGGGGTCGGCGCCGCCCGCGGCCGCCTGAGCGCCGGCCGGCGAGGTGCCCGCGAGTGGTGCGACGGCCGGTGCCCTGCCCGGTACGGACGCCGTGGCGCCGGTCCCCAGCGGAGGAGGAGGAGGCGGGGGCGGCGGCGGTTGCACGGCGCCCGGCCCGCCCGCGGGTGGCGCACCGACGGGCGGGGGCGGAGGGGGCGGTCCTCCCGAGGCGGTGGGCGAGGACCCGGCAGGCGGCGCTCCGGCGGCGCCCGCGGGAGCGGCGCCCATGCCCGCCGGTCCGGCACCCGGAACACCGCCCGCCGGAGCGGCCGCCGCGCCGGGCGGAACACCGCCACTCGTGCCCGTTCCCGCCGGGCTCCCCGGGACGCCGGCGGTCCCGGACATCGGATGCGTGGCGGCCGGCGTCCCGGACGAGGACGACGGGGCCGTCCCGGTGGTGGAGACGGGCGGGCCGGACGGGCTGAGCGAGGGCTCGAACCACTCGGCGAGCAGCTTGTCGCGGAAGAAATCCAGAGCCCACTGCTCCTGCTGCGCGCGTTCGCCGCCGGGCACGAAGTCGGCCACCTCGATCGTGATGACCCCGTCCTGCACGAGCTTCTGGAAGGCGGCCTCGATGCCGGCCCGCACCCAGTACACCTGGACGTTCAGCCCGAGCGACAGCTCCTGGTAGACCCGCGACAGCTCGGCGCTGATCCTGACGTGCAGCGCCGGGCGCAGCGCCGTGAAGCGCAGCTTGTAGATGACCCCGACCGGCGCGCCTCCCTGATCGAACACCTGGCGCATGACGGTGGCCCCGGCGGTGGACAGGGTGAGGCTGAAGATCGCCTTGTTGTCGCCGAACAGCGAGGGCACGGCCGCGCCGAGGATCTCCTCCACGGCCGCGAACGCGCCGGTGTCCCGCGTGCCCGCGGGTCCCTGTACGTTGAGCGCCACGCACTGCACCTCGCCGTCGTCGAACGGCACCGGGCTGAGCACCGGTTCGGGGGCGAAGCGCCGCAACTCGCCGAGGATCCGGCGCCGGACGTCCTCGTCCAGGCGCAGGTCCACCTCGAACATCAGGAAGCCGCCGCCCTTGGCCCCGCCCGCCACGGCGGCCGGCTTGTAGACGACGAGCGTGAACGCCGGCTCGTCGTCGCCGGGCCGCTCGGACAGGCGCACCGGGGCAGGAAGGTACCAGAACAGACTCGGGTCGGCGTGGTCCCGGAAGACCGTGACGCCGTCGATGACGAGGGAGCTCGCGCCCAGCTGCAGCATGCGGCCTCCAGAAGATCAGTCGAAGGTGAGCGCGAGGACGGTGGACCGCGAGCCGCTCCAGTCCACGGTGCGGACGCGCCCGTTGGTGTAGCGGACGAGCGCCTGGTAGCGGTAGGCGGGGTCGGCCGCGTCGAAGTGCAGCTCCTGGGGAGGACCGCCTGGGGTGAAGGTCAGCTCGCCCAGCGGGGTGTCCGCGCCGGGCGGTGCGAACGTCACGGCCACATCGCGCACTTTCGCGCCAAGGGCGGCCCGGACCAGGACCACCTGGTGGGGCGTCATGCCGGGGTCGACGAGCAGGGTGGGCTCGGTCGTGGCGGAGGGCCCGACCCGCACGACGCCTCCGTCCGCGCGCAGCACGATGGCCCGCCACTCGATCCTGCGCAGGTAGGGGTCGCGCAGGTCGACGCCGAAGGTCCCGGTGGGCGACATGCCGGACAGTTGCAGGGTCCGTTCCTCGCGCACGCCGTTCGCGGCGTCCTCGTAGGTCATCTCAACCAGGACCTGGGTCACCTCGGCCCAGGCCACCTGGGCGATGACGAGCAGGGCCCGCTTGGCCGCGAACGGGTCGCGCACCCGCACCTCGGCGACGGTCGTGGTGGTCCAGGCGGTCTCGTGGTCCTGGCTCTCCTTCGCCACGTACCGCAGGCGGTGGTCGAACGCGGGTGAGGCGCCGGCGGGGACGTACAGCGGGTAGTCCCACGCCGGGACGCCGCTGGTGAGCCTGATCGTGGCGGTCTGCTCCACCCCGTGCTCGGGGGCGCGGTGGCGCAGCGACACCTCCACGGCCGACCAGCGGTCCCAGGGCACCTCCTCGGCCCTGATCTGGACGGTCACGATCGCGAACAGCGCGTCGGTGAAGACCTCCCAGACCTCGCCCTCCACCACCTTCGGCGGCAGGGACAGTTGGGAGGGCCTGCGCAGGTTCTCGACCTGGCCGAGGTGCACGGTGGCGGTGGCCCGCACGGGCATGACCATGCGGTCGCCGTCGACGACCGAGGGCCAGTCGACGTCGGCGTCGGCCTTCCCCGCGTCCAGGACGACGTTCTTGACGCGGTCCCCGTACCGCAGTTCGGCGTCGACCGACACCACGTGGCCGCGCGGGAAGTCGACCCGGGACAGGACGCGCACCTTGCGGCGCTGGAACCACGGATGCTCGGTGTCGACGTCCATGACGAACTCGCCGATCGGCCTGCCGGACGCGCGGATCGCCTCGCCGATCCCGGCGAGGTGCGCCTGCGGGTTGATCGTGCGGCGGACGGCGGTGCGCTCGCTCATGGTCACCGTGAGCCGTTTGGCGTCGAGGCGGGAGTAGTGGGTCTTGTTGTAGGTGAACGAGGGGAACAGCCCGCCTCCGGTGACCGCGCCATGGTGCATCGAGTCCAGGAACGCCGTCACGTCGTTCACGTCGCGCGGCGGCCGGGAGGGGTCGATCGACGGGGTGAAGAAGGCGTCGGTGATCATGTCGCGGACCTCGGCCAGGGCCTGGTCACGGCGGGTGATGACGCCCTTGGCGTCGGCGCCCTCGGGAACGAACAGGTCCGACTCCAGCGTGATGGCGCGGCTCTCGACCAGCGAGTCGACGCACTCCAGGATCTGGGTCGAGTAGAAGATCTGGTCGCCGGTGAACTCGGTGTCCAGCCGGTCCTGCACCCGGTTCCAGTCGATGTTCAGCCGGACGGCGTAGGCGGGCCGCAGGGCGAGGTAGTCCAGGGAGTAGACCACCCCGACGGGCATCAGCTCGCCGTCCAGCATCCGCTTGACCATGACGGCGCCCTCTGAGTCGAGCAGCACCGAGAAGACCGCCCGGTCGTCCCCGTAGAGGCTGGGCTTGGCCGGGTGGACGGCGTTCACGACGAACCGGGCGGGCGCGCCGGCCGGCACGGCGAGGTCCTGGCCGATCATCATCAGCCGGACGGTGCCGTCCTCCAGGGGGACCGGCCCCAGCCGTGGCGTGCCGGGCAGCCGCATCGTGCGCTGGATCTCGTCGGCGACCGCCCGCAGCAGCGCGTCGTCCACCCGCAGGTCGACGTCGAAGTTGAGCAGCCCGCCGGTCCGCTCGCCGCCGGAGCGGAACCACAGCAGGGAGAACGCGGGGATCTCCCGCCCGTCGTCGCCAGGGCGGACCGAGACGCGGGGCTGGAGCGGCAGGTAGTACCACTGGAGCGGGTCGGCGTGGTCGCCGAAGACCGAGACGCCCTTGACGATGAGGTAGGGCGGGTTCAGGTACAGCATGCGGGCGGCACCTCAGGCGGGAGGGAGGGCGGGCAGCACGAGCTGCGCGTTGTCCGACGACCGCTCAGGGACGGCCCGTTCGGTCTGGTCCTTCATGTAGTAGGTGGCCGACCAGCGGTACCGGCGCTCGGACGGGGCGGTCAGTTCGACGCGCCAGGGCTCCGGCCTGTCCCCCGGGCGCAGCAGGACGTCGTGGAACTGGTCGTCGCCGTACCGCAGCTCGACCGTGACCAGCGCCACCTGGGTGAAGTCCACCCGGTCCGGGACGATCCTCACCTCCATCAAGGCGCCGAAGCTCTCGCCGACGACGAAGCTGCCCCCCGCAAGGACCGTGGGCGGGATCCGCTCGACGGAGCCGTCGTAGCGGCGGATGTACCCGCTGTAGGTGATCTCGCCGGCCTTGAGGTCGATGACCGGCACCTCCCAGTCGAAGCTGGTGTCGCCCTTGCGGAGCTCGACGGTCTCGGCGACCGAGTAGTCGTTGCCCGCGTCGGCGTAGGAAAGGTCCACCGAGATGGTCTCGATCTCGGCGGTCAGGTCACCGGTGGCGCTGATGTGGACCTTCCTGAGCTCGTGGAAGGGGGTGTTCACGTAGATGCGCCGGACCGTCTCCAGCCAGGTGGTCGTGAGCGTCCGGCCCTCCGCGTCGTGGTACTCGATGCGGTACCTGACCGGCCCGCGGCGCGGCTCGTAGATGGGCTCGCGCAGCGAGTACTTCTTGTTGTCGGCGGTGATGGCGTACTGCTCCTCGATCTCCGGGCCGGTGGACGGCGTGTAGCGGACGGTCACCAGGGCGAGCGGGAACTTGGCCGGCTCGATGGCGCCCGCCTCGATGTCCACCATCAGCAGGCCGGTGTCGTCCACGTTGAGGGTGATCTCACCGCCCTTGCCGGGCAGGTTCGGCGGCGACTCGTACGCCCGTGCCGCGCCCTTGAAGTTGACCCGGTACTGGTAGGTGAACTCGTCGGGGCCGCCGTCCTTGAAGCAGGTGAAGGTCTGGACGTCGTCCTCCTTGGCGAAGTGCATGTCGCCGCTGTGCCTGCCCTGGTAGTCGATGTGCAGGTCCACGCTGTGGATGGACAGCGCCTCGAAGTCGGCGTTGACCCGCGCCTTGACCTCCAGCCTGCGGAAGAAGGGGTGGTCGAGGTCGATCTCCTTGAAGTACTCGTTCAGGGCGCCGGGCCCGACGATGGAGACGATGTTGGGCAGGGTGCCCTGCGGGTTGGCGGGCCAGAGCGCGGCGGCGTTCTCCGTGATCGTGTAGGAGAAGCTGTCGATCTTGATCTTGTGGTACTCGCGGCGGATGGTCTCGTAGTCCTCGAGGACCGTCTGGTCGCCCTCGTAGCGGCCGAGCTGCTCCAGCATCTTCTTGGCGGTGGTGTCCTCCAGCGTGCGGATGAGGCTCTGGCGGATCTGCTCCTTGGCGCGCTCGTCGGCCCCGCCGCCCGAGGTGATCGTCACATTGAGGATCTCCTTGCTCCAGATGCTCTCCCTGATCTTGTTGAGGAACTCGTCGCTTCCGCAGCCCGCGTCGTCCTTGGCCTCCTGCACGAAGTCGTAGTACTTGGCGGAGTCGAAGCCGGCGGTGCCGGTCAGCGGAGGCAGGCGCGCCCACGCGCTCATCTCGTAGGAGACCTGGACGACCCCGCCGAGCCCCTTCATCGCCGCCTCGAACAGCACGGCGCCGTCCTCGGTGAGCTCGACGGTGAACGGCGTGATGTTCTTGCCGAACAACGACGGGCCGGCCGGGTTGGACACCGACGTCACGAACCCGCCGGCGGAGCCGGCGAGGTTGAGCTTGGCCGTGCCCTTGGCCCACTGGACGGCGCCGAGGCGCACCAGTTCCGGCCGGCCCCTGGCCGCGGTCACCTGCCGCCTGAGCTCCTCCAGGACCGCCTCGCGCTTGGCGTCGGTGAGGCTGAACTCCACGTCGAAGGTCGCGAAGCCTCCGCCGAAGGTCCCGTCGGGGCGCTTCCTCGGAGAGCGGTAGCGCTGGAACAGGAACACGAGCCTGCCGTCGTCGTCGACCCGGAACCTCGGCTGGTCCGGGATGGCGTAGAACACGTGCGGGTCGGTGTCGTCGCTGTGCACCTCCACGCCGGCGATGGTCTGCACCAGGTCCGTCCGCATCATGTCGGGCCTCCGTGGGTCGGGTCAGAGGGACTCAGGGTGGGTCGGGGCGGCCGGGGAAGCCGGTGCCGGCTCTCAGAGGACGAGGTCGGGTGCCGCCGATCGCAGGAAGGACGGCGCGGCGAGCGTGGAGGGCGTCACGTTCAGCCCGGTCACCAGCAGTTCGCCGGACAGGCCGGGGGCGCGGCTGACGACGTACCAGGAGGTGGTCCAGCCGTCGTCGCCCAGTTCGATCGTGCGGCGCTCGGAGGTGCCCTCGCCGCTCGGCTGGTAGTGGACCTCCGCCTCGACCCGCGTCGCGCCCCGGTCCCGGAGCGCGGTGGCGTCGACGCTGACCTCGGCCAGTCCGAGGTCAGCGGCGGTGAGGGTGCAGCCGGAGGCGCCTGCCCGCACCGCGCACCTGTAGGCGGGGCCTCCGGTGAGGTAGGAGGTCACCGCCGTCAGCTCCCCGTCGCAGACGATCTCGGCGGGCCGATCGAAGGGGGGCGGCAGCACGGCCACGGCGTCGCCGCAGCGCGCCTCGATCTGGGCGACGGGAGCCCGCGAGGCGTCGAAGCCGACGCCGACCGGCTTGGTCCCGGGCAGGGCGGCCTGGCGCTCCTCGGGTTTCTCGTACTCGTAGACGTGCCCCTCGGGGGCGCCGCGGATCCAGGCGCCGACGTCGGCCGTGCGGGCGAGGGGGTCGGCGGACGGCTGCCGCACGGTCGCGGAGACCCGCAGGACGCCGCCGGGCGCGGGCCCCGCG
>NZ_JBEXGT010000074.1:23566-23873 GCF_040607475.1 Sphaerisporangium sp. NPDC005288 | reverse complement strand
GCGCGGCCGGGCCGCGCGCCCTTGCGGCCAGCCGGACCGGGCATGCGGCTCTTCGGCCGGTCCCGGCCGGCGCCGCCGGGCGCGCTCCCGCCGACCGGAGCAAGGCCGCCGCCCGAGCGCCTGGAGCACATTGCCGAAAGACTCACCCCGCTCTAGCACTCGGGCCGGTCTCTAGCGGCCGGCCCTGCTAGACCTAGCACCCCCAGTCCGCAGCCGTTCCGCGCCCTCTAGGGCGGCTTCTAGGTCTAGAGGGGCCAGCCTCTAGACCTAGAAGCGCCAGGCGCGCGCCCGCGTCCTGTCTCAGCCG
>NZ_JBEXGT010000074.1:0-23467 GCF_040607475.1 Sphaerisporangium sp. NPDC005288 | reverse complement strand
GCCGAAGAGATGAAGGATCGCGCTCCCCAATCCCGCCAGCGCGGTCACTAAGCCCACGACCGCGGCAAGGCTCACTGTCTGCCGCGGCTGCGGCTTATCCGCCTCGTCTCGCTCCTGGATGTCAACCACTTCGCGCCCCTTTCCACCGGGTTGATCTCATGGCGCGGGGCAGCCTAGGGACGACCAGAGCTAACGTCTCATCACAATTCGCGATGCTTCATGACCTGTGGGTTACCGGACAGAACCTCTGCTCTGACCGGTAAGCCCAAGCCTGTGACCTGCGGAAACATCGGACGGGACATCTGTGAGGCCCGATCGGGTGCCGATTCATTCCCCGATGTCCGATCATCCAGCCTGCCACCGCATGGTCATGCACCTCGACAAGGGGCCGTTGGACGATCGGCAGACTTCGGTTCTCGACGTAGCGGGCGGGGGCCGATCGGCGCCGCGGGACCTCCTACGTCGGCCCCGCGCCAACGGGCACAAGAGTGCAGGTCGGGCGGGGCCGGAATCCAGTAATCCAGCATTCCAGGAGGCAATCAGTCCTGATCTGCCTTGATTTGTGCGGCGACCTCGGCGAGCAGGTCGGGGTCGTCCTGGATCTGATGCAGCAGCGCGCGCCACATCCGCGAGTGCGCCAGGGTCGGAATGTCGGTGACGCGCGCCAGCTCGGCGACGGCGTCCTTCATCCGCTGGTAGTCCTCCGGCGTCAGGTCGATGGTGATGCGGATGGGCTTGGTACGCCGTGCCGAGGTTCCGCGTTCGGGTGTCTGGCCGGTCTCGGCGTCTTTGAGGCGGGCGCCGGCCACGGCCTTGAAGCGGCCGGCGGAGGAGGAGCTGCGCGCGGCGGCGCTCACAGCACCCCGGCCCGGGTCAGGTAGGTCTCGGCGAGCAGGTCGAAGGGGTCGCCGGGCCGGATCTGCGGTTCCACTCCGAAGGCCAGGGCGTAGACCTCGCGACGCGGGATCTGCGGCTGAAGCACGTCGTAGCCCAGTTCGGTGAACGCGTCACGGACGTCGCTGCCGGATCGGGCGCCACCGACCACGCGGTTGAGCAGCACGGCGACCCGGGCCTTTTCGGCGCGGACTTCGGCGACCTCGTCGAGGATGTCGCCCATGCCGGAAGTGCGTTCGACCTCAATCGTGGTCGGGGCCACGGGGATGGTGATCTCGTCCACCCGGCGCAACACGCTGCGGACGATCGCGCCGTGGTCTTCGGCCTGTGGCAGGTCGGCCACCACGATGGTGTCGGGGCCAGCGATCCCGGCGAGCCGCTTGCCGGCGTCCTTCACCGCCAGGCCGTAGACGCCGAAGGGGAACCCCTCGACGGCATCGGACCAGGCGAGCGCGGAGCCGGCCGGGTCACAGTCGGCCAGGGCGACGTCAAGGCCGCGCCGATGCAGGGCGTAAGCCAGCAGTACGGACGTGGTGGTCTTGCCTGTCCCCGGCTTGAGGTTCGCCAGGGCAATGCTCAGTTTCATGGTCCCTTACTGAATCACGGGATCAAGGGATTACGGGAGAAGGCGCGACGACCGAACTAGGTACAGGAATGCCGATTCCCGGAACACCTCGGGGAACGTCGAAGGCCCGCCGGAGGGGCAGGGGCCGGCGGGCCTTCGAGGTGGGATGTGGTCAGTGACGGTGATGTGCGGGACAGGCCAGGATGCGCGTGTCACCCGTCCAGATGCACCCGCATGTCAGGGTGATCAGCGGCTCTGTCACCGGCTCTCCCGCTGGCAGGCGGGGCAGGAGCCGGAGGTGACCACGCCCGGGTGACGCGGGCAGCTCTTCAGCGGAACGGGCGGCTTGCCGGTTTCGTCGGGGTTGCCTTTGCCGCCTCTGGCGCAGGTTGCCATGATGGACCTCCCAGTGATGGGGGCCCCGGGGTGCTGTTCTTGGTCGGATGGACACCCTGGGGCTTTGCCGTCTCCGGGGCCGGTCGGCCCTGGGGAGCTGCTGCTCCGTACACCCGCCCGGCGCCGGCCGGGCGGGCATGCGCAACCTCAGCGCCGGTCGGCGGCCGCGGGGGCGGGGTCGTCTTCCATGGGCAGGCCGCAGGTCTCGCACTGGACTTGGCGTGCCCAGGCCGCGCCGGCGAGCAGGGCGACAGCGCAGGCGACGCCGTAGAACACCGCCATGCCCGAGACGGCGGCGAGGGCCAGGAGCGCGAGCGAGAGCGTGGACAGGGCGGTGAAGGCCGGCGTCAGTCCCAGACGGCGGGCGATGGTGGACGGCATTGGTGGTGTCCTTTCGTGCCGGAGGTGTGGGGGTTGTGAGGGTCTGAAGAGAGGGGGGTGGGCGCTTCAGGGCCTTGAGGGAGGGGGGTGGATGTGCCCCACACACCCCGCACAGCCGGGTGTTTTGCCTGTTCAGATGGGCGTGTGGGGGGCACGTGCGGGTTGTGCGGGGTGTGGGGGGTACACGTGTGCCCCACACACCCCCACACGGCTACGCGGCGGGCCAGTCGGCGACTTCGGCCGGGACCTCGATCTCGCCGCGGGCGATCCGGCCGGCGGCCGCGGTGAGGTCGTCGCGCTCGTAGCCGCGGCCGCGCTGACCGCCTCGGGAGAACGGGTTGGGCAGCGGGGCGACGCCGAGGGGGCGCAGCAGCGCGGCCAGGGCCAGGACGTCGGGCCGGTCGCCGTCGTGGTCTGCGGTGAGGATGCCGAGCGCGGCCGCCAGCTCCTCGCTGTGCAGGCGGGTGGTGCGTGCGGTGTCGAACGCGGCCAGCGCGCGGCGCAGCAGCTCGGGGATCGGCCGGGCCGGGACGGCGGGTTCGACGGGGACGGGGCGGATCTGTTCGGCGTGGAGGCGTTGGCGGGGGAGCAGGTCGGGCCAGTCGGCCGCCGACGTCGCGGCGGGCGGGGTGGCGGGTTTGGTGGTCATGGTGCGCAGGTCGGGCCATGTGGTGGCGTCGGTGCCGCAGGGGACGGCGGACAGGTGGCGCCGCCCGGTCCCTGCGGCGGGAGCCGGGGCGGGGCGGGTGGCGGGCAGCTGCTCGGTGTCGACGTCGACGGCCAGGGTGTCCAGGTCGGTGAACGCGGCGCGCATCCGGTCGTGCCGGGTGGCGTAGGCGGCGCCGGCGATTTGGCGGGCGGCCTCGTCCAGTTCGGGGCGGATGCGGGCGACGGCCGTCGCGGCGTCGACCACGTCGCCGGGCTGCATGTAGTAGGCGCGGAACGGGCGGGGCCGCCCTTGGCCGGCCATGACGAATCCGCAGCCAGGGCCGGGCAGATCCTCGGTGCTGATGCCCCGGTGCCAGCCGAACAGGAACGACAGTTCTTCCTCGTCCTGGACGAACATGCCGACCCGTACGCCGCTCTGCTTTTTGACGTTCGGGGCGATCATGTCGCCGGTCGCGCGGAGCGCGCTGACGATGACGTTGCAGGCCTCGTTGCGGCCGATGCGCTGGAGTTCCTCCAGGGCCTCGCGCAGCTGCCGCAGCACCGGGTCACGGTTGGCCGGGGCCATGGTCTCCCCGCCCTCGTCCAGGACGATGACGATCTCGGGCAGGTCCGGGCTCACCGGCATGAGGGAGACGTTCTGGCGGATCTTCAGCGCCCGCGTCGACCGCTTGCGGTCTTTGGCGATCGCCACAGCCGTCTGTGCGATCAGCAGGGCCTCGGCGGGGGTGGCTGCGGCCCAGTCGACCGCCGGGCGGGGGGAGTCCCCTTCGAGCCAGGGGTGTAGCCAGGCCTGGGACATGCCGCCGCCGTTGAGGTCGATGTGCCACACCAGTGCGTCCCGGCACAGCCCGATCTCGGCGGTCAGGACGTGCAAGATGTTGGTCTTGCCTGACCCCTTCTGGCCGATGACCAGCCCAGAGGGCTCGCGTAGCAGCACCTCGGCGCGGTCGCTGTTGCGGAACTCCCCCAGCGCCGCGGGGTCCAGGATGGAGCGGGGCCGGTAGTCGGCCGGGTAGTCGATGTCCTCGGCCAGGCGGTTGACGGTGGCCACGCGCAGCACGACCGCGCCGCGGTGCGCGCCGGGGCCGACCTCGACGCCGCAGCCGGTGGGCAGGCGGGCGTCGGTGGCCAGGGCGTCGGCAGCGGTCGCCAGCTGCGCGCGGGTCGACCCGGCGCCGGGCAGCTCCACGTGGACGTCATAGCCGCACCGGGTGGGCCAGGTCGTCACGCCGGTCACGGTCGCCCGGATGCGGCACACCCGGTGGATGCGCCGCTCCCAGTCCTCGCCGATCTTCGCGGTCCGGCCGAGCACCAGGGCCCGGCCGCTGCTCGCGGCGCGGGACTTGCGCGAGCTGGTGCGGCCGAGCGGGGACATGATGCCGGCGGTGAGCGCGCCCAGGCCCAGGCTGACCCACGCGGTCTGTGTCCACAGCCCGGCGGCCAGGGTGTAGGTCAGCCAGCCCCCGGCGCCCAGCCAGCAGCCCAGCCGGTACAGCAGGGCGGCGGGCGGGTGGGCCAGGTGGGCGGAGCGCACGACGGTGGCCACCGCGCCGGCGGCTGTGGCCGCCCCGCCCCACAGCGGGCTGATGGTGGCCACGTCGCCGGCGACCGCGACGGCGGCCAGGGCGAGCGCGCCCTGAGCGGTCCCCGACACCGGGCCGCGCGGCGTCAGCGACCAATCCACCCGGCGGGCGGGTGCCTTTGCCTTGCTGGTGGCCATCGATATCTCCTGGTTCGCGTCGATGCAGGTGGGGGTTCGGGTCGGTTCCGCCCGGCGTCCCGGCCGGCCAGGGGCCGGGGCGCCGTACGCAGCCTCACCCGAGGCGAGCGCGGGGGCGGGTCAGACGTTCCAGGCCTGTTCGTTGGTGCGCGGCGCTTCCTCGCGTTTGAGGTCTTCGGCGTGGACGGTGCGGAACAGCGGGCCGATCTCCTCGGCCATCGCCACCAGCTGGCTGTGCGCGGCGTACAGCTGCCCCAGCGCCTCGATCACGGCCGGGTCGATCGGGTACTCGCCCTGAAGCCGCACGGTGTAGGTGCGCAGGGCCATCCCGACGTTGGCGGGGATCTCCACCAGCTGGTCTAGCTCGCGGGCGACCTGCCACATGTCGGCCGGGGCGTGCGCGGCGGCCACCGCGTTCAGCTCTGCCGCAGCGGCGGCAAGCGGGTTGGCACTCATCGGACGGGACCTCCTGGTGTCAGCGGATGGATCGGTGTCGCGCGAACGGCGCTGGTCAGAGCCGGTCGACGCTGTGGTGTTCGTGGCCTGCTTGGGCGGCTCGGGGTACTGGCGGAAGAACCGGATGCGGAACCCGCAGTCGCAGGTGACCGTGACCTCGTCGGCGTCGGCCGCCAGCGTCGCGGTGTGGGTGGCGCCGCATCGCGGGCACTGAGCGGTGGCGGTGATGGCCGGCTGACCGGTCTTGCCGGTGCTGCTGTCGGTGCTGTCGCCCGGCGCCGCGCCGGCACTCTCGGCGGCCTGCCCCGTCTCGGTCTCGGTCTTGGGCGCGGCTTTGCGGGTCTTGCGGCGCCGCCACGCTTTGGCCAGCACCGCCACCAGGGCCAGCAGCGGGCCGGTCACCACTCCGTGCCAGCCCAGCACCGCCGCAGCGCGACGACGACGGCCCCGGAAAGACTGGTCCTTGCCGGTCGTGGCGGCCCGGTAGGCGGCACTCACGCGGCGGCCGGTCGCGCGGTCTGCCCACGCCCCCGCCTTGCGCACCGCGCCCGCAGCCGCGCGCCCCGCGGCGTGCGCAGCCCGCCCGGCCCGGCCGCCGGTCTTGCCATCGGCCCAGGCCGCCGCCCGCCGGGCACCCGCCGCACCAGCACGGGCCACCCCAGCGGCACGCGCGGCGGCGCGGCCGAAGTTGCGAGCGCTCGCCCCTGCCCGGTCCGTCGTGGTCCGCCCCCGGCGGCTCGTCGACCCCGCGGCCGCGGTGCTCTTGGCGGCCCGGCCGGTCCCGCCCGGCGCGGCGGCGGCCCGGCCACCCGGGCGCGAGGAGCGGCCGCCGGCCGATCCACCGAACCCGAACCCGCCGGACCGCGACGCGCGGCCCGAGCGTCCCTCGCTGCGCAGCGCGCCAAGCAGCCCGTCACCCGAGCGGCCCGAGCGGCGGCCGGCGGCACGACCGGGGCGGCCGTCTTCCCAGCTGGTGCCCCACGTGCGGCCCTGACGCTGCCGCACCCGGCGGCGCACGACGGCCACGGCGCCCGCCCCGGCCAGCACTCCGCCCCCGATCAGGCCCGGCAGGCCGACGAGCTGGTACAGGGTGCCCAGGAGCACCGACGACGCTGACACGCCCCCGGCGGCCAGATGCGCCACCGGGATACCGCCCCGCGGCTCGTCGTGGTCCTCCTGGTCGTGCTCGGCGTCCTCGTCGGTGTCCACCGCGGCTGCGGGGATGATCCTGCCCTCGATCGGCTCGGCCTCCGCGGCGGTCTCGAAGACCTCGGTCGTGTTCTCGCTCATCAGGCACCTCGCGACGCCCGGCGGGGCCGGGACTCGGCAACGGACTCAGACAGGGCGATGACCACAGCGCGGCGGGCAGCGGAGACGACCGGCACCATCGACAGGCCGGCCACCACCCCGGCCAGCCACGCCGCCACCGAAGCGGGCAGCGCGGTCAGGCTCAGCAGCCACCAGGCCAGCGCTGACAGCACCACGCCACCAACCGCGGCGTCGCGCACCCGGGCCGGACGGACCGGACGGCGGCTCACCGCGCCACCTCGAACAGCGCCACCTGGTGCTCGCACAACCTGCACGACTCCCACGCCCGCCGGTCATGCCGCTTGGAGTCGCGGCACTGCTGGCCGGCCGGGACCTTCGGCAGGCCCGCGACGTGTTCGTTCAGGTCCCACTCGGCCAGGTGCCGCGCGGCGTGCTCGTCCCCACGGGTCCCGCACGGGCAGGTCAGCCGGTAGGTCTTGCCGACCGCGTCGGCGCCGCGCTCGATCTTCGGGCGGTGCCGCACCGGCGCCGGGGTCGACGGCGGGGCGGTCTTCTTGGCGCGGGCCATCACGCACCCGCCAGCTCGTCGCGGACGGCGCGGGCGTCGTCCATCCCGCACCGCAGCGCCCGCTGGATCCGGGTGGCGCTCGGGCTCTGCGGCAGCTCCCCGGCGTCGATCAGCTCACGGACCCGAGCCACCAGAGCGGCGTTTGCCCTGTACGTAGGGCCAGTAGGGGCACCGGACGGCAGCACCGCCAGCACCGACCACAGCGTCGGCAGCGTCCACACCGCCACCACGGCGGCGACCGGACCCAGGCTGTGCACGATCAGCGGCAGCACATCGAGCGCGACCAGTCCCGCGAAGGCCGGCCAGCAGTTGAGCACCAGCGTCAGCCCCAGCAGCAGGGTCTCTGTCCAGAACAGCCGCTTGCCGGCCGGGCTCTTGCGGTCGACCACCCGGCCGCGCATCGCCGAGTACGCCTGGACGCCGACCGTCGCCAGCAGCGGCAGCGACAGCGCGGGCTCCACCCCGAACGCCGCCCACCAGGTCGGCGAACCCTCGCCCAGGGCTAGGCCCTCGGCGACCGAGTGCTGTACGCCGATCGAGCTGACGGCCAAGGCGATGCACGCGGCGGTCATCGTCATCACCGTGGTGACCCGGCGCACCCGCGCGTCCCGGTAGGCCAGCGCCGCCGGGTCCTGCGTCAACTCGTGCAGCCGGGCGGCCTCGATGACCCGGGCCCGCCGCTTGCGCACCTTGTCGGTGTCCAGCAGCAGCGGCGCCTCATCCTCCTGAAGCGCCAGCAGCCGGTGAGCCTCAGCCACCCGCACGCGCAAAGCGCGCACTCGCTTGGTTTCGCCCTCCTCCTGGTCGACGCCGGCGACGTTCGACGCTGGGGCGTGGCCGGCCACGAACAGCTCTAGCTCGGCCAGGCCCCGCGCGACGTCGTCCGGCTCAGGGGCAGGGACGGGAGTGGTGTTGCTCATTGGCCGGCCACCGCCTCGATGACGGGCAGGACGTTGGGCTCGACGGAGAAGAACAGAACGTTGCCGTTCGCGAACTCCGGCGGGCACTGGCTCCGGGCCCACATGTAGACCTCGGTGCGAGTGGCGCCAGCGGCGACCACGAAGGTCCGCGCGATCGTGACCTGGCGAGCGCCGCCGGGAGCGGGGGCGGACATTGTCAGCAGGACGAAGAGCTGCGTCATCAGACGCTCACCGCCCCGGCGAACTCCTCGCCGGCCTCAGCCAGCAGATCGTCCAGGATGTCCGCGGCCGCTTCACGGCGGGCGAGCATCTCGTCCCAGTTCTCGCCCGGCAGGATCAGGGCCCGCAGCTCGGGCTCCATGTGGGACAGGGCGTAGGCCAGGGGCGCCACACGGATCGGGGGATGAGGCTGCCGAGGCAACGACAGCGGGATGATGGAAGACATCGGGCACCAGCTCCTATCTGGTTGTCCGCTGTGGCCTTCGGTGGTGACGCACCGAAGGCCACTTTTGTGTTGCGGGGAGGTTGATCGTTCTCCCTTCTGTCACTACTGTAGGTACAGAATGTTGGACGGTCAACGCTTTGTTGGAACTGTCCCTACAGAAGTCGCGCGAGAGAGGGACCCATGGCAGATACGCCGCTTTGGGAGGGGCTCTACCTTGAGCTCCGACGTCAGATCGAGAGCGGGGATCTTGCGCCGGGCGCCCCAGTCCCTCGGGAACTCCAACTCGCCGACCAACACTCGCTCAGCCGTACGACAGTGCGTCAGGCTCTGGCGAAGCTTCAAGCGGACGGCCTGATTACGCGGGGCCAGGGACGACTAGGACGAACGGTCAGGGAGCAGCGACCACTTGAGTGGAACCTGGTCCGGTTCGAGCGGGGGGAGCGACGCGATGATGCGGCTACCGGCATGGATGACTGGGCTGCGGCCGTCGCGGAACAGGGGCGTACTCCTCGGCAAGAAGTACGGGTGACGATCGAGGCACCGCCGGCGGACGTGTGTATGGCCTTAGAGCTTGCCGATGGCGAGATGGCGGTCAGGAGAGCGCGGATCCGGTATGTCGACAACGTGCCTTACCAGCTCTCCACGAGTTGGTTCCCGGAGAACCTCGCGCGCGACACCGTCCTTATGCAGCAGGCTGATGTGGCTGTACCCGGCGGCATCCTGCGGCACATCGGCTCTCCGCAGGTAGCAATCAGAGACCGGATCATCATCCGTATGCCGTCCCCGGCCGAGGCCGATCAACTCGACATCCCCAATGGCACTCCGGTCGGCGAGCACCAGCGCACGGGATACGGCGAAGACGGTCAGCCTGTGCGCTACATGGTCACCGTCTTCGCTGGTGACAAGCACTTTCTTGTCTACGAACTGGAGATCTAGATGCTGGTCCGCGAAGCCACGGGCGCCGATGTTGACGACGTGGTGGCACTGCGCATCGAGTCGGAGCGTTGGCTGCATGCGGCGGGGGTCAGACAGTGGACCGACCGAGAGCGCGGCATACGGATCATCCGCGACCGCATCGCCGCTGGTGGCACCTATTTGGTGGTGGACGATGACCGCGCCGTCGTGGCATCACTGACCCTTGACCACCCGGACCTTGATTTCTGGACCAAGGATGACGAGCCAGACGCCGCCCTCTACCTGTACAAATTCATGATCACAGGCCGGTATCGGGGAACCGGACTCGGCGACGAGTTACTTGATTGGGCTTGCGCACAGGCTCAGAGCCAGGGGAAGCGCTGGGTGCGTCTCGACTGCTGGCGCGACAACCTCGATCTTCAGCAGTACTACCTAGACCGCGGATTCGCCCATGTCCGGACGATGGTCGTCGAGGGACGAGACTCCGGCGCGCTCTTCCAAAGGCCGGCCACGCTCCGACTCGCCAAGTCTCGATACTTCTCAGCGGTCGTGGTTGAGGCTGGCGTGAGCCTTCCCAGATCGGCGAGGTTGGGCACCACGCCTACGGCGGCGCTCCGCGACGTTGAGCCTGGTCCGTGATAGAAACCGGCGGTCCAAGGATCTGACAGCAAAGAACCGGAAGTACAGACAAACAGAAACCGGCGGCCCTGGAACCTCCACAGCAAGGCACCAGGACCGCCGGTCAGCCGCTCAACCCGCCCAGGTCGCCAAACTCGTCCGGGTTGAGCTTCCTTCCACGGAGGCCAACAACGTGGCTCTGCCCGTTGCATCAACGGTAACCCAGACTGCCGACAGGACAGATAGCGACCGGCTCTCGAAGCGGTCCGCGTCGGTGGCGGTCTACCCGTCGGGGCATATCCGGATGCCCTCTGAACTGTTGCGATCGCCCGTACATGGCGGTCTTGCAGTCGCTGTGTGGGCGATGTACGAGACGCTGATGCCGCGCGCTCTGGGTGGGGGCCGTGCGCCCAGCCGGGCCCGGCGGGTGTGGGTGGCCGACGCGCTGGGGGTCACTGAGAGAGGCCTGGATGCGGCGCGCCGGGAGCTGCTGGCCGCAGGCGAGCACGGGCCGTGGCTGTCGCGGTCGGCGCCCCGGGGCGCCAAACGCTCGGTGCTGCATCTGGCGTTGCAGGTGCCCTCACAGACCGGGGGCACCTATGCCGCGGTGCCGGCCTGGACCCTGGCGCTGGTGCGCGGCGGCCGCCACCGGCCCGAGGGCACCATCAGCCCGGACGCCTGGCGGCTGTACGCGCTGGGGGAGCTGACGCGCCGTCAGCGTGACGCCTTTGAGGCGTCGGTGCGATTCCTCGCCGGACTGCTGGACGTGTCTGCCGATACCGCGCGTCGGCGAGTGATGGAGCTGGAGGCCGCCGGGCTGTGGCGGGTTGCCGAACGGCCCGGCGCCGCGCTGCTCATTCGCCCCACGCTGACCCCGCAGCAGGCCGAGGCGACGGCATCGGCCTACGCCGAGTACGGCCGCGCCAGCACCGCCGACCCCTCGCAACCAGACGCACTCACCCCTCGCAACCAGACGCACTCACCCCTCGCAACCAGACGCACTCCATTGGAGTCAGCACCTTTTGAGTCTGTGTCTCAGGAGTCAACAGATGCACCTCCCGCCGTAGGCGCCCTACAGGTGGGTGGCACCGACGCGTGGCCGGCTGACGCCGGGAGGCGCAAAAAGTCGGCAGCAAAGGGGAGGGCCACGCCGCGGCGGCCGCGGCCGCGAGCGGTGGATCGGCGAGCCGCCGAGTTGTACCGAGCGCTCCCCCCCGAGCTGACCGCTCGCATCCCCGAGCACGGCCGCCGCCGGGTAGTCGAGGTCTTGGCCGGCGAGCTTGCCGAGCGCTCGCCCGCCGAGCTTGCCGAGCGCATCGCCGCCCGCGCCGAGCATTGGCGCTACCGGCTCGCCGAGGTGACCGAGCCGGTAGCCGTGGCCATCACCATCGCCCGCCGCGGCTATGACTGCGTGGATGTGCGGTGCGAGGACCACGTGCGCCTGGACACCGGTCAGCCGTGCGGGGCGTGCGCCGAGACCGCCCGGCAGATCACCGAGCGGCGCCTAGCGGCTTCAGAGCCCCCTGTGATCCACGATCAGCCTCCGGCAGGCCCGAAGTCACCCGCCAGCGGCTCTCACGCCCCCACAGGGCCGCTCAGCGCTCCACCGCCCCCGCCGGTCGTGCCCTGCCCGAGCGGCCGGCATCTCAACGCCAGGCACCGGCCCGATGGGGAGTGCGCCGGATGCTGGGCCGACCGCATCGCCATCGAATGACCACGACCCACCTGCCTTTACTTCGTAAATCACGCCACCCGGCGGACCGCCCTCAACGGACCAATCGACGCCGAAGCCAAAGGACGCACGCCGTGAGCTACACCGCCGCCCAGATCCGCGACATGGTGACGCACATCGAGGGGTGCGCCGAGTGCTGCGGCGACGATGAGGAGATGCGCGCCGCGCTCTACGACGAGTCGTTGCCGCCGGCCGAACTCGAGGACTACATCCGGATGACCCACAGCCAGGAGTGGGCCGCGTGGATGGCCGCCAACCAGCAGCCGGGCGGATAACCGGCCAGACCCCGCACGCTGCCCCGCTTCGGCTCCCGGCCGAGGCGGGGTTTTCGTCGCTCAACGTGGCCCGTTCCGCGGAGCAAGTTAGTGGCTAAGTCCGACTTACGGCCTGCTCGGCACTCGGGTGTGGTAGCCGACCCCGGCCCGGCGCGAGCGCCAGGGCGACGCCGACGAGTGCGCGATGTACCTATGCATCTCAATCCACGGGCCCACGTCCACGACCCCCGACCAAGATCCAATGAGAATTATCTTTACGTCTTCAAGGGCGGCCGTACGGCCGCCCGGCGGTTGCCGAAAGACGCGCGCGACGTCTTCGCCGGCCTCGCGAACATTGACGAAGGCGTTGCCGAAAGACTTCGGGCCGGGGGTAGGTCCCGGGACATGAGCAAGACACCGATGGACAAGGACGCCGCCGCCCGCATCCAGTCCGCAGCGGCCACGGACCCCGACAGCCCGAGCGCTCAGGACGGATGGGATCGCCGGGCCCAGTCGATCGCCGATCAGCGCGAGCACGAGCGCCAGGGCGACGAAGACGACTGAGCGGATTGCCGAATTGTGCTTATAGGTATCAAGGGGCGGCGGCCGGCGGCCGCGCGGCCGGGCCGCGCGCCCTTGCGGCCAGCCGGCCGGGCATGCGGCTCTTCGGCCGGTCCCGGCCGGCGCCGCCGGGCGCGCTCCCGCCGACCGGGACAGGGCCGCCGCCCGAGCGCCTGGAGCACATTGCCGAAAGACTCAGACCTCTCTAGCGCCCGGCCGATCTCTAGCGGCCGGCCCTGCTAGACCTAGCACCCCCGCTAGCACCCGATCATGGCCACGGCCAGGCATCTAGCGGCTAGCACCCGATCTCACCAGACCCCGCAAACGCCCCTGGACGGCTCTGCGGCCCGCGCCCCTCTAGACCGCTAGGCCCCAGCCCGCAGCCGTTCCGCGCCCTCTAGGGCGGCCTCTAGGTCTAGAGGGGCCAGCCTCTAGACCTAGAAGCGCCAGGCGCGCGCCCGCGTCCTGTCTCAGCCGCCGAAGAGATGAAGGATCGCGCTCCCCAATCCCGCCAGCGCGGTCACTAAGCCCACGACCGCGGCAAGGCTCACTGTCTGCCGCGGCTGCGGCTTATCCGCCTCGTCTCGCTCCTGGATGTCAACCACTTCGCGCCCCTTTCCACCGGGTTGATCTCATGGCGCGGGGCAGCCTAGGGACGACTGGAGCTAACGTCTCATCACAATTCGCGATGCTTCATGACCTGTGGGTTACCGGACAGAATCCGAACTCTGACCGGTAAGCGCACGTCTCTGACCTGCGGAAACATCGGACAGGGCACCTGCGAGGCCCGATCGGGTGCCGATTCGTTCCCTGATGTCCGATCATCCAGCCTGCCACCGCATGGTCATGCACGCCGACAAGGGGCCGTTGGACGATCGGCAGACTTCGGTTCTCGGCGTAGCGGGCGGGGGCCGATCGGCGCCGCGGGACCTCCTACGTCGGCCCCGCGCCAATGGGCACAAGAGTGCAGGTCGGGCGGGGCCGGAATCCAGTAATCCAGCATTTCAGGATGGTGTCAGTCCTGATCGGCCTTGATGTGCGCGGCGACCTCGGCGAGCAGGTCGGGGTCGTCCTGGATCTGATGCAGCAGTGCGCGCCACATCCGCGAGTGCGCCAGGGTCGGGATGTCGGTGAGGCGCGCCAGCTCGGAGACGGCGTCCTTCATCCGCTGGTAGTCCTCCGGCGTCAGATCGATCGTGATGCGGATGGGCTTGGTACGCCGTGCCGAGGTTCCGCGTTCGGGCGCCTGGCCGGTCTCGGCGTCCTTGCGACGGGCGCCGGCCACGGCCTTGAAGCGGCCGGCGGAGGAGGAACTGCGCGCGGCGGCGCTCACAGCAGCCCGGCCCGGGTCAGGTAGGTCTCGGCGAGCAGGTCGAAGGGGTCGCCGGGCCGGATCTGCGGTTCTACTCCGAAGGCCAGGGCGTAGACCTCGCGGCGCGGGATCTGCGACTGAAGCACGTCGTAGCCCAGTTCGGTGAACGCGTCACGGACGTCGCTGCCCGATCGAGCGCCACCGACCACGCGGTTGAGAAGCACGGCGACCCGGGCCTTTTCGGCGCGGACTTCGGCGACCTCGTCGAGGATGTCGCCCATGCCGGAGGTGCGTTCGACCTCGATCGTGGTCGGGGCGACGGGGATGGTGATCTCGTCCACCCGGCGCAACACGCTGCGGACGATCGCGCCGTGGTCTTCGGCCTGCGGCAGGTCGGCCACCACGATGGTGTCGGGCCCGGCGATCCCGGCGAGCCGCTTGCCGGCGTCCTTCACCGCCAGGCCGTAGACGCCGAAGGGGAACCCCTCGACGGCATCAGACCAGGCGAGCGCGGAGCCGGCCGGGTCGCAGTCGGCCAGGGCGACGTCAAGGCCGCGCCGATGCAGGGCGTAGGCCAGCAGTACGGACGTGGTGGTCTTGCCTGTCCCTGGCTTGAGGTTCGCCAGGGCGATGCTCAGTTTCATGGTCCCTTACTGAATCACGGGATCAAGGGATTACGGGAGAAGGCGCGACGACCGAACTAGGTACAGGAATGTCGATTCCCGGAAGACGGCGAAGGCCCCGCCGGAGGAGATCCGGCGAGGCCTTCGAGATGCGCTGGCGACGTGGTGTTACCGGCTCTCCCGCTGGCAGGCGGGGCAGGAGCCGGAGGTGACCACGCCGGGGTGACGCGGGCAGCTCTTCAGCGGCACGGTGGGGGTGTCGTCGGGGTTGCCTTTGCCGCCTCTGGCACGGGTTGCCATGATGGGTCCTCCCAGTGATGGGGCCCCGGAACGTGATCTTTGGTCGGAGAGCGTTCCGGGGTTTTTGGTGTCCCGGGCCGGTCGGCTCCGGGTGTCACACGGGGTGTCACGGCCGTTTGGCTGTGGTGTCACGCCGCGTGGTTTGTGGGGGTTTGTCGGGTGTCACGGGGGCTGTCACGCGGGGGTGTCACGGGGTGTCACAGGGGGTCTGACCTGTAGTCCCTGTCTGTCACGGCCTGCTGTGACACCCCGACCCCTGTCACGCGCGCTGCTCCGCGATGGAGGCGCGTGCGCGCGGCCACGGATGATCTTGCTTAGACGCCCGCGAGGACGCGGAGGCGGTATGGCTGGTCGGCCTTGTCGTCGTACTCCAGGACGCCCGACTGGACATCGGCCTTGAGGTACTTCTGGACCGTCGCGCGGGCCAGGCCGACCTCCTTGATCAGGTGGCCGAGGTCGCGGGGCGCGAACGGCCGGCCATCGGCGAACGCCTGGAGCGCCTTGTCGTAGGCGGCCCGAGCGATCTCCGGCGCCATGCGCTCGCCCTTGCCGAGCGGCACGTCCGGCACGTCGACCAGTTCGGCGTCAGGGCTGACGGGGTTGGCCGCGTCGTGCGCGTCCAGCTCGGGGTCCGGCTTGAGGTAGTTGCTCGTCACGTCGTTGTCCTCCGTCGCGTCCTGGGGGCGGCGCTCGTCGGCGGCGGCCGGGGTGGCGAGCTTGGCGACCAGCTTCGCCGTGGCCTTGTCCACCGGGCGGGCCGACGCCGGGTAAGCCGCACAGTGCGCCCGGAAGTTGGCCACCCGCTCGTCGTTGGTGCCGCCCCAGTCGAACCACCGCTGGGGCATCGCGATCCGGTCGGGAGTGACGCCGCGGGTGTCGGCGTAGGCCATGGCGGGCTCCCGGTCGCGCCACTGCTCGGGGCGGGCGCCAGCCTTCTCCTGTGCGTCGGTCAGACCCCACCCGGCGTCATGGCTGCTCTCGACGCCGAAGCACACCTTCCCGCCGCCCTGACCCTTGACGATGGTCGGCATCTGCGTGGAGTCGGCCCGCTGGAGCGACCACACGAACCCTCCGCCGGCCGAGCGCAGCATCCGGGCCAGGTTGACGAACTCCGCCATGTCGATGTGCTCGAACACATCGGCGGCCTCCTCCAGGTGAACGAGCAGGTAGGAGTACCCGCAGCCCTCCTGCCAGGCGATCAGGCCGTCCTTGCCGAAGTCGGCCAGGCGCTCCTCGGCCCAGGCCGGCAGCCACTCCTTGAAGAGGCGGCGGGCGGTGTCCTTCTTGGTGACCGCGCCGTGCAGCGCCGGGCGGGCCGGGCCGACCGTCTGCTCTCCCTTGGTGATGTCCACCACGATCAGCGCGCCGTCCTCGCGGGTGACGAACTCCCCCCACAGGCCCCAGGCGCCCGCCGTGGTCTTGGCCGCGCCGGTCATGCCCATGATCTGCAGGTGCGAACCGATCAGCTCCAGGAAGAACGGCGTGCCGTCCTGGAACAGCGCGACGCGGAACGGCCGCGCGACGCTCCCGCCGATCGCGGACGGGCCGGGCCAGGCGATCGGGTTCTCCAGGACCAGAGGGTTGGTCAGCGTGACCGTCGGCTGGCCGGCGTTGTGCCGGTTCGGCGTCGCGGTGAGGCTCCCCATCGGCAGGCCGTGTTCCGCCTCGATCCCGGGCAGCGCCTTCTGCAGGTCCTCGGCGGTGTCGCCGCCGGCGAGCTGCACCGTGCCCTGAATCGCGGTCGGGCCGACCTTGACGTTCCTGACAGCCTCGACCTCGACGCGCTCCTGGCCGTCGGTGAACAGCCGCTTGAACAGGGCACCCGCGCCGCCGTTGACGGCGTACATCGTGCCGTCGGGGTCGATCTTCGGGCGGATGATGTTCCGCACGTTCCACAGCGCGCAGAGCGTGCCGCCCGCCCAGATCCACAGGTCGATCGTCGGCCGGGTCATCGGGCCGGTGATGGTCGCGGCGAGCAGGTAGCCCGAGGCCGCTGCGGCGGTGCCCGTGGACTGGGCACGCCCCAGGACGTGACGCCACCGGGACACCAGCCAGGTTGCGGCGGTCACCACGCCACCGGAGACGGTGAGGCCGGCCGCCGCCCACGGGCTTCCGCCCCACAGCTCGTGCAGGGCGTAGGCGGGGATGGTCAGGCCCGCGCCGAGGGCCCAGGGCACGGTGTGCGGGGCCGCCGCCGCCACGCCCTTCGCGATCATCGCGCTGAGGATGCCGTTGCCCTTGTACGTGACCACGCCACCCTCACGCGCGGCGGCCATTTCCGCCTTGGTCGCGGTCTTGCTTCCCATCTTCGTTCTCCGTTCGGCTCGTGCGAGGTGGGGCCCCGTGGCTGGTCAGTTGTCGAAGTCGAACGTCTTCTTGGGGTCCTTGTGGTTCTGCAGCAGCGGCGCGAACTGGATCTGGAAGTCGTGCCAGAGCCGGACCATCTCCACCGACACCCCGCGCTGGAGGTCCGCGGCACGGTGGGCACGCTGGGCGATGCGGCGGGCTCGCCACTTCACGTCCATCCCCATGAGCGCGATGTTGCCCTGGCCGGTCGCGGCCAGGATGGCCTCGATCTCCAGGGCCGCCATCTCCAGCTCGGTCCCGAAGTCGCGCGACAGGCGCCGGGCCTCCTCGGTGTACCTCTTGAGCGCCGTCGTGGAGGTCAGCTCGATCGACTGAAGCTCGGGAATGCGGGTGCTCTTGTTCTCAGCCATTGGTGGTCTCCTTGGAGGCGACGGAGGTACGTCGGGCGAGGATCTGGGAGGCGACCCAGTGCAGGGGCGGCCAGCCGAGGCGGGCGCCCATGAGATCGACCAGGTTGACCAGGACGGGCCAGCCGACGATCAGGGCGCAGAACAGCACGAACGGGCTCCAGCCGAGCACCAGCCCGACCGGGATGCACATCACCATCAGGACCGGGACGGCGATGGTGCTGATCAGCAGCGTCGGCCGCAGGGCTTCGCGGAACGCCTCCCAGCCGCTGCGCTTGGTCGCGGGCTTGGGGTCCAGGTCCGTGATCACGTAGACCACCTTCGGTTCGTCGGTCATGGTCAGCGCCTTCCGGTGCGGACGGTGAGAGCCAGAGCAGCGGCGGCCCCGGACACCCAGTAGGCGAAGGCATCGGGGGCGACGGTGAACCGATCGAGCGCGACGTACACGCCCCAGGACGCGAGCACGGCCAAGACCAGCCGGCCGACCGTCTTCTCGCCGCCGGCCGATCTGACACGGGTGCGGGTGGTGCCGGGCTTGCTGCTCATGCGCCCACCTCGGCCACCTCGAACAGGGGCATCTGGTGCTCGCACAGCCCGCACGGCTCCCACGCCCGCCGGTCGTGCCGCTTGGGGTCGCGGCACTGCTGGGCGGCCGGGACCTTCGGCAGGCCCGCGACGTGCTTGTTCAGGTCCCACTCGGCCAGGTGACGCGCGGCGTGCTCGTCCCCGCGGGTCCCGCACGGGCAGGTCAGCCGGTAGGTCTTGCCGACCGCGTCAACGCCCCGCTCGATCCGCGGGCGATGCCGCACCGGGGCCGGGGTCGACGGCGGGGCGGTCTTCTTCGCGCGGGCCATCACGCGCCACCCGCCAGCTCGTCACGGATGGCGCGGGCGTCGTCCATCCCGCACCGCAGCGTCCGCTGAATCCGGGTGGCGCTCGGGCTCTGCGGTAGTTCTCCGGCGTCGATGAGCGCGCGGACGCGGGCCAGCAGGGCGGCGTTTGCCCTGTACGTAGGGCCAGTAGGGGCACCGGAGGGGAGCACCGCCAGCACCGACCACAGCGTCGGCAGCGTCCACACCGCCACCACCGCGGCGACCGGACCGAGGCTGTGCACGATCAGCGGCAGCACGTCGAGCGTGACCAGTCCGGCGAAGGCCGGCCAGCAGTTGAGCACCAGCGTCAGCCCCAGCAGCAGGGTCTCGGTCCAAAACAGTCGCTTGCCGGCCGGGCTCTTGCGGTCGACCACCCGGCCGCGCATCGCGCTGTATGCCTGGACACCGACCGTCGCCAGCAGCGGCAGCGACAGCGCGGGCTCCACCCCGAACGCCGCCCACCAGGTCGGCGAACCCTCGCCCAGGGCCAGGCCCTCGGCGACCGAGTGCTGTACACCGATGGAGCTGACGGCCAAGGCGATGCACGCGGCGGTCATCGTCATCACCGTGGTGACCCGGCGCACCCGCGCGTCCCGGTAGGCCAGTGCCGCCGGGTCCTGCGTCAACTCGTGCAGCCGGGCGGCCTCGATGACCCGGGCCCGCCGCTTGCGCACCTTGTCGGTGTCGATGAGAAGCGGCGCGTCGTCGGCCTGCAGCTCGATGATGCGGTGGGACTCGGCGACCTGCTCGCGCATCTTCCGGACGCGCTTGGTCTCCCCCAGCAGCCCGCCGTCCTCGATGACGGCCGGGGCAGACGCCGGCGGCCGGTGGCCGGCCACGTAACGCTCGATCTCGGCCAGGCCCCGGGCGACGTCGTCCGGCTCAGGGGCACCGATAGGTGTGGCGGTCATCAGGCGCTCACTGCCTCAGCGAACTCCTCGCCGGCCTCAGCCAGCAGATCGTCCAGGATGTCCGCGGCCGCCTCACGGCGGGCGAGCATCTCGTCCCACGACTCGCCCGGCAGGATCAGCTCCCGCAGCTCGGGCTCCATGCGGGTCAGCGCGTAGGCCAGGGAAGCCACGCGGAGCGGGGGATGGGGCTGCCGATGCAACGACAGCGGGATGATGGACATGGGCCAGCTCCCTTGCAGGTGGATGGTCCGAACCGCGGCCTCCGGTGTGCCATCACCGGAGGCCGTTTTGTGCTTTCAATCCCGGTACTCATTCGTTATGTGTACCGGGACTCATACTGAGCCCTCCCCCTCATTTCGTCAACAGTCCCGGTACTGTACGGTGTTGATCGTGAGCGCGAAGTACCGAGAGATTGCCGAAGACCTGCGACGGCGCATCAATGCCGGGGAGTGGGTGCCGGGCACAACACTCCCCGGCTACACCGGCTTGACTGCTGAATACGAGGTGGGGCGCGGAGTCATCGGCGACGCTCTCGCGGAACTGGAGGCTGAGGGGTTGATCTCCGTGGTCAAGCGCCGCGGGATCATCGTGCGAGAGCGCGGATCGCGGCGCCGAGTCCAGCGCGGTGCAGTCGTCGTCCGAGATCCAGCCAGGGGCTACGTAATGCCCGCCGCAGCAGCACCGGATGAGCCGTGGCAAGTTCACGGCAGACCACGACGCGAGGTTCTGCCCATCACCGAACGCGCGGCCGAGCTACTTGGGCTGGGGCCTGGTACCCCCGTCCTCCGTCGGCGGCGAGTGACTTCCCCCACCGGAGAGCCGCCGTTTCAGCTCGTGGACACCTGGATTCACCCACGAGGTGTGACGGACGCTCCACAGGTCGGAGAACGTGATACGGGCCCGGGCGGCTACCTCGATCGCCTCGAAGATGCAGGCCATGGACCTATTTCCTGGATTGAGTACACCCGTGTGCGGATGCCTCTGCCTGAGGAGGCGCGCCATTTGGAGATGCCGACCGCAATGCCCATCTTCGAGATAGCCCGTGTCGGTACGTCCGCGCGGACGGAGATGCCGATCGAGGTCACGATCTGCGTGATCCCAGGTGACCGCGCTGAGATGGTGTCGCCGTTGCGCCGGGCGCGCTCCGCGCAATGGCCGCGTGACGCGACCTGACCTGCAAGGCTGCATGTCAGTAGAAAGCAAGAAGCCGGGAGCGCCAACTCCCGGCCTCTGAAGTCCTTCGCCCCGCTAAGAGAAAGAACTTGCTCTGTTGAGCCTACATAACGATGCCGACAACCGGCCACATCGTCCCACGAATGCCCTGGTGAGCGGGGGTGTCCGATGAGGAAGCGCAGCGGCCGTCAGCCTAGGTTCGCGGCGGTTCCGAACGAGACCGTCGACGACGCCACCCATCTTGATCTCACTGCCCTGGGGCTGCTGACCGTGCTGCTACGTCACCGAGACGGTTGGGACGTGACGCTCGCCGACGTTGGCAAGCGCTACGGCTACGGAGAGGACGCCCTGGCGGCGGCCATGGGGTTGCTCCAGGTCGCCCAGTACGTCCTCAAGGTGAGAGTCATGGACGCTCGCGGCCTGTGGTCGACCGAGGTCGTGGTGTACGACACGCCGGCCAGCGACGAGGAGGCCGCCGACCTCCTGGCCGCAATAGTTCTCGAACCTGGTGTGCGTCAGGCCCAGCTCATCCGACCCACCCAAACCGCGATAGATCGTGCGGCCAAGCGCCAAGCCAAGCTCGGGCGGTCCCGCACTCACCGACTCCGGGAATTCCCGGAGTCGGTGACGACCTGCGAAAACACCGAGAAACTGCAGGTCGTCACCGACTCGGGGGTTAACCGGGACTCGGTTAACCCCCGAGTCTTTAAGAAGACGATCAGTAAGAAGACTAAGAAGACGAAGCCACCTCTCGCCGTAGGCGATGTACCCGACGTACCGCGTGAGGCTGGCGCGGCTGACGCCGAGAGGTCGAGAGACCCGGGCGGGGAACTGCCCTCGAGGCCGGAGGGCACTGCCGTCGACGAGGAGGGCCAAGAGCACACGGCCGTCAACGACGGCGAGGGGCGCACCGATGCTGAACGAGAGCGGTTGGCGTCGATGGTGCTGGCGGCGGTCGGCGTGGTGGCCAGCCTTCCAACCGAGCTGCTGGGTGCAATGAGCGAAGCCGACCGTGACCGGGTGGTGCGCGCTGTGGAACGCGAACTGGAGTACCGGGCACCGGCGGAGCTCGCCGCCCGGATCCGGCGCCGCCTGTCGCATTGGCGTGGACACCAGGTACGCCGCCCGGTCGCGGTCGCGCTGACCGTCATCAAGCGCGGCTATGACTGCCCACGCCCGGACTGCGAGGAGCACATGCTGCCGTCCGGTCATCCTTGTGGGGCGTGCGGGGAGATCGGCCGACAGATCACTGAGATACGCCAGTCTGCCTCAGACGGCCCGGAGATAGGCGATCTCCCCTCGCCGAGCCCCAAGACGCCCGGCGAAGACTCTCGGGGCCGCATAGGGCCGCTCAGCGCGTCGTCGGCGCCTCCCTCGATCACCGAACGCGGTATCGTCCCGCTGCCTCAGCGAACCCCTACCGAGCCCCCCGCCGGGTATCGCGCTGCCCGCGTAGCTCTGAAGGGGAGGACGGCCGGGGTCACGGCAGGGAGTGGGCCGGACGCCTTTACTTCGTAAACCACAGCGGGCAGGAGTGCTTACGCCGAGCAGCATGAAGGCCGTCATCGAGTTGATGACGGCCTTCATCAGGCTCTTCTGGAGGGGACCCGTGCCGGCGGACAAACCAGCAGGAGAAAGGCCCCTGTACCCCGTCGGCTGAAGCCTCTTCTCCTGAGGACGACCTCACAACGCGGCACCCACACCGGGCCAGAAGAGCCCTGACCCCACAACCTCACGCTGGCCGTCCCCCGGGGGCACAACCCGAGAGAGTTAACGCGCAAGGTCTTGAAGCTGTCTTTACCATAGCAGGGAGCGGGGCGGCGGTGACACCACACTGACAGGACATTAAGCGGACACAGACCTACGCTTGTACCGTGCAAGACCGGCTTGTGGCGGAGGCGAGTCCCACCCTCGAGCCCCGGTTAACCCCTACGCTTGGACCCGTGAGTAAGATACCTAGTATTACTTCTCCTTACTAGGAGGATACTCGTAGACACGGAGATGCCCCCGGTGCAAGCGACGCAGGATTCCCCCACCCCCGCCGACGACCGCCCGGACACCGCCTCGCCGGAGTCCCTGGAAACCGCGGCCAGAGCTGCCCGCCGGGCCCGTAAGCGCGCTCAGATTCGCCTCGGCTTCATCGCACGAAACGACCCGGCTGGCCCTCCTCCCCCACTAGCCCGAATGATCCGCGGCGGCCGCGGAGGCAAGGTCCGGCTCAAGCTCCTGCTCACCTACCTGTGGATGCAGACCGACGACCGCGGTGTCACCCTGGCTCGTCCCGCCCAACTCTGGGCCCGCCTACTCGACCTCGAACAGCCTGAGACCGCCGGCGCCCGGCGCATCACCGAAGCCCAGCAGTGGCTGGTGAAGAACAACTTCATCAAGATCAAATCCAACCCCGGCCACGCCAACGCCGTCACCGTCTTGAACGAGACCGCCGACGGAACCCCCTGGGTCGCCCCTGGCGCCGCCGCCAAGGCCCTGAGCAACACCACAGAAGCCGCCAAGCACTACTACGCCCAAATTCCCGCCACCCTGTGGACCAACGGCTACATCCAGCTCCTCAGCGGAGCCGGCCTGAGCATGTTCCTCATCCTGCTCGAGCGGTACGCCCTCACCCGAGCGCCCGAACCGCCCCCGGTCTGGATGAGCCCGAAGTACTTCAAAGACAGCTTCGCCCTCAGCCAGGACACTCGCGCCGCCGGCATGAAGGAACTCGAGGACTTCAACCTCGTCACCATTGAGCGCAAGCCCGTTGACCCTCAAGACTTCGACCTCGAACGCTTCCGCAACGTCTACACGCTGCACCTCTCCCAACTCGATCAACCCGCCGACCGAAACGCCTTGTTCTCGATCTTCAACACACTCACGAAGTGAGACAACATCCAGGGTCAGGCACTCCGAACCATGATCGAATGCAAATTTTCTCTACTACTTCAAGGGCGGCCGGGCGGCCGCCCGGCGGTTGCCGAAAGAATCCCGGCGCCGTCGTGGCCCCAGCCGATCGCGAGGACCGGAACGAGCACGAGGACCGGAACGAGCACGAGCGCCAGGGCGACGAGCATGCCCGAGCGGATTGCCGAATTGTTCTTATAGGTATCAAGGGGCGGCGGCCGACCGGCCGCGCGGCCGGGCCGCGCGCCCTTGCGGCCAGCCGGACCGGGCATGCGGCTCTTCGGCCGGTCCCGGCCGGCGC
>NZ_JBEXGT010000073.1:0-25112 GCF_040607475.1 Sphaerisporangium sp. NPDC005288 | reverse complement strand
AAGTAGATGGCCTCCATCGTGCCGTTGCCGTTGTCGCGGCTGTTGGTCTCGGCGTTGCCGTAGTCGAAACAGCAACCACCGTTGTAGTGCGTCCCGTCGAAGATCGCGTACATCCCCTCCGGCTGGTCGCCGGTCGCGATGCCCGAGGTCCGGTTGTTGCGGTAGCCGGTGCCCGGGTTGACGTAGACGCCGTACGCCTTCTGCCCGCCCACCGTGACCGGCGCGGCGGTGGCGTTGGCCAGGTTGTCGTACCCGCCGGCGGCCGGGCCGGAGAACCCGCCGGGAGGCGCCTGGGTGAGGTGGTTACCCCGTCCTGTCTGGTCGTAGATGATGGTGATCAGGCAGGTCGTGCCGGAGCAGAACGCGTCCTGCGTGGCGGCGTTGGCCACACCCCCCGCGCTGAGCGGGGCGACGTCCCGCGTGGTGTTGTCGGAGGATCGGCGCACCTGGTACAGCGGGCCGCTGTAGGCGCCGTACAGGGCTCGGGTCGTGCTGTGCGCCGCCACGCACGGCGTGCCGCCCGAGGCGTAGATGTCACACGGCTGCGACGTCGCGGCCTGGGCGGTGCCGGAGCCCACCAGGCCGGCGACGGCGAGCAGTACGCCGGCGCCCGTCACGGCGGCCTTTCTCAGGTTTCGCAGAAGCATGAGGACCTCTCTCGCTTGCGTGTTAGCGCTAACACCAGGTGGAAGGCTGATCCGTCCACTTTCACCGCGAATGAGAGGTGTCCGGTGCGCGTCATCGCCAGGTCATTGTTAGCGTTAACAACGATCGGCGAGCCGGGGTGCCTCTTATTCAGGTGACCCGAGGGGGTGTGGCCCGCATCACACAGCACCTCAGGGGCCCCGTCAAGGGCGCGAGCCCGCGCACCCCCGCCGCTTCCTCCAGCCGCAGCGACCTCACCGGCCCTGACGATGCCGGGCCGCACCGTCCGCGATCCGCCCGGTGATGAAACTTTCGCAGGGACGGGCGGGCGGTGCGGACGCCGGGCCGCGCCCCGCCGGTCACGATGGGGCGCGGCCCGGTGTCCGCCGGGTCCATGCGCGGGAGGCCGGGGTCTACGCGCGCGGGGGGAGCAGGGGGGCGCCCAGGCGGGGGCGGTCGGCGGGGTTGGGGGTGTGCGGCGGGTACTGGGCCAGGCGCTCCAGCGCGACGTCGATCGCCCGCTCGAGCTGGGTGTCGAGGCCCCGCGCGTAGTCCTGCGGGGTGATGTCCACCTCGATGTCGGGATCGGTGCCGTAGTTCTCCACCCGCCAGCCGACGTCGTCGAAGGCGAAGGAGAACTCCGGCTGGGTGGTCACCGTGCCGTCGGCCAGCCGGTGGCGCGGCCAGATGCCGATCACCCCGCCCCAGGTGCGCTTGCCGATCAGCGGGCCGAGCCCGAGCAGCTTGAAGGTGTGACTGAAGATGTCGCCGTCCGACCCGGCCCATTCGTTGGTGACCGCGACCAGCGGGCCGCGCGGCGACTCGGCCGGATAGGGTTCCGGCACGCCCCAGCGCGGGAAGTCGTACCCCAGACGGCGCCGGGCCAGCTTCTGCAGCAGCAGCCCCGAGACGTGGCCGCCGCCATTGAACCGGACGTCCACCACCAGCCCCTCGCGGTCGTACTCGGCCAGGAACCCGCGGTGGAACTCGGCGTAGCCGTCGGGGCCCATGTCGGGGATGTGCAGATAGCCGACGCGACCGCCGGTGCGCTCGTGGGTGCGGGCGCGGTTGGCCTCCACCCAGTCGCGGTAGCGGGCCGGCTGCTCGTCGGAGATCGCCTTGACGGTCACCGTCCTCGGCGGCCCGTCGCCGCGCCTGACCGTCAGCTCGACCTCCTGGTCGGCCTGGTTGACCAGCAGCCGGGCCGGGCCCGCCGCCGCCCCCACCGGCTGGCCGTTGATCGCCAGCACTGCGTCGCCGGGGCGCACGTCCAGGCCGGGACGGTTGAGCGGCGAGGTGGCCTCGGGGTCCCACGGGTCGCCGGCGACGATGCGCGCGATCGTGTGCACCCCGTCGGCGTAGGACCAGTCGACGCCGAGCTTGCCCTGCCAGTAGTGCGGGCGGGGCCGGTACTCCCCGCCGCTCTCGTAGGCGTGGGAGGTGCCGAGCTCGCCGAGCAGCTCCCACAGCAGGTCGGAGAACTCCCCGCGGGTGCCGACCCGGTCGACCAGCGGCAGGTAGCGCTCGTAGACGCCGTCCCAGTCGATGCCGGCCATGTCCTGCACCCAGAAGTTCTCCCGCTGCAGCCGCCACGCCTCGCGGAACATCTGCCGCCACTCGGCCTCCGGGCAGACCGACACCTTGACCCGGTCCAGGTCGATCCATCCCGACGCCCGGCCCGGAGCGTCGTCGTCCGGCGGCGCCTCGCCGGCCTTGACCACCCGCAGTCGTCCCCGCGAGCGGTAGAGCAGCGTCGTGCCGTCCTGGCCCAGGCGGAAGTCGCCGACGCCGGAGACCAGGGTGTCGCACTTGTGTTTGATGAGGTCGTAGGCCTGCAGCGTGCCGGAGGCCGGCTCGGGGGCGAACTCGTCGCCGCGGCTGCCCTCCACGGGGAAGCAGGTGAACAGCACCTTGTCCTTGGTGCCGGCCACACGGTCGTAGCGGCCCTCAGGCACAGGGAAGGCCATGACCCGCCGCTCGATGCCCTCCAGCTCGATCTCCAGCGGCTCCTCCTCGTCGTCGTCCTGGTCGTCTCGGTCGTCTCGGTCGTCGTCTTTCCCGTCGGGCGCGGAGGCGGCACGGTCGCCGGTGGCCGGGCCGCCCGCTTCGCCGGAGCCCGGGTGCGCGGCCGGCTCGTCCTTGCGGGTGGCGGCGTCCTTGGCCGTGTCCTTGGCGGCGGAGGCGTCGCCCGACAGCGGACGGGGTTCGGGCACGAACGGGGAGCCGACGTCGGAGCGCAGCGTGACCGCGTACGGGCGGGTGCCCTGCGGGAACCCCAGGTCGAACTGCAGGGAGTCGTAGACGGGGTTGAAGACGCGCTGGCCGATGAAGTACAGGTAGCGGCCCTCGGGGTCGAAGGCGGGCCTGCTGTCGCGCAGCACCGGCCGGGTGGCGCGGTAGGTCTCGCCGGTGTCCACCCGGCACAGCTTGATGGCCGTGGTCTGCGCGGTGTCGGGGAAGGTGTAGGCGAGCCAGTGGCCGTCGGAGGACCAGACGGCGTCCTCGATGCGCCCGAACCGGCTGCTGTCGACGACGGTCATCCTCGCCCCGCCGGGCTCGGCCGGTGCGGGCGCGCCGGATCCGGCGGAGGCGGGCGGCGCCTGACCCTGCCGCGCCGGTTGCGGGGACGTCGGGGCCGGGTGCCCGGGGGCCTGCGCGGCCTGCCCCGGCGTAGGCGCCTCCCCGCCCGCCTCCCCGCCGGCCGCCGCACCGGGAGCGGCGTCCTGGCCGGGCGCCGCCGGGACGCCGGGCCCGGCCGCGGCGCCGGCCGCGTCCTCGGCCACCGCGCCCAGGCCGACGGTCAGGGCCTCCCCGGACACCGCGGCGCCGGACACCGCAGCGCCTGACGCGGACGCGGGGGCGCCGGGCGCTGGAGTGCCGGGTGCGGGCGTGCCGCCCTGAGCACCGGGCGCGTCGGAGGCGTCCGCCGTGGCGGGCGCGGGCGGCGCGGGCTCCTCCGCCGCCGGGCGGGGGACGTCCGCGCCGTTCCCGGCGGAGGGCAGCTCGACGATCAGCAGCTCGTTGCGGTGGTTGGTCACCGCGATCTTGTCGGCGGCCGGTGACACCTCAAGGCCGATGGCCCGGCCGGTGTCCAGCTCCGTCAGCCGCACCGGGGCGGCGCTGCCGTCGGCGGTCAGCACGACCAGCACCTCGCGGTCGCCGTCGTCGCTGGCCGCCGCCACCAGGCGCCTGCCGTCCTCAAGCCAGGTCAGCAGGCGGTAGCGCACGCCGTCCGGCTCGCCGTGCTGGCGCACCGGCCCCTCCCAGCCGCCGAAGGAGTACGCCTTGCCGCGCGTGGTGACCGCCAGCCCGCCGCCGTCGGGGGACAGGCGGGCGCTGTCGAGGTAGGAGGCGGCCGAGACGAACCGGCGGTTGCGCTGGGTGCGCGAGCTGCCCAGCCGGACCTCCACGCGGCGCGACTCGCCCTCGCCCGGGTCCAGCAGATAGAGCTCGGCCCCCGCGTGGTAGACCAGCCGGTCGCCGTCGCCGGACAGGTTGCGGGCGTAGTAGTCGCCGTGGTCGGTGTGCCGCCGCAGGTCCTGCCCGGCGGGCGTGCAGGAGTAGACGTTGCCGATGCCCTCGTGGTCGGACAGGAAGTACACCCGCTCGCCCGCCCAGCACGGCGAGGCCAGGTTGCCCGCCAGGGAGATCAGGCGGGTGAACACGCCCTCGCCCTCGCGGTCGATCCACAGGTCGCCGACCGTGCCGCCGCGGTAGCGCTTCCATCGCGCCGGGTCGGCGGTGTTGCGGCCGAGCACGATGGCGCCGCCGGGGCCGTAGGAGATGGAGTTGGCCGGCCCGTAGGGCAGGCGCTGGGAGACCCCGTCGGCGTCGACCCGGTGCAGCCACTTGCGACGGTCGAAGGGCTGGCCGTCGTCGCTGGCGTAGATGATCGCGCCGGAGGGGTCCCACCCGGTGACCGTGCACAGCGCCCCGTCGTAGGTCATCCGCCGGGCGGTCCCGCCGTCGGCCGGCATGACGTACACCTCTTCGGGGCCCTCCTCCCGGCCCACGAAGGCGAGCCGGGAGCCGTCGGGGGAGAAGCGGGGATAGCCGGCCTCGGCGACGCCCGCGGTCAGGCGGAAGGCCCTGCCTCCGCCGGCGGACACCATCCACAGGTCGTCTTCGGCGGCGAAGACGACCACCTCGCCGAAGAGGGTGGGGAAGCGCACGTACACGGACATGGATCCTCGCGTTCGGGTGGGCCTCCCATGATCAGGCACCCGGGGCCGCCGCGTCGAGACCGCCGGCGATGCTGTCCGATGCCGGTCCCCGGCGCCGGGCCGGGCCGCGCACCGCCCGCCGGGCGTGACCGGCGGGCGCCCCCACCGGCGCGGCGACGCGCAACGGGTGCCTGACCACGCCGCTCACCTGGGCGCCCGGAATGCCCCGAGCGTGAGCTTCATCCTGGCGGGAGGCGCCGCGCGGGTCACCGGGCCTCGTCGGGACCGGTCTCGCGTCGGTCCTCTTCCTCGCGTTTGTTCTGTTTCATCTCGCGCGTGGCCTTGATGGCCGCCTTCTTGGCCTTCCCGGTGGCCTTGTTGGACTTCTTCCGCGCCGCTCCTGCCATGGTTCCCCCTGTGTCTCACGGCTTTTATGTTGAATGCGTCATATTCGACGCATCCCGCGCGTTAAATACCCAACAGCGGAGACAATCACCCATATAGGTCGCCAGAGGGACGGATCGCCCCGTGCCTCAGAGCAGGGAGAGCTGTTCGGGGCCGGCCGCCGCCGGGGTCGCCGGGACCGGGAGCCGGACGCCGCCGTTGCCGGCCCGTGGGGAGCGGCCCACCCCGGCGCGCTCGGCCAGCTCGCGCACCTGCTGGACGACCCGCGACCGGTAGGTCTGCGGCGCGTAGGCGCCGCGGCCGTACAGCTCGAGGTAGCGGGGGACCAGGCGGGGATGCTCGCGGCCGAGCCAGCCGAGGAACCACTCGCGCGCGCCCGGCCGCAGGTGCAGCACGATCGGCACGATGTCGGTGGCGCCTGCCTGCGCGATCAGCTCGACAGTGCGGGCGAGCCGCCGCGGCGAGTCGCTCAGGTAGGGCAGGATCGGCGCCATCAGCACACCGCAGGACAGACCGCGGGAGGTGAGGGCGGCGCAGACCTCCAGCCGGGCGGCCGGGCGGGGCGTCCCCGGCTCGACCGAGCGCCACAGCTCGTCGTCCACCGAGCCGATGGACAGGGCGGTGGACACCTCGGTGACCTGCGCGGCCTCGGCCAGCAGGTCGAGGTCGCGCAGGATCAGCGAGCCCTTGGTCAGGATGGAGAAGGGGTTGCGGGCGTCGCGCAGCGCGGCCAGGATGCCCGGCATCAGGCGATAGCGGCCCTCGGCCCGCTGGTAGCAGTCGACGTTGGTGCCCATGGCGATGGGCTGCCCGCCCCAGCGCGGCGCCGCGAGCTCTTTGCGCAGCAACTCGGCGGCGTTGACCTTCACCACGATCTTGGAGTCGAAGTCGCGGCCGGAATCGAGGTCGAGGTAGGTGTGGGTCTTGCGCGCGAAGCAGTAGACGCAGGCGTGCGAGCAGCCGCGGTAGGGATTGACCGTCCACTGGAAGGGAACCTGGGACGCCGCGGGCACCCGGTTGACGATCGAGCGGGCATGGATCTCATAGAAGGTCATGCCACGGAACTCGGGGGTGTCGAAGGTTCTGGCGACGGCGCCGCGGGCGAACAGCGGCGCCTCGGAGGCGCCCTGGCCGGCGTCGGTCAGGCGCAGGTTGTCCCAGCGCATGACCCTGATTAGAACAGGATTTCGAAGGTGATCGCAACCGCGCCAAACTGACGGCAAAAAGGAGGCCTCGAAACGGCTAAAGATCTTCGTCGTTGGGCAGAACGTCGGCACACCGCTTGCGTCGCCGGGAGGTGCGGCATGGCCTGGTCGCAGGACGAGGAGCGAATGCTTGCCCAGATCGAGAGTTACCTCACCGACGAGGACCCGCGACTCGCCGCCCGGCTCGAGTCGTTCAACGAGCGTGTCGAGCGCCGGGAGAGCCAGCGGACCAAGCGCGCCGCCCGCGCCCACCGCGGCCGGCGCCGTCCCAGCCGCTCGACCATCATCATCCTCGTGAGCTGGCTGCTGATCGCCACGTTGATCGCGACTCTGCTGATCATGGTGTTCCGCCACGACGCGGCGGCCCTGCCGATGTGACCCCCGCCATCCCCGCGGCCGCGGGGATGGCTTTTCGCGGTCCCGGTGACCCTCAGCCCCGCAGGCCGCGCAGGAAGCGGGCGGCCACCGGGGCGGCCACCTCGCCGCCCATGCCGCCGGCCTCCACCACCACGGCGAACGCCACCTCGCCGCGGAAGCCGATGAACCACGCGTGGGAGTCCAGCTTCGGCCCGGTGCCGAACTCGGCGGTGCCGGTCTTGCCCGCCGTGCCCTTCGGCAGCCCGGCCCTCTTGGCGGTGCCCTTGCCGACCACGGCCGCCATCATGGTGCGCAGCGGCCCGGTCACCGTCTCGGGCAGCGGACGGGGCTGCAACTTCTGCTTGATCGAGGGGACCAGGGTCGGCGGGCGCCAGGTGCCGTCGGCCACCGCGGCGGCGACCGTCGCCATCACCAGCGGGCTGGCGGTGATGCGGCCCTGCCCGAAGGACTCGGCGGCCAGGTCGGCGTCGCTGGTCGGCGCCGGCATGCTGCCCTTGGCCGCCGGGACGCCGATGGACAGCGGCTGGTTGAAGCCCATCTCGGAGGCCACCTGGTACAGCTTGCCGCCGCCCAGGTGCCGGGCGGCGAGCGGGGCGAAGGTGGTGTTGCAGGAGTGGGCGTAGGAGTCGAGGAAGGTGAGCGAGCCGAACGCCTCGTGGTCGGAGTTGCGGATCGCCAGCCCGCCGACGGTGGCCTTCTCAGGACAGGTGACCTTCTGGCCGGGGGTGAGGCCCTCGGCCAGCAGCCCGGCGGCGGTGACGGTCTTGAAGGTGGACCCGGGCGGGTAGCGCCCGTCCAGGGCGCGGTTGAACCCGCCGCGGTTGTTGACCACGGCGAGGATCTCACCGGTCGCGGGCCTGATCGCGACCAGCGAGGCGGGCTTGTCCAGGTCGCGCACGGCCGCGACGGCGGCCTTCTGCGCGGCCGGGTCGAGGCTGGTGCGCACGGGCGAACCCGGCGAGCCGTCGATGGTCTTCAGCGTCTGGACGGTCTTCTTGGACCCGTCGACCGTGGTGATGATCGTGGTCGGCACCCCGGCGAGCCGCTTCTGGAAGGTCTCCTGCAGGCCGCCGCGGCCGATCGCGTCGCCCGGCTTGTAGGAGGAGCCGAGCTTGGCGACGTCCTTGGCGGTGGCCTTGTCGAGGTAGCCGACCAGCTGCTGCACCGACCCGCCGGCGTCGCCGTTGTCGATGCGGCCGCCCGAGGCGTCCTCGACGGCGGCGCGCCCGGGCCAGGTGGTCTTCAGCGCCAGGTGGGTGGAGCCGGTCAGCGCCGGGTGGACGGCCGCCGGGGTCCAGGCGACCTTCCAGTGGTGGTCCTTCACCATCAGGTCCAGTGAGCCGGTGTAGGTCCAGTCGCCGATGTTCTTCAGCGTCATGGTGGCGGTGTAGGCGGCCTTGGCACGGCCGTCGCCCGCTGGGGTGACCGTGCCGAGACGCACCGCGACCTTCTCGGCCCCGAGCCGGTCGGCGGGTTCGGCGTAGGCCGCCTCGAAGCCGGGCGCCGGGGAGGCGAGGTCGGCCTTCATGGCCGCCAGGTCGCCCCGTGACCAGGCCGCGGCGAAGTGGCCCGCGGTCTGCTCGGCGCTGCCCCTGGTGTGCAGCACGTAGTAGGCGCCGCCGGCGGCGGCTCCGACCGCCAGCACGGTGACGGCGGAGGTGATCGCGATGGTACGGCCGCGCGGCACGCCTTACCCCCCGGTGTCTGGACGTCGCCACGAGCCTAGCGCGACCGGTCGGCGGCGCCCGCCGCTTCGCCGGGAAGCGGCCGGAAAGCGGTGCCCTCAGGCGGCCTCCTCAAGCCCCCTCAGGTGGTCCCTCAGGCGGCCCGCCTGGCCTGCTCCTTGAGGCTCGCGGCGTAGGCGGGCACGTACTCCTGGCCCGACAGGCGCTGGATCGCCGCCATCACCTCGTCGGTGACCGCCCGGCGGTCCCTGGCGCGGGCGGGGTCGCCGGTGAAGCTCATCGGCTCGCCCATGCGCACGCCGATCTTGGCCAGGCGCGGCACCGAGGCCCCCGGAGGCAGCACGCGCTCGGTGTTGACCATGGCGACCGGGATGACCGGGGCGCCCGTGGTGAGCGCGAGCCATGCGACGCCGATCTTGCCCCGGTAGAGCCTGCCGTCGGGGGAGCGGGTGCCCTCGGGGTAGATGCCGAACAGCTCGCCGGCCTTCAGCACCTGCACGGCCGCGTCCAGCATGGTCTGCGCCGCGGCGGCGCTCTCTCTGTCGATGGCGACCTGCCCGGTGGCCCGCATGTAGGTGGCCATCAGGCGGTTGCCGGTGAAGTACTCGTTCTTGGCGACGAAGGTCACCTTCCGGGGCAGCATGAGCGGCAGGAACACCGAGTCCAGGATGGACAGGTGGTTGGAGGCCAGGATGGCGGCCCCCGCCGAGGGGACGTGCTCGGCCCCGATCACCTTGGGGCGCCACAGCAGGCGCAGGACGGGACTGCTGATGATCTTCGTGAGGCGATAGAGCACGGACTCTCCCGGTGTGCGGACGACCAAGGCCCACCATACGACTCAGACGGGCAACTTTGTGTTACGCCCGCCCACAAACTGTTACATCGCGGTACAACGAAGCGCCCCGCAAGGCGTGCCTGCGGGGCGCTTCGTTGTTAGGCCGATGTGGCGGTCGCCTCCTCGGCGAGATGCACAACACGGCTCCAGCCGAACGGTATTCCGTGAAGGCGGTAATTGCGGCCCGGGGGACACAAACCACATCGGCTGCTTACAGTTAAGCACACTCGTGACACCCGTGAGGTCAGCGTGGCCGAACCCCGCCCCCTCACAGGGCGCCCCCAGGGGGACCCCTGAACCCCCGCTCGTGGCGGGCCGCCCGCCGCGGGCGGCCGATGGGCGACCGGGTCGCGCGGGGCGCGGGAGTCCCCGAGCGCGTGCGCCACAATGGAGATCATGCTGACGACCGGACGGCTCATCCTGCGGCGCTGGCGCGAGGACGATCTGCGGCCTTTCGCCGAACTCAACGCCGATCCCGAGGTGATGGAGCACTTCCCCGCCCCGCTGACCCGGCAGGAGAGCGACGCGCTGGCCGGGCGCATCATGTCCCTCATGGAGGAGCACGGCTTCGGGCTCTGGGCGGTGGAGGTCGCCCGCAGCGGGGAGTTCATCGGGTTCACCGGCCTGGCGCCGCAGACCTTCCAGGCGCACTTCACCCCGGCGGTCGAGGTCGGCTGGCGGCTGCGCCGCTCGGCCTGGGGGCACGGCTACGCCACCGAGGCGGCGACGGCGAGCCTCGGGCACGCCTTCGGCCAGGCCGGGCTGGACCAGGTGGTCTCCATGACGGCGACCACCAACCTCCGCTCCCAGGCCGTCATGCGGCGCCTGGGCATGACGTGCGATCCCGCCGACGACTTCGACCACCCGCGCATCGATGAGGGCAGCCCGCTGCGCCGCCATGTGTTCTACCGCCTGGACGCCGCCACCTGGCGTGCCCGCCACGCCTGAGCACGCCGATCGCCCACCGGCGCCCCTGGGGCCGGATCCAAGGGCGCCGGCCCCAGAGGCGCCGATAGACGCCCGCGCGGAGACCGGGTGCAGGGCCGATGAGGCGCGGACGGGGCGCCCGGCCGGGACGGGCGATTGTCAGGGCGCGCCGGGGCGCAGGGGGCGGGCGTCGGGCATGCGCAGCCGGTCGACGGCCTCGCGGCGGCGGCTCTCGGGCCGGCGGTCGTAGCGCGCCGTGGTGACCGGCGAGGCGTGCCCGACCAGCGCCTGGGTGGTGGCCAGGTCCACTCCCGCGTCCAGCAGTTCGCCGATGAACGTGCGCCGGAAGTCGTGGGGGGTGCGCTTGGCGGCGCCCGCGGCGGCCAGGCGGCGGGCGACGATGTCGGCGACGGCCTGCCCGGTCATCGGCGCCGGACGCCCGGCGGGCGCGCGCAGCCGCCCGGCCTTGTTGACCGGGCAGAACAGCGCGCCGGGTTCGCGTCCCCGCACGGCCAGCCACGCCTCGGTGCGGGCCACCGCCTCGGCGGTCAGGTAGACCAGGCGCTCCTTGTCGCCCTTGCCGCGCACGCGAAGGGAGCGGGCCGCGGGGTCGTAGTCGCCGAAGGCGAGCCCGGCGACCTCGGCGCGGCGGCAGCCGGTGGAGTACAGCACGGCCAGCAGCGCCCCGTCGCGGGCCCCGGCGGGGGAGGCGTCCTGGTCGCAGGCGGCGAGCGCCGCCCCGGCGACCTCCGGCGGGACGTGCTGCCCGGCGGGAAGCCGGGCGTGCGCCAGGGTGGGCAGGTCGGCGGCGCGGTGGTAGTCCTCGGCGGTCATCAGGCCGAGGCGCCAGGCCTCGCGCATGACCCGGCGCAGCGCCACCAGGTGCTTGTTGACGTAGGCCGGCGACCATCCGCGCTCGGCGAGGATCGCGCGGATGCGCACCGTGTGCTCGTAGCGCAGCAGGTGCCAGGGCTGGCCGGCGCCGGTGGCGGCGGGGTCGCCGGTGATGACGCGGGCGAGCCGGTCGAGGCAGCCGCGCATCGTGCGGCGGGACTCGGCGCCGGTGAGGGCGCCGAGGTAGACCACGTAGGGATCGCCCGCGGGCGTGACGGCGCCGGGGCCGTCGTCGGGTACGGCGGGGACGTCCACGCGCCGATCTTAACCGGCCGCCGTTAATCTACAATGTAAAGGGGTCCGGTGGGTGCCGCAGCATGGTCACCAGGTCGGTCAGCCTGCGGCTGCGCGCCATCAACCCGGCGACCAGCGCCAGATCATCACACCTGCCCCGGGTGAGCGGGAACCAGGCCTCGCGCAGCTCGCGCAGCGCCGGCTCCAGCCAGGCGCGGTCGGCGGCGGGGTGCAGCTCCACGATCACTCCCGCGGCCGGGCCGTCCTGTCCGGGGCCCTCCGGCGTGCCCCGCAGGATGGCCTGGCCGTCGCGTTCCATGCCGGCGACGGCCTCGCCGGCCTCCCGCTCGGTGAGCCCGGCCAGCGTGGCCAGCCGCCGCAGGGGCAGCGCCCCCTGGCGGCGCAGCGCGGCCAGGCAGCGGAAGCGGGCCGCGTCCAGGCCCGCCCGCGCGGCCAGGGCCTCCACCAGCCGGTCGGCCTGGGCGAACAGGCCGGCGGTCTCGCGTTCCACGGCCGCGATGACGTCGATGCCGTCGTCGTTGGACATGCTCGTGCTCCGTTCGCGGCGGCGGTCGCTTCCAGGCGGCCCCGGGCGGGGTGCGTGCCGCCCGGGACCGCGGGCCGGGCGGGCGCGGGGCCCGCCCGGCGGGCTCACAGCGGGCTGGTCTGCGCCCGGCTCTCGGACTGGGTGACGCAGCGCATCATCGCGTCGCGGAAGAACGCCGCGAACCCGTCGGGGGTGCCGGTGTCGCGGGCGTCGGCCAGGAACGGCACGATGTCCTTCTCGATGGTGTGCACGTGCCGCTGCGAGGCCAGGTGCCGGGCGATGCCCGCGAAGTCGCCCTGGTAGTGGATGAGGCGCACCAGCACGTCGTCCTTGACGAAGACCCCCGTGCCGAGCAGCCGGGCGGTCTCCTCGCCGTGCTCGTCGGTGACGACGGGCGTCTCGAGGGGCGGGGAGTTGAGGAAGAGCTCGGTGAGCTCTTCCTCGTGCCCGGGCCTCACCCGGAAGGTGATCATCGCGTACGGCATCGGATACCTCCATGTTGGTCGTCGTGCGCCGGCGTCGCGTCCGCGGGCGCCGGCCCCGGGCGGCGCGCGTCCGGGGCCGGCCGGGCCGGTCAGTAGGCGGCCACGACCTCGTAGGAGCCGAAGATCCCGAGGTTCTTGTCGTGGTAGCGCGCGAGCGGCGAGGTGGTGGGCAGGTGTTCGGGGCTGCGCTCCCACTCGCGGTAGGCGGGCAGGTCGTCCCACTCGCTGAGCACCGCGTAGCGGCGCGGGTCGCGCAGGGAGCGCAGCAACTCGTTGCCGCGCAGCCCGGCCCGGCCGGCCAGGGTGGTGCTGATCTGGTGGTAGGCGCTCTCGATCGAGCCCTTGTCGGACTCGGGCTCGTTGAGGTACAGCGCGACGCGCACGCGGCCCGGCTGGGGAGCGGGCCGCTCGTCCAGGCGGGAGGAGACGAGCATGGGGGTCATCGAGGTGCCGGCGGCGTCGCGGTAGGGGTCGAGGCGCATGCGGTTGGCGGCGTGCTCGGCGCTGTGCTCGAACTGGTGGAACCTCTCCTCGTTCTCCCAGTCGCTGACGATGTAGTAGACGCCGTCCTCGTCGGGGCTCTTGGCGAGCGACTGGCCGACGTTCGCGGGCTGGCGGGCGATGGTGGAGGCGACCTCCCGCCAGGTCTTCTCGAAGTCCCGCTCCATGCCGGGGTGGATCCGCATCTTGACCATGACGCGGTAGACGGTGCCGTCGTGGTCCTTCTGGTCGTGGTGGTTCATGCCCACTGTTCTCTTCCTGTCTGTTCTGTCTGGCGTGCGTTCTGGCGGGAGCGGGGAGGCGTGCGGGGACCGGCGCGGGGGCGCGGGCGCTTCAGGAGGTGGTCAGGCGCGTGGCGGGGGACTGCTCGGCGGCCTCCTCGACGAGCTGCCGGATGCGGTTCATCTGGATCACGGTGCTGTCGTTGAGGCGCTTGGTCATCTGCTTGTCGCTGAGCGGGGCGTCGGGCCGCATCTCGAAGTCCTGCACCCAGCGCATGCGCACCGCCTCGGGGACCTGGGTGTACTCCCAGAACAGGTTCATGTACTTGAACCAGCCGGGCTCGACCCGGTGGGCGCGCACGGTGCGGGTGGCCGGGTCGGGGGTGCGCTCGGACACCCAGCTCCACTCGTTGCCGTCGGCGTCGGGGTGCATGGTGAGCCGGAAGCGGATGGTGGGGCCGCGCCGCTCGAGGATCTGGGCCGAGGAGTACTCGCTGAACAGGGTGGGCCACGACTCGACGTCGTTGGTCATGTTCCACACCAGGTCCATGGGGCCGGCGATGATGATCTCGTTGTCGGTGTGTCCTGCCATGGCGTTCCTCCGGGTTCAGGCCGCGAGCCGGCGGTTGACGTAGTCGACGGCCGCCTGCGGGGTCTTCATCTCGTCGACGGCGTCGTCGGGGATGCGCACGCCGTACTCCTGCTGGATGCGCGCGGCCATCTCCAGCACGGCCAGCGAGTCGTAGCCGAGGTCGGCGAAGGTCATCTCGCCGATGTCGTCGGCGAGGTCGACGGTCTCGGGCACTCCCGCGCAGCCGCCCATGATGCGTCTCATGTCGTCGAGGGTGAATGTCGTCATGTCGTTCTCCGTTGTCGCGAGGTGGGTTGTCAGGGGGCCGTGACGAGCACGGCGGCGTTGAAGCCGCCGTGGCCGCGGGCCAGCACCAGGGCGTTGCGCACGGGCCCGTCCCTGGCCGCGCTGCGCACCAGGTCCAGCTCGCAGGCGGGCGCGGCGGCGCGCACGCCGACGGTGGGCGGGATGACGCCGTCGCGCACCGACAGCAGCGCGGTGGCCAGGTCCAGTGACGCCCCGCCGGCGTACAGGCGGCCGGTCATGGTCTTGGGCGCGGTGACCGGCACGCCGTGCGGCCCGAAGACCGCCGCGATGGCGCGGGCCTCGGCCAGGTCGTGGCCGGGCACGCCGAGGGCGTCGGCGAAGACGACGTCCACCTGCTCGGGGGTGACGCGGGCCTCGCGCAGGGCCAGGTCGATGGCGCGGCCGAGGTTGGAGCGGGGCTCGCGCCCGGGTTCGGGGCGCGGGTCGAACGTCGCGCCGTACCCGGTGATCACTCCGTACGGGCGGGCGCCGCGGGAGCGGGCGGTGGCCTCGTCCTCGACGACGAGCATGGCCCCGCCCTCGCCGGGGACGTAGCCGCAGGCGTCGGCGTCGAAGGGCAGGTAGGCCCGTTCGGGGTCGTCGCGCGGGCTGAGCATCCCGGTGGAGATCTGAGCGACCAGGCCGTAGGGGCACAGCGAGGCGTCGGTGCCGCCGGTGACGACGACGGCGGCGCTCTGGCGCAGCAGCCGCCGCGCCTGGGCCATGACCTCCAGGCCGCCCGCCTGTTCGGCGCAGATGACCCCGCACGGGCCGCGCATGCCGTAGCGGATGGAGATCTGGCCGGTGGTGGCGGCGTAGAACCAGGCGATCGACTGGTAGACCCCGACGTACGAAGGCCCCTGGCTCCACAGTTTCTCGATCTCGCGCTGGCCGAACTCGGTGCCGCCCGAGGAGCTGGCGGTGACGACCGCCATCTCGTATTCGGGCAGGTCACCGGGTTTGACGCCCGCGTCGTGCAGGGCCATGTCGGCGGCCGCGAGGCCCAGGTGGCTCCAGTGGTCGGTCTGCACGGCCAGGCGGCTCGGCACGTGCTCGGTGTCGTCGAACTCCGACACCTCGCCCGCGACGCGCACCGGGTAGCGCTCGGCGTCGAAGCGGGTGATCCGCCCGAGCCCGCTCTTGCCGTCCAGCGTCGCGGCCCAGTAGGCCTGGGTGCCCAGGCCGTTGGGCGCGGCGACGCCGAGCCCGGTGACGACCGGCCGGGCGCCGGGTCGTCGGTTCGGTTCAGTCATGGCCGCCTCCGGGGCCGGCGTCGTCGCGGGCCAGCAGCATGGCCGTCTGGAACCCGCCGAAGCCGCTGCCGACGCTCAGGACCACGTCCACGGGCTGCTCGCGCGCGGTGAGCGGCACGTAGTCCAGGTCGCATTCGGGATCGGCGGTGTGCAGGTTGGCGGTGGGCGGGACGACGTTGTGCTTGATGGCCAGGGCGCAGGCGGCCAGCTCGATGGAGCCGATCGCGCCGAGCGAGTGGCCGATCATGGACTTGATGGAGCTGACCGGCGCCTGGTAGGCCCGCTCGCCGAGGGCGGCCTTGAACGCGGCCGTCTCGTGCCGGTCGTTCTGCCGGGTGCCCGAGCCGTGGGCGTTGATGTAGTCCACCTCGGCGGGGTCCAGCCGCGCCTGTGCCATGGCGGCCCTGATGGCCTCGGCCATCTCGCGGCCGTCGGGCTTGAGGCCGGTCATGTGGAAGGCGTTGCTGCGGCTGGCGAACCCGACGATCTCGGCGTACACCTGGGCGCCGCGCCGCAGCGCGGCCTCACGCTCCTCAAGGATCATGATGGCGCTGCCCTCGCCGAGGACGAAGCCGTTGCGCTCCATGTCGAAGGGGCGCGAGGCGTGCTCGGGGTCGTCGTTGCTGGGCGAGGTGGCCTTGATGGCGTCGAAGCAGGCGACGGTGATCGGTGAGATCGGCGCGTCGGTGGCGCCGGCCACGACGGCGTCCGCGCTGCCCTCCTTGACCAGCTGGTAGCCGTGCCCGACCGAGTCCAGGCCGGCGGTGCAGCCGGTGGAGATGAGCGCGACCGGGCCCTCGGCGCCGCCGGCCCAGGCGACCTCGGCGGCGATGGTGCTGGGCACCATGTACCCGTACAACTGGGGCACGCCGTAGGCCGGGTCGACCAGCCACCGCTTGCCGCCGTCGCTGAGGACGACGTACTCCTCCTCCAGCCCCATGGTGCAGCCGACGGCGCTGCCGACGGCGACGCCGAGCCGCTCGGGCGGCACGCCGGTCAGGCCGCTGTCGGCCAGCGCCTCGCGGGCGCTGACCACGCCGAGCTGGGCGGCGCGGTCCATGCGGCGCGCCTCCTGCGGCGACAGCCCCTGGGCGGCCGGGTCGAAGTCGCACTCGGCGGCGATCCGGGAGCGGAAGCCGGAGGCGTCGAACAGGCTGATGGCCCGCGTGGCGGTGCGCCCGGCGGCGACCAGCTCCCAGAAGGCCTTGACGCCGATGCCGCCCGGCGCGGTGACGCCGATGCCGGTGATGACCACCCGGCGGTCGCCGCTGCGGGCGCGCCGCGCCGCGCCCCTGCCGGAACGCGTCCGGGTACGGCGCCGGGCCGCAGGGCGGGCGCCGGTGAGGTTCACCGCGGGCTCCCTGCCGGGGCCTGGCCGGCGGCGTTCTCGGTGTCGACGTGCCCGAGGTCGGGACGCGGGGCCAGGGGGCTGGCGTGGAAGACCATGCACGCCTCCTCCTGGCCGGTGTTGTCGACGCGGTGCCGCACGGTCTTGGGCACCATGAGCGCGTCGCCGGGGTTCAGGACGATCTCCTGGCCGCCGTCGATGCGGGCGGTGACGCTGCCCCGCACGAGGTACATGAACTCCTCGGAGTAGGGGTGGTAGTGCTCGACGAAGTGCTCGCCGGGCTTGAGGAAGGCGACGCCCATGAAGCCGGAGGTCGCGCCGGCCGTCTTCGGGCCGAGCAGGACGCGGATGTCGCCGCCGCGCCGGTGGTTGGGCTCCACCTGGTCGGCGCTGAACTTGGACAGGCGGATGTCACTCATGGCCGTCGGCCTCCCAGGTGTAGAAGGGCTCGGCCATGGCGTCCTTGGGCTCGCGCCAGCCGGGGTCGTAAGGGCGGATGTGCTCGCTGAGCCGCTGGTTGATCTCGCCGTACAGCGGGTGGCTGCGTGCCTTGTACAGGTTCGGCGTGATGTCGTGGTCCGCCTCGACCAGGTGGAAGTACAGGTCGTGGAAGCGGAACAGCGTGCGGCGTGACACTCCGATCAGATGTGGCAGGTCGCTCGCGTCCGAGTCGGCGAAGATCTTCGCCACGGCCTCGGTCTCGGAGGGCTCCATCCGCGCCACGATTAGCGTCCGGTGCACCAGGCGTCTCCTTTCGTTCCGTACGCAGCAATGCTGCGGGGAGCGCCTGGTTTGATGCTGATGCGAGGCTAGTGCCGGAATTTCCGGGTCAGGGGCCGAGGATGTGGGACGCCGTTCCGTTGACGCAGTCGGCCGGCGCCGTCAGCGAGAACGGCCGCGCGCCGGCCTCCTCGACCGGCACGGCGCGGTGCTCGTCCTGCGCGGCGGGCACCGCCCGCTCCCGGGGGACGGCGGCCTCGACGGGCTGGGCGGGTCCGGCCGGTGCGGCGGGTTCCGCGGCCTGGGGGGCGGGCACGGCGACGGCGCAGCCGTCCAGCTCCCGTTCCAGGCACTCGCGCGCGTACAACCGGACCAGCTCGTGGACGGCGTAGTGCACCTCGCCCAGGGCGGTGGGCCGCGCCGACAGCAGCGAGCAGTCGGCCAGGCGGGCGAGCAGCCGCTCGGCGTGGCCGGGCTCGCAGCCCAGCAGCGCGCCGGCCTGCCGCATGGTGATGTGCGGGGTCTGCAGCAGCCCGAGCAGCCGGAACAGGCTGCGCTCGGGCTCGCCGAGCCGCTCGTAGGTGGCGCGGAACGTCGTGCGCACGTCCAGGTCGGCGACCCGCAGGTCCGACAGGCGCGAGCGGGGGTCCTCCAGGCGTTCGGCGAACTTGGCCAGCGTCAGGCCCTGCCCGGCGGCCAGGCGCGACCCGGCGCACCGCAGTGCCAGCGGCAGCCGCCCGCACAGGCGCACGATGTGCTCGGCCGCCGCGCGCTCGGCCGAGAGCCGGGCCGGGCCGATGATCCGGGACAGCAGCTCCAGCCCCTCCTCCCCGGTGAGCGGGTCCAGCTCCACCATGTGGGCGCCGGCGAACCCGTGCAGCGCGAACCGGCTGGTCACGATGACGGCGCAGCCGGCCGAGCCGGGCAGCAGCGGCTGGATCTGGGCGTACCCGGCGGCGTCGTCGAGCACGATGAGCACCTGTCGTTCGCTGCACCAGGTGCGGAACAGCTTGCTGCGCTCGTCGCGGTCGCCGGGGACCTCGCCCGGCGGGACGCCCGTGGCCCGCAGGAACCCGGCCAGCACCTCGCCGGGGTCGGCCGGCACGCCGGAGCCGCCGAGCTCGGTGAACAGCTGCCCGGAGGGGAAGGCGGAGCGGGCCCGGTGGGCGGCGTGCACGGCCAGGGCCGTCTCGCCGACACCGGGCATCCCGCTGATGCAGATCACCCGGACGGCGGTGCCGGACTCGGCCGGGCGCGACAGCAGGGCGGCGATCCGGTCGACGACCTCGGCCCGGCCGACGAAGTCGGCGATGTCGGGCGGGAGCTGCGCCGGCCTGACGGCGGCCACCGGGGCCGCGGGCGGGGCGGGCGGCGGCGCGGGGTCCAGGTCGGGCTGCTCCAGGCCGGGGTTGGCCGACAGCAGGCGCTGCTGCAGGCGGCTCAGGGCGGGGGAGGGCTCCAGGCCGAGCTGCCCGACCAGCACCTGGCGCAGGTTCTGGTACACCTCCAGCGCCTCGCCTCGCCGCCCCGCCTGGTACAGGGCGGTCATCAGCTTGGCGTAGAAGTCCTCGTTGAGCGGGTGGATGGCGATGAGCTCCTTGAGCTCGCTGATCAGCTCGCGGTGCCGGCCCAGGCGCAGATCGGCGTCCAGGCGAAGCTGCAGGGCCCGTAGCCTGCTCTCCTCCAGGCGGGTGATCTGCGCCGACAGCAGCTCTCCCGCCGCCAGGTTCGCCAGGGCCGGCCCCCGCCACAACGCCAGTGCCTGCGACAGCGCCTCGGTGGCGTGCGCGGCGTCCTCGCGCTCCAGCGCGTTCCACCCGTCGGCGACCAGTCGCTCGAAGCGGTACACGTCGATGGTCTCCGGGGCGGTGGCCAGCAGGTAGCCGTAGGTCTGGGTGACCACCGTGGCCGGTCCTCCGGTGCCGAGCATCTTGCGCAGTTTGTAGACGTAGGTGTGCAGGGTGGGCAGGGCGGTCGCCGGGGGGCGCTCGCCCCACAGTTCGTCGATCAGCTCGCGTGTGGACACGATCTGGTTGTGCCGCAGGACCAGCATCGCCAGCACCGCGCGGACCTTGGCCGCGCTCGGCGTCAGATCGGCGTCGCCGTCGACCACTTGCAGCGAACCCAGAACCCGGAACTCCATGTGATCTCCGCAGTTGATCGCGACGCCGTCCGAGCCGGCCGGCGCGCGGCGTCGGCGCGTGCTCGGGCGCCTGGTGGACCTCTCGAATTTAGATGAACTCGCTTATCGGAACTGCCGGAAAGATGGCTCATGAGGACAAAATCTCCGAAAAAGTCCTGGTCTAGTCCTATATTCTTTACCTTAGGCAGTATTTCCGAATAATGTCCGTCTGGCGCGCCCGCGAAAAGGTCCGACACTCGGTCCGCCTTTAATATGACAAAGCCGCTTATGTCCCTATAGCGGCCCTCCTGGTCCGCGCCTCCAGGACGCACCGCACGGAAGTATCGGGCGGAAGTGCCGGGCGCGGGCTCCGGCGCGCAGGTAGGAGTGATCGCCGGACGCCGCGCACGCCCTCGGTCCGGGGTCGCTCGAGCCGTCGCCCGGCCCCTTGCGCGGCGGGATTCTCGCCCGCGGACCAGAGCGCCTCCAGCGCCTTCCCAGCGGCCGACCAGCGGCCGGGCGCATCGTTGCCGTCAGAGAGGTCCGCCGCGCACCGCGTCCGGCCCACCCCCCGAAGGTCAGGGGAGGAATGCACATGCGACCACACGCCCACCCGGCCGCCGCCCCGGCGACGCCCGCGCCCCGCGCCACCGGCCCGGCGTCCGGCGCGGCTGACGCGGCCCGCCCGGCCGGCACGGCGGCCCCCGCCACTCCGTCGCCGCGCGCCATCGTCTCGTCCTGTCCGCCCGTGGCCGGTGGCGGCAGCGCAGGGGGAGACGGAGGGCTCAGGCGGGTGGCGATCACGATGGTGGGCGGCGAGCGCGGGACGGGAGCCGGGGGCGCCGGGAGCTTCGGGAGCGCCGCGTGACCGCCGTCGAGCCGGACGCCCTGTCCTCGCCGTCCTCGCCGTCCTCGCCGTGGATCCGCTGCGCCGGCTGCCACGACCCGGTCTACGGGGTGCACCACCGCAGGAACCTGCGGGTGTGCGCCGGCTGCGGCCACCACGACCGGCTGGGCGCGCCCGAACGGCTGGACCAGCTGTTCGACCCCGGCTCCACGAGCGCGCCGGCCGCCGCGCCCACCCTGTCCGACCCGCTGGAGTTCACCGACACCCGCCCCTACGCGGCCCGCCTCGCGCAGGCGCGCAGAGACACCGGCCTACCGGAGGCGGTGGTGTGCGTCTCGGCGTCCCTGCACGGCCACCCCGTCGTCGCCGCCGTCATGGACTTCGCCTTCATGGGCGGCAGCCTGGGATGCGCCGTCGGTGAGCGCATCACCGCCGCCGCCGAGCACGCCCTGTCCACGCGCAGGCCCCTGGTGGTGGTGACCGCCTCGGGAGGCGCGCGGATGCAGGAGGGCGCGCTGGCCCTGATGCAGATGGCCAAGACCGCTCAGGCGCTGGCCGACCTGGACCAGGCCGGCCTGCTCACCGTCACGGTCGTGACCGATCCCACCTACGGCGGCGTCGCCGCCTCCTACGCCACGCTGGCCGACGTCATCCTCGCCGAGGCGGGAGCGCACATGGGCTTCGCCGGGCCGCGCGTCATCGCCGGCACCATGGGACAGCGCCTGCCCGACGGCTTCCAGACCGCCGAGACGCTCCTGGCCGGCGGCCTGGTCGACGGCGTGCGCCCGCGCGCCGGACTGCGTCCGGCGCTGACCCACCTGCTGTCGGCCGCCGCCTGGGCCGAGGACGGCCGTCGCGTTCCGGGGGCGTGGCGCGACAGCGCCCCCCACCTGGTGCGTGACGCGGCCGACCTGCCCGTGCGGGACGGCTGGCAGAGCGTCGCCCTGGCCCGCGACCCCGGCCGCCCCACCACTCTGGACTACGCCTGCCATCTGCTGGAGGACTTCCAGCAGCTGCACGGCGACCGGATGTCGGGCGACTGCCCGGCCATCGTGGGCGGCGTCGGACGGCTGGAGGGCGTGCCGGTCATGCTGATCGGCCACCAGAAGGGCCACGACACCCGCGAGCTGGTCGCCCGCAGGTTCGGCATGGGCTCCCCGGCGGGGTTCCGCAAGGCCGCCCGGCTGATGCGGCTGGCCGGCAAGCTCGGCCTGCCGGTGGTCACGCTGGTCGACACCCCGGGCGCCCACGCCGGGGTCGAGGCCGAGCAGGGCGGGCAGGCGCACGCCATCGCCGAGAACCTGCGCCTGATGTCCGCCCTGCCGGTCCCCGTGGTCGCCGTGGTCACCGGGGAGGGTGGCAGCGGCGGTGCGCTCGCCCTGGCCGTGGCCGACCGGGTGCTGGCGCTGGGCAACGCCGTCTACTCGGTGATCAGCCCAGAAGGCTGTGCGGCGATCTTGTGGCGCGACCCGGCCGCCGCGCCGCACGCCGCGGGCGCGCTGCGCCTGACCGCCCGTGACCTGCTCGGACAGGGCGTCGTCGACGCCGTGATCCCCGAGCCGGACGGAGGCGCCCACCGCGACCCCGCGCTCACCGCCCGGCTGCTCGGCGGCGCCGTCACCGCGACGCTGCACGAGCTGGCGCGCGTTGATCCCGCCGGCCTGGTGGCCGCGCGAAGGCGCCGCTTCCGCCGTTTCGGACTCGCCTAGCGCCAGGCCCCGGCCGGCGGCACCGGGCCACACCCGGCCACGCCGGTCCGGGCGCCACGCGGCGGCGGTCCCGCCGGCAGCGCGCCGGCACGTCCGCGCCGCACCGCGACGCGGTGCCCGTCGAAGGAGGACACGCATGACAGCCGAACCCACACCGCAGGACGAGGGGGAACGCGTGCTGGACTGGGTGGTCCGCCACGCCGCCCGGCTGGCCGGCGCGGGCTCCGCGCCGCTGCGCAGCATCACCGTCTCCACCGCCACGCTGGCCGTCGCCGTGGAGTGGGCGGCGGCGCGCGGGGCGGGGGAGCACGTCCCCGTCCCGGGCGCGCCGGACGCGCGTCAGAACGGCACCGGCGGGCACGCCCGGCACGGCGGCGGGTCCCCGGACGGGGCGGAGCGGGGGGAGAGGCCCGGTGAGGCCCTTGGCGACCCGGCCGCCGTGGACGGCGCGGTCGTGGTCACCTCGCCGATGGTCGGCACGTTCTACCGGGCCCACGAGCCCGGGGGGCCGCCGTTCGTCGAGGTCGGCGACATCGTGGAACCCGGCCAGCAGGTCGGGATCGTCGAGGCCATGAAGCTCATGAACGCCGTCCAGGCCGAGCGCGGCGGCCGCGTCCGCGCGATCGTCGCCGCCGACGGCGCCCCGGTGCAATACGAGGAGCCCTTGCTGTCCCTGGTCCCGCACGAGGGCCCCTGACCTCGCCTGACGGCCGGTCCCCACACCTCCGAGCACGCTGGAGCGCCATGTTCACCACAGTTCTGATCGCCAACCGGGGCGAGATCGCCCTGCGCGTGCTCCGGACGTGCCGCGAGATGGGGATCCGCACGGTGGTCGCCCATTCCACGGCGGACCGCGACTCCGCGGCGGTGCGCCTGGCCGACGAGGCCGTCCAGATCGGGCCGGCCGCGCCGCGGCGCAGCTACCTCAACTCGGCCGCGATCGTCGCCGCCGCGCTCCAGACCGGCGCGGACGCCGTCCACCCCGGGTACGGGTTCCTGTCGGAGAGCGCCGAGTTCGCCGAGATCTGCCAGGCGCACGGCCTGACCCTGATCGGCCCGGCGCCGCAGGTCATCGCCCGCCTGGGCGACAAGGTGTCGGCCAGGCGGTTCGCCGTGGAGGCCCGGCTGCCCGTGCTGCCCGGCGGCGCGGACCCGGCCGGGGGCGCCGCCGAGGCCGCCCGTGTCGCCGGTTCCGTCGGCTACCCCGTCGTGATCAAGGCCTCGGCGGGCGGCGGCGGCCGGGCGATGACCGTGGTGCACGAACGCGGCGACTTCGCCCGGGCGTACGCGGCGACCCGCCGCGACGCCCTGACGCTGTTCGGCGACCCGCGGGTGTACGTGGAGAAGTACCTGGACGCGGCGCGGCACGTGGAGGTGCAGATCCTCGCCGACGGCCACGGCAACGTCGTGCACCTGGGCGCGCGTGACTGCTCGGTGCAGCGGCGCCGCCAGAAGCTGATCGAGGAGACCCCGCCGCCGAACCTCCCCGCGGCGACCGTCGAGCACCTGGGGGAGCTGACCGTGCGCGCGGCCCGCGCCGCCGGGTACGTGGGCGCCGGCACCTTCGAGTATGTGCTGGACGAGCACGGGACCTGCTACTTCATCGAGGTCAACTGCCGCCTGCAGGTCGAGCATCCCATCACCGAGATGGTGACCGGCGTGGACCTGGTGCGCGAGCAGATCCTCGTCGCGGCCGGGCGCCGGCTGACGCTGCGGCAGCAGGACATCGCGCCCTCGGGGGTGGCCATCGAGTGCCGGGTCAACGCCGAGGACCCGGCCCGGGGGTTCCTGCCCACGCCGGGGCTGATCGAGCGGTTCGTGCCGCCGGGCGGGCCGTTCACCCGGGTGGACACCCACGCCTCGGCCGGGACGCGGATCACCGCCGACTACGACCCGCTGATCGCCAAGGTGGCGGTGTGGGCGCCCACGCGCGCCCAGGCGCTGGCCCGCGCCGACCGGGCGCTGGAGGAGACCCTCCTGGAGGGGCCCGGCCTGCGCACCGGCCTGCCGTTCCTGCGGGAGGTGCTGGCCCACCCGCTGTTCCGCTACGCCAAGCACACCACCTGCCTGGTCGAGCAGATGATGTCCATGCCGCAGCCCGGCGGGCCGTGGTCCTGACGCCCGTCGGAGAAGGCCCGCGGGACGCCGAAGGGGAGCCGGTTTGCGGGGGTGGCGGGGAAGATGCTGTGATTGGTCGCCATGGCGGTTTCGCAGGCTCATCGGGCGATCGACCAGGTGTGGAGGGCCGAGTCGGCTCGGGTGACGGCCGGCCTGGCCCGCGTCGTGCGCGACATCGGCGTGGCCGAGGAGCTCGCCCAGGACGCCCTGGTGGCCGCGCTGGAGCAGTGGCCGCGCGAGGGCGTGCCGGACAACCCCGGCGCCTGGCTGATGGCCGTCGGCAGGCGGCGGGCGATCGACCTGATCCGCCGGCGCGAGCGCCTCGCGCGCAAGGTGGAGGAGCTCGGCCACGAGCTGCTCACCGAGGGGCGGGACGACGACGCGGCCCTGGCCGCGCTGGAGGACTCCCTCGACGGCGGCATCGAGGACGACATGCTGCGCCTTGTGTTCACCGCCTGCCATCCGGTGCTGTCCACCGAGGCGCGCGTGGCGCTCACCCTGCGCCTGCTGGGCGGGTTGAGGACCGAGGAGATCGCGCGCGCGTTCCTGACCGGCGAGGCGACCGTGGCACAGCGCATCGTGCGGGCCAAGCGCGCCCTGTCCGACGCCCGCGTCCCCTTCGAGGTGCCCACCGGCGCCGAGCTGGCCGGCCGGCTGTCGTCGGTGCTGGAGGTCATCTACCTGATCTTCAACGAGGGGTACACCGCCACCGCCGGGGACGACTGGATGCGGCCGGCGCTGTGCGATGAGGCGTTGCGGCTGGGCCGCGTCCTGGCCGGGCTGATGCCCCGCGAGCCGGAGGTCCACGGCCTGGTCGCGCTCATGGAGATCCAGGCGTCCCGCTCGGCGGCGCGGGTCGGCCCGTCGGGGGAGCCGGTGCTGCTGCTGGAGCAGGACCGCGGCCGGTGGGACCGCGCGGCCATCGGACGCGGGCTGGCGGCGCTGGAGCGCGCCGAGGCGACCGGCGAGGCGACCGGCGGGGCGACCGGCGGG
>NZ_JBEXGT010000072.1:0-26906 GCF_040607475.1 Sphaerisporangium sp. NPDC005288 | reverse complement strand
GGATCCTCCAGGTCCATCGCCTCAGATGCCTGGATCACCGTACTCGTCACAGGTGTCTCCTTGATCAGGAGTTACACCGTTGGTCTTACAGTCCCCGGGCCGGCCGTGAGAACGGTCGTCGACGGGTCAGCGGTGCGACGGTTGGGCCTGCGAGTCCGTGCCGCTGTCAGCCGCCGGGTCCGTGTCACCGTCAGCCGCCGGATCCGTGCCGCTGTCAGGAGCCACCGGAACGTCAGAGGTCAGGGAGCGGACGCGCGGTATCGGCGAGGGCAGCAGCCAGAGCATCGACAGCGCTCCGCCGACGGCACCGATGAGCAGGGTCACCCGGAGGCCGACGAGGGTGGCGAGGACACAGCCGAGCACGGCAGGGAGCGGGCCAACAGGGTTGGGGTGTTGGTGCCGTCCTCGGCTTCGTGTGTCAGCGCGGAGTGGCGCAGTTGGTGCAGCGTCCATCCGCCGCGTGCCTCGAGTTCGGCTGGGTCGGTGATGCCCGGACGGGCGAGCGGCCGGGTGAGGGCCTCGAAGAGTTCGGCGGCTCGCCGGTAAGACAGGCGGGCGCGCCCGGTAACTGGGCATGTGTCACGCGTGGGGACGTGGGCAGGCGCCCGGCGGTCCGTAAGGAACACAGGCCCGCGGATACGGCCTTTGAGTAGCCGGGGCAGGAGTTGGGCGGTGCCCGTTGCCAGTGCACCCATTCGATGGTGCCGCCTTTGGAGGTGACGCGGCCGCGTTTGTCGGTCAGAAGCAGATCCTCGACGTCGAGGCAGAGGATCTCCTCGGCTCGTGCGCACGTCTCGTACAGGGCCTTCCAGAGCGTGCGTTCGCGCACGTTGACCTTGAGGTCGAACAACGTGGCGATCTGCTCGCGCGACAGGGCCCGGGTTCGGTCCGGCGGCGCCGGCCGGCGTTCGATGCCGATGATCGGATTGCGGGTCAGCCAGCCGCGGGCGCGCCACCAGGCGATGGCGGCCTTCATTACCGACAGTTCACGGTTGACGGTGTCGGCGTCAACCAGCCGAGCCCGCTGCGCGAACATCTCGGCGATCACATTAGCCGGTGCCTCGTCGAACATGGCGAACGCCACGGTGGGCGGCTCGGTGGGCGGCTCGGCGCCACGCCGGTTGCGGCCCAGCGGCGGTTGCTGCCCAACGGCCAGCCACGCCCAGGTCAGCAGTGAAATTCGGTAGATGCGCGGGGAGGAAGCGGCGATCCCGGCCGAGCGAAGGTATGCCTCCACGGCGGTGCTGTAGTCGGCGGGGATATCGCGATCCAAGGCGTGGACCGTCATACGCTGCTGCTTGTCGTGGATGTGGACCCGTTCGCGGCTTGTCCGGGCTCCGGCAGGCCATCGTTGTACTGGTAGGTGCGTCCAGGCTGGCTGAAAGGGCTGGCGGATGGGCCTAGTGGGTGTCCCGTCGATCCCCGGGCGTAGTGGGTTTCGCCAAAGACCCAGTAATGCAGGTCCACCAGGTCAGGCGGCCAGAGCACCACGCCCGCGCCGCCGACGAGCCCGTGCGCGTTGGTGCGGGCCAGTTCCTTCAGCTGTTTCGCCAGCTTCATTCCGGAGGGCTGTCCGGCGATCGCTGCGGTGGTGGCTGCGGTGACGAGGTCTACCAGTTGCAGGTGCGGGACGTGGTGGGAGGGCGCGGTCAGGATGGGCGAAACAACGCGATCGGGTGTGGCGAAGCGAGTGCCGTCCCGGGTCAGGCCGAGGGTGTCGGCCAGCCATTTCACCTCGTCCTTGCGGCCACCGCCTGGTTGATCAGCGATGATGATACCGACGTCGTTCCGCTCGCGCAGATGCAGAGGATTCGCTCGTAGAGGTACTTGAGGATCTCGGGTTCGTATTCTGCGCGAATGCCGTCCAGCGCGATGGCGAATCCGGCAACTGCGGGTTCGGGGACGATCACGCCGCCGACCGAGACGAGCTCGCCCATGTGCTGGCGACGGACCTCTTTCTGTCCGCTGTCGTCGATGTAGATCATGTACACGATGACACTCCACGATCATCGCCGCAGTAAATGCGTACACCTCAATCCGAGGACGAGGGGCACGTGTTGGGGGACGCTCGAGGCCGGATGGGACGCGTGTGGGTGATCGTATCGGGCTTGCCGCAGTAAATGCGGCATTTACTGCGGCGCTGGAGGCTCCTCTTCCTCACACGGCTTCTTGGGTTGGGGCGCGAGTGGGCGCCGCATAATCGACGGGTCGGCGTAGGTCTGCCATCCGTATCTGGCGTACCAGTTCGCCTGCTGCAAGTCTTTTTGACGGCGATCAAGGTCGCGAAGTTGTTGTGCAGCCCGGACAGCACCCTCGGGGTGGCCGATGGTGATCGCCTCGCGCCACCAGCGCCGCGCCTCGGCCGGGCGCTCGCGCGCCGCCTTGACGCAGTAGAAAAACGTCGCCGTGATCACTGTCCGTGTTCAGGCGCCCAACGCCTACGGCCGCGCCCAACTCTGTCGCTCAAGCCATTCGGCATGCTCCGCGTAGATCAGAGCGTGCCCGTTCGGTCGGTCATCACGGTCAGCCAGGAACTGGTCGAGCGCTTGGAACAGCACCGTCACGGCGGTGCTGTTCCGTTCGCCATTGACCGGGCCGACATCCAAGGGCCTGGCCTCCATGGGGAACGCCAGCATGAGCACGAGCGCTTCCCAGACCAGGTTGTTTCCCCTGTTCACCTGGACGATCAGCCACTCCCTGAAGCCGGCCAACAGGGTATGACCGCTCCCGGCATGGAACCCAGCAATGAAGGTCGCGAACGCGCGGTATGAGCCGTCCAGTCCGTGAGAACCTGGTCGTCGATGGATCTCCGCCATGTACTCACGAGGCGTCCACGTGGCGACCGATGACACCTCACCCGCTACCGGGAAAGCTTCTTCAGGCTTCATCGGTCCGCAGCCCAACTAGGCAGGCCACGCCCGTTCCACCGATACCGCAGTAGTCGTTTCTTTGAGAAGGTACTGCTGGTGGCAGCGAGTCGCTTCCGGCTTCAGACGGTGATCGCGTCGTCTGTCGGCTTGTCTTCACGCGCCTAGCTTGCGGAGTCGCTGCGCCAGGTCAGGAATGTCTTCCAACTCGCCTGTCGTCACGGAGATGACCAGCCTTTCGGCCTCATCCACGTCGCGATACTCGAGAATCTCCCCATTGTCCTCAAGGAAGGCGACGGCAGCGGCCCAGCCGAGCCGCTTGTTACCGTCCACCAGTGGATGGCCGATCAGGATGCTCTGCATCAGGGCGGCCGCCTTCTGCCACAGGTCCGGATAGGCGTCGTCACCGAACACGGTCGTCTGCGGGCGGAGCACCGCAGCGTGCAGTTGACCGCCGTCACGTATCCGGACCACCGGGAGCACCGCCTCCGCCAAGGCCAGCAGGTCCTCTGTGGTCGGATAGGAAGTCATCGGGCGAGCCGCTCGAGCAACTCCCGGTCTCGCTCGGCGATCTTTCGACCCATAGCCTGGTAGCGCTCCCGCCTGCGCCGGGCGATGTACTCCTCGATGGCGACCACCATCGCCGAGTTGACGCTCTGAGCGTCACCACTGGCGAGCTGCTTGATCTGCTCATACGTCTCGTCCGGCAGCCGGAGCCGTGTCTCAGCCATACGCCGATGGTATCACTTTCTGGTACCACCCTACGGCGAGATCATCGCCGGCCTGATCACATCTGCCTGCCTACAGGCAGCCCATCGAATGGATCACCTAGCTTGACGTTGGTACCAACGAGGCTGCGGTGGCCCTTGGTGGAGCACTGTTGGGGTGTTTCGGCTTCTGATCAGCATAGGCGTCGCGACCTACGATGCCTTGACTTGAGGAAGTCGTCCACCCACTTCTTTCTGCTACGCCACATGCCGTCGTCTCCCTTGACCGCACGTAGTCGTCCCCGTACGCCAGCGACGCGCAGTGCGTTTGGATCTTAGATGGGTGCTGCTCGTTCGTCAGGTGCCCGTGGCGGTTGATCAGGACCGTGAGCGCCGCACGGGTCTCGAGCGTGTGGGCGTCCTGGTCGGGTGGGCGCCTGGCGGATCTGGTGCTTGAGGCGTGCAGGCTCTGATCTTTATGACAGCTCGGGGAACCGTTCGCGTAGGTAGGTCAGCACTGCCAGGACGCGGCGGTTGGTGTCGTCGGTGGGTGAGAGGTCGAGTTTGGCCAGGATGCTGCCGATGTGCTTGCTGATCGAGGCCTCCGACAGGACCAGCGTTTTCGCGATGGCCGCGTTGGAGTGACCTTCGGCGACCAAGGCGAGCACCTCGCGTTCGCGTTGGGAGAGGCGGGTGATCGGGTTGTTCTGGCGGTTGAGCAGGCGGCGGACGACCTGGGGGTCGATCACGGTGCCGCCGGCGACGACGCGGCGCAGGGCGGAGACGAAGTCTTCCACGTCGACGACACGGTCCTTGAGCAGGTAGCCGACGCCGAGCCCGCCGCCGGAATCGAGAAGTTCGGCGGCGTAACCGTGCTGGACGTACTGGCTCAGTGCGACCACGGCCAGGCCGGGGTTGTCCCGGCGTAGCTGGACGGCCGCGCGTAAGCCGTCGTCCGTGAACGTCGGTGGCATGCGGATGTCGGTCACCACGAGGTCGGGTGAGTGCTCGGCCGCGGCCCGCAGAAGTTCCGTGGCGTCGCTGACGCTGGCGACCACGGTGAAGCCGAAACGTTCCAGCAGGCCGGCCAAGCCCTCGCGCAGCAGGACGCCGTCTTCGGCCAGGACTACGCGCATGGCAGCTCCGTCCGGATCAGGGTGGGGCCGCCGGGCGGGCTGGAGAGCAGCATTCGCCCGGCGGCGACGGCGACCCGGTCGGCGAGGCCGGTGAGACCGGTGCCGTTCGAGGGGTCGGCGCCACCTCGGCCGTCGTCGCGGATCTCGACGGTGAGCAGACCCGCCGTCTCGCGGGCGGTGACCGTGACGGCCGTGGCTCCGCTGTGTTTGGCGACGTTCGTGAGGGCTTCGGCGACGACGAAGTAGGCGGTCGCCTCGACCTGTTCCGGTGGGCGCCGAGGAAGGTCGGTCTCGACGACGACCGGGATGGGGCACTGGTCGGCGAGCTCGCGCAGCGCGGCAGGCAGGCCGAGGTCGGTCAGCACGTTCGGGCGGATGCCGTGGATCAGCTCGCGCAGCTCGGACATCAGCTGCTTGGCCTGCTGATGAGCCGTTTCGACGGCCCCGGCGGCGGGGGAGGCGGCCGGGATGTCGAGCTTGGCCAGGCCGAGCTGGAGGGTCAGTCCGACGAGCTTCTGCTGTGCGCCGTCGTGGAGGTCGCGTTCGATTCGGCGGCGTTCGGCCTCGAACGCGCTGACCAGGCGGGCTCGTGACCGCGACACCTCGACGAGTTCCGCATGCAGTTCGTCGGCGGCGCCGGGGTGGAGCAGTGCCCGGGCCACCGCGCCGTGGACGCCGGCGACAAAGGTGAGCAGGTAGGGCACGGTCACCAGGGCGGCGAAGCCGGTGATGGAGTAGGGCACGGCCTGTGGCGGTGTGGTGATGACGGTGACGCCCAAGTTGATCTCTCCGGCGGGGACCAGCCAGGGGCTCAAAGCGCACACCGCGATCAGTATGAGGACGAACGCGACCATGCTGTAGAGCGCGGGGACCACGGTCACGAGCAGGACGGCGTACGACAGTTCCCGCCAGGTCAGCGGTTGGCGGTACCAGGAGAGGCCGAACGGTACCCGGCGCACTGACGGGACCGGCCGGTGGTCGACCAGGCGCAGCCGGACCCGCTCGGCGGCGGCCAGTGGCCGGGCCACCAGCGGCCCGAGCGTGGCCACGAGCGCGGCGCCGAGGACCAGCAGGATCAGCCCGGACGCGGGTTGTGCGGTGTTGGTGGCGACCCGCCGCGCGAGCAGCGCCCATGGGAAGGCCAGCAGTCCGAGCGGTACCGCAAGGAGCATCGCGATCGGGACCGACGACAGGACGTACATCGCGGACCTGAGAGGCCAGACGGACATGATGAGACGCCGTGTGACGAACGCGGAGAGCGCGGTGCGGGGCGGGTTGGCGGACACAGGGATCACGCTAACCAGCACGGGCGGCGGTTCCCACCGAGCCGGCCCTACACCTCAGGTATAGCCAGCCATACCCGGAATCGGTGACCAGGGGTAGTGCCACGCGCCCGGCTCGCTGGTGTGCTTGCCGACCATGAGAAAACATCCGCTACTGACCTATTTCACGCTGTCGTACGGCATCACCTGGCTGTGCTGGCTCCCCTACATCCTGTCCGAGACCGGGCTCGGTCTGCTGCCCATCCGCTATCCCGAGATACTGGGAAGTTCACAGACCTTGGGGGTACTGCCCGGTGGCTACCTCGGCCCGATTACGGCCGCGTTCATCGTCACCGCCGTCGTGGACGGCCGGGCCGGCCTGCGGCTCTGGGCGAAACGGCTGGTCCGCTGGCGGGTGAGTCCGCGCTGGTACCTCGGGGTCCTGCTGGTCGTCCCGGTCGTCGCGGTCGTCTCGACGTTCCCGCTTCCCGGTGCACTGGCCGACTTCCGCATCCCCGGCGCGACCGTCTTGCTGTTGTACGTCCCGATGCTGGTCATGCAGTTCCTCACGACCGGACTGGCGGAGGAGCCGGGCTGGCGTGACTTCGCCCAGCCCAGGTTGCAGGCCCGCTACGGCCCGCTCGCCGGTTCGCTGATCCTCGGCCCTCTGTGGGGTGCGTGGCACGTGCCGTTGTTCTTCAGCGAGTGGGCCGACTGGCCCAATGTGGACTGGCTGATGATGGCGGAGTTCGTCAGCTCGGCGATCCCACTGAGCCTCGTCATGGCGTGGGTGTTCAACCGTACGAACGAGAGCCTGCCGGTCGTCATGCTGTTCCACGCCAGTGTCAACACCGTGTACTCCCTGGTATGGGAAGCATGTTTCCCGTCCTTGGACGCGTTCGGCGACAGCGTGCACACGTTGGCGATCGGCTCAGGGGTGGCAGCAGTCGTACTGCTCATCGCCACCCGGGGCCGGCTCGGCTACGAACCGATCGCCGCCAGGGAGTTCCAGAACACCGGCGCACGGTAACGAGCCGCGGGCGGATCAGGGCGCGGCGCCATCCAGGCCGGTGAGACCGGCCGAGAGCGCGGTACCGGTCAGGCTGTGGTCACCAGGGGGACAGGATCAGGGCCTGCAGTAGGAGGCCGGTGATCGCTTGAGTGGCGAGCGCGCGTCGGCCGGGGGCGTACGCGGCGGCCAGGCCGATCCACAGGGCGAAGGGCGTCCAGATGCGCTCCACCTCTCCTCGCGTCACTCCGATGAGGTCCAGCGCCAGTACCGCCACCAGGGCCGCGGCCACGACGAAGGCGACAGGCATGTCCCCGAGGCACAGGGAGGCGGCCCGGTCACTGAGGCCGAAGGCGGCGGGCCGGCCCCGGAGCGCGAAGGCGGTGGGCCGGACCCGGAGGGCGAAGGGGGTGGACTGGTTCTCGAGGCCGGAGGCGGCGGGCCGGTTCGTGAGGCCGGAGGCAGAGGGTCGGTTGGTGAGGGCGACGGCGAGGCGGCGGAAGCCTGTGGCGGTGGCGGGGCCGGTGGTCAGGGCGAGCACGGCGAGGTTGGCGACCAGGAAGTACAGGTAGGGCCGGGCGGCGCCCGGGTCGGCGGCCCACTGCGCGTGGGTGGCGACCACCCCGGCAGGCCACCAGAACCCGCCGGCCGCGAACGCGGCCGTCACCGACGCCGCCCCGGCCAGCGCCGCCGTCACGGCCGGGCGCGGCAGGCGGGCGAGCACGGCGACCGTCACCGGGATCAGCAGGTAAGGGACCAGCCCGTAGCTGAGATACGGCAGCGCGCCCAGCAGCACCCCGGCTCCCGCCGCCCACAATGTCCTGGCCGTGGTGCCCCGGCCGAGCACCAGCAGCGCGACGCCCCACGCGCCGACGCCCGCGAAGAAGGCGTCCATCGTGGTGGCGATCCACACCGATGCCGGGGTGAGGGCCAGGTACGGCAGCGCGCGCCGGGCGGCCTGCTCCCCCGCCAGGCGGCGCACGGTCAGTCCGATCGCCACCGTGGCGGAACAGCCGGCCGCTATGACCAGGACCGCCGCCCACAGCGGCCCGCCCAGCCCCACGGCGGCCAGCGCCCAGAGCACCAGCACGGGCAGCGGCGGATGCCCGCGCACGTGCGTCGGGTACTCGCCCAGCCGCCGGGTGAAGCCCGCCAGCCAGCCGAGCGGGTCGTGCCCCACCTGCGGCAGCACGGCCAGGTACTCCTGGGGGTGGGTGAACGGCGCGGCGAGCCCGTCGCCCGACATCGCCAGCAGCACCGTCCACGCCAGCGCGAACCCGTAGGCCACGAGCGACGCCCGCCCGAACCCGCCCCGCCGGACCACCCCGGGAAGAAAGCGGACGGCGACGGCGGCGAGGACCGCCGCCGGGACGAGCGTGACCGTGAGGACCCGGAAGTGGGCGTGCAGCGGCGGCAGGTGGTCGATGCGCAGCACGCCCAGCGCGTGCAGCACCGCGCCGGCGGCGAAGGAGGCGACGATCAGCGCGCCCCACCAGGCGAGCGCCGCCCGCGTCCGGCGTACCTCCGCGAGGGTGTCCGTGGGGCGCACGAGCATCAGGTAAGGGTGGCGCATCGTCATCCGGCTTCGGGCCGGTGTTCCGCGTGACGCGGGAGCCTCAGGTCGGGGGTGGCGCATCATCGTCCCGCCTCGGGCCGGTGGTCCACGCGACGCGGGAGCCTCACGTCACAGTGGCGAACCATCCGTCTCGCCTCGGGACGCTGTTTCGCACGACGCGGAAGTCTCAGGTCGGGATGGCGCATCATCGTCCCGCCTCGGGCCGGTGGTCCACGCGCGGGAGCCTCAGGTCAGGGTGGCGAACCATCGTCCTGCCTCGGTCCAGTGTTCGGCGGACGGGAAGCCGGAGCGCCGCGCGAGGGGGCCGATGTCGTCGGCGCACACCGTCGCCCAGGCGAACCAGTCGGCGACCCGCCCGCCGTGCCGCAGCCGCACCCGGTCCACGGCGGTCGGCGTCCCCGGCGGCGCGAGTTCGGCGATGACCGCGCCGCCGGGACGTACCAGCTCGCGCAGCCGCAGCAGCAGCGCGCCGGGGTCGCCGCCGATGCCGATGTTGCCGTCGGCCAGCAGCGCCACCGCCCAGCGCCCGGTGCCGGGCAGCGGCTCGAAGACGTTCCTGCACAGGGCCGCCCCGCCGGCGCGCCGCGTGAGGGCGACCGCCAGCGGGGCGATGTCGATGCCGAGGACCGGGACGCCCCTGCGGGCGAGCGCCGTGGTCAGCCGGCCGGGCCCGGAACCGACGTCCAGCGTCGGCCCGTCGCACCGGTCCAACAGGCCCCGGTCGCCGTCGATCGGCCGCAGCCAGCGCCCGGCGGCCAGTGGCCGGACCTGGCCGTCGGAGTACTCGACGTCCACGTCCCCTCCCTGCAGCGCCTCCTCGTACAGGGCGCCGATCACGTGGCGTCCCCGCGTCCGGCCGAACGCCCGCCGGACCCGGTGGCCGGCGACACGGGAAAACGGCAGCCCGCGAAAGAACGGTGGTCGGGGCGAAAGTGGCGGGCCGCGGGATTTCGGGGGGCCGGCTCGCGTGCCACAGGGGATTCCGGACGGCCGGCCGAGGGGTCGATCTCGATCACAGGGCGACGTTACAGCGGCGTTCGCCCGCCGATTCTTACGAATCCGTGACGTGACGTTCTGCTCATGCCCGACAGCGGATGACCTGCGATGACGCGGGAATACCTCAGGGCGGCGACTTTCGTCCGGCCGCCGCCGTCCACCGATGCGACCGGCGCGGATAAACGCGGGACAATACCATCCGGCCCTTCATTCATTACGCAGCGCCGAATCATCCCGTTCGTGCGGCGGGCCCGTTCTGTCACGCTGGAAGGTCGCGTACAACCACCACAGGGACGGCAGGAGCAGCACGGCGCCCACGGCGAGCGCGCCCAGGGTGGCGGCCAGGACGCCGCTGGTGGCCGCGGCGTCCTCCAGCGTGACGCCGGGCAGCAGGTCCGGGTACTGGCCCACGCCCCAGCCCCACAGCAGTCCGGTCACCGCCAGCGCCGCGGTGAGGCGGACGGCCAGGTAGGCGCGGCGCCACAACAACGCCAGGGAGACCAGCCCGGCGGCGACCGACAGCGCGAGCAGCGGCAGGGCCCGGCCGCCGGTGAGCTCGGCGAACAGCCGCGGCGCGTCGGCGCGCAGCACGAGCAGACCGGCCGCCGACAGCAGCCCCACGACCGCGCCGCAGGCCAGGGCGCGCCGTCTGAACTCCTCGGCCAGGCCGTCCTCGCCGGCGCGCTGGGCGTCGCGGGTGAGGTAGACCGCGGCGAGGTAGGCGGCGGCGCCGACGGCCAGCGCGCCGGTGATCGCGGAGGTCGGGTTGAGCCAGCTCGACACGACGTTCCCCGCGGCGATGCCGGCGGGGACCCGGCCGGAGGCGATGGCGCCCGCCACCGTACCGAGGAAGAACGGGGTGGCGACCGAGGAGAAGGCGAACGCGGCGCCGAACAGGCGGCGCTGCCACAGCTCGGTGGAGACCTTGCGGAAGGCGAAGGCCGCGCCGCGCGCGATGATGCCCAGCGCCGCCAGGGTCAGCGGGATGTAGAGGGTGGAGGCGACGGCGGCGAACACCCCGGGGATGCCGGTCCACATCAGGACGATCACGAAGATCAGCCAGACGTGGTTGGCCTCCCAGACCGGGCCGATGGAGTGCTCGATCAGCTCGCGCCGGCGCCGCCCGGAGGCCGCGCCGCCGGACAGCAGGTCCCAGACGCCGCCGCCGAAGTCGGCGCCCGCGAACAGGACGTAGGCGGTCAGGCCCGCCCACATGACCCCGATCATGACCTCCGCCAGCGGCATCGGTCACACCACTCTCTCGTCCGTCTCGTCGTGGACGTCGGGCTCCTGGGGCGCGATGGACACGGGCCGGTCCCGGGCGAGCAGGCGCAATACGTACACGGTCGCGACGGTGAGTACGGCGTACACCAGGCTCACCAGCACGAACCCCCACACCAGGCCGGGCGCGGGGTTGACCGCGTCGGCGGTGCGCATCACGCGGTAGACGATCCACGGCTGGCGGCCCACCTCGGTTACGACCCAGCCGGCCTCCAGCGCCAGGACGGCGGCGACGCCCGAGACGGCGGCGGCGCGCGGGAACCACGGCGAGCGCGGCAGGTCGCGCCGCCGTATCCAGGCCAGCGCGAGCCACGCCGACAACGCGAGGAGGGCGAAGCCCAGCCCGACCATGAGCTGGAAGGCCAGGTGCACCACGTTGACCGGGGGCCAGTCGGCGACCGGCACCCGGTCCAGGCCCATGATCTCCGCGTCGGGGTCGAAGTGGGCGAGCAGCGACAGCCCGTCCGGGATCTCCAGGGCGTACCGCATCCGGTCGTCGACGGCGATGCCGCCCACGTGCAGCGGGACTCCGCGCTGGGTGTGGAACACCCCTTCCATGGCCGCGAGCTTGACCGGCTGGTTGGAGGCGACGAAGTGGGCCGCCCAGTCGCCGACGACGATCTGCGCCGGGGTGACCAGGGCCGCGGCCGTCAGCGGCAGCAGCAGGCCGGCGCGGTGGTACCGGTCGCGGCGCCCGCGCAGCATGGCGACGGCGTACACGCTCGCGATGCCGAACCCGGTGACCATGAACGCGGCCAGGATCATGTGCACGGTCTGCGGCGGGGTCGCCGGGTTGAACATGGCCGCCCACGGATCCACCGCGACCACGCGGCCGCCGGCCAGGCGGAAACCGGTCGGCTGCTGCATCCAGGCGTTGGCCGTGACGACGAAGAAGGCGCTGGCCACCCCGGCGACCACGATGGGAATGCCCGACAGCATGTGCGCCACCGGCGTCAACCGGTCCCACGCGTACAGGTAGACGCCCAGGAAGATGGCCTCGATGAAGAAGGCGATGCCCTCCAGGGAGAACGGCAGGCCGATGACCTGGCCGTAGGCTCCCATGAGCCGGGGCCACAGCAGCCCCATCTCGAAGGACAAGATCGTCCCCGACACCGCGCCGACGGCGAACAGCACGCCCATGGCCCTGGCCCAGCGGCGGGCCAGCAACCGGTAGTGCGGGTCGCCGCGGCGGTGCCCCCGCCACTCGGCGATCAGCGTGATGGCCGGCATGCCCACGCCCAGGCACGCCAGCACGATGTGCCAGCCCAACGAGAGCGCCATCTGCATGCGGGCGGCGCCCAGGCCGGCGTCGGCGGAGTCCGCCATCACCTGCATGATCATCATGGCTCCCCGGCGCCGTGTCGGTCCACCTCGGCGGGGGACGCGCGCGGGCGTCCCCCGCCTCCGCCCCTGAAGACCTCCCCCGAGAGGGTCATCCGCGCGCGAAGCCCCCGTCCCGGGGGTGTCTCACCAGGGTTGGAGGACGACTTTGTTGCACTCGTTCTCCTTGTGCTTGAACATCTCGTACGCGTGCGGCGCGTCCTCCAGCCGCACGCGGTGGCTGATCACGAAGGCGGGGTCGATGTCCCCGGCGCGGATCCGCTCCAGCAACGGCTTGAGGTAGCGCTGGACATGGCACTGGCCGGTCCGCATGGTCAGCGACCGGTTCATGAACGACCCCACCGGGAACTTGTCGACGAAGCCGCCGTAGACGCCGATGACCGAGACGATCCCGCCGTTGCGGCAGGCCATGATGGCCTCGCGCAGGACGTAGGGCCGGTCGGTCTCCATCCGCGTCGCCTGCTTGGCCCGGTCGTAGGCGTGCATGGCGGGGACCGGGTAGTGCGCCTCCATGCCCACCGCGTCGATGCAGGCGTCGGGGCCCCGGCCGGCGGTCATGTCGCGCAGCGCGTCCAGGACGTCGGTCTCCTCGTAGTTGAGGGTGTCCGCGCCCGTGCGTGCGGCGATCTCCAGCCGGTACGGGAAACGGTCGATGACCACGACGCGTTCGGCGCCCAGCAGGAAGGCGCTCACGGCGGCGAACTGGCCGACCGGGCCCGCGCCCCAGATGGCGATGACGTCACCGGGCTTGATGTCGCACATCTCGGCGCCCATCCAGCCGGTCGGCAGGATGTCGGACAGGAACAGCACCTTCTCGTCCGGCAGGCCGTTCTCGATCTTGATCGGCCCGACGTCGGCGAACGGCACGCGCGCGTACTGCGCCTGGCCGCCCGGGTAGCCGCCGAGCATGTGGGAGTAGCCGAAGATGCCGGCCGGCGCGTGTCCCATGAGCTTCTCGGCCAGCCCCGCGTTCGGGTTGGAGTTCTCGCACACCGAGTACATGCCGCTCTGGCAGGACAGGCAGCCGCCGCACGCGATCGGGAACGGGACGACCACGCGGTCCCCGACGCGCAGGTTCGACACCCCCGGGCCGACCTCGACCACCTCGCCCATGAACTCGTGGCCGAGGACGTCGCCCTTCTTCATCGTGGGGATGTAGCCGTCGTACAGGTGCAGGTCGGAGCCGCAGATGGCGGTGGAGGTGACGCGGACGACGGCGTCGCGCGCGTTGAGGATCCTCGGCTCCGGGACCTCCTGGACCTCGACCTTGTCGCGCCCCATCCAGCAGATGGCTTTCATGGGGTCCTCCTCATCTCATCGGCTGGGCCACGTGCTGGAACAGCTGCCGGATGGCCCGGGTGCCCTCGGGGCTGCCCTCCGAGCGGGTCACCTCGCCGGTCTCCATCACCTGCTTGAAGCGCCGCAGGTCGTCACGCACCTGCTGGTCGGGGTGCTCGCCGAGCAGCCGGGCGAAGGCCAGGCCGAGCCTGCCGACCGGCGCGTCGTAGTCGATCCGCACGCGCACCTCGGTGCCGCGCCCGCCGGGAGCGTCCATGAAGCGCACCGATCCGCGGTTGCGCACGGTGGCGCCCTCCAGCGACCGCCAGGCGATCAGTTCGTCCTCGCGGTCCTGGACGATCTCGGCCTCCCACTCGACGGGCTTCCTGGCCGGCCCTCTGGCCCGCCACCGGGAGTGCCCGCCCGGGCCGGTCTCCACCGAGTCCAGGTGGATCATGAACCGGGGCAGGTTCTCGAAGTCGCGCCAGAACCGGTAGACCTCCTGGCGAGGGCGGTTGACGGTGATGGAGGCGCGCAGGCCGGTGGTGGGCGCGACCGGCGTGATCGTCCCGCCCTTCTCGACCCGCATCGCGGCGTACAGGTCGGCGGCCGTCATGCCGGCCACCGCCGTCGAGACGACCACGACGCGGCGGCGTCTGGCGCCCGCGCGGCGAGCCAGGGCGCGGCCGAGCAGCGCCAGGTCCATGGCGTCGCCCGCGACCCGGGTCCACACCATCGACGCCGGCCTGCGGCTGCCGAGCAGGGCGGCCGCGTGGAGCAGTTCCCGCATGCCGACCAGGCGCACCGTGGCCCGGGACACGGCCGAGTCCTCGAAGCCGCCGAGCCGGCCGAGGACACGGGGTGCGGCGAGCTGCGCGGCGCCCAGTCCCAGGCTGGCCCATCCGAGCGCCGCGGCCAGACGGCGGGCCTTGTGATTACTCGCTCCGCTCATGTGAACCTCACATGGCTGGGTATGTGGCGATCCGGCGCACCGGCGGCCCCTCGCGACGGGCGCGTCCGGCGCGCCGCCCGGTCCGGCCGACGGCGGACCTCTCGTTTACCACTCAGCCGTACCCCTTCGACGTGGGACGACACAGATCGGCCCATTCCCGCGCCGGAACCAGACCGTATCGAGGGAACGCGGTGACGCGTGCACCGGTTTGAGCGGCTCCACACGGGGGTACCCCGGCCGTCCGCATCGCGCGTGCCGCGGCGCCACTCGGCCGGGGCCGGGTTCGGGTCAGGCGGGTGTGCCTGGGCCGGCCGGATCGGCGGCGACGGAAGAGTCCTCGTCGATGGCGGAGGGGTCTTCTTCGGTGACGAAGGGGGCCTCGCCGGCGGTGGTGGAGAGGTCCTCATCGGCCGTGGAGAGGTCCTCGGCGGTGGTGAAGGGGTCCTCGGCGGGGAACAGGATGGGGCTGAGCAGGTAGCGGGCCCGGCCGGGAGCGGGCGGGTTGGCCAGGCGGGGGGCGATCGCCGCGCGCATCTGGGCGATCATCTCCAGCAGTTCCTCGCGGCTGAGCCAGACCGCGTGCTGCCGGTAGCCGACCAGGTCCGCGACCGGGTCGGCGCCGTCGCGGCCGAGATAGGAGCCGAACTCGGCGAGCAGGGCGGCCATGGCGACGGCGAACCCGCGGCGATGGTCGTCGGCCGACAGCGACCGCATCGCCTCGGCGTCGATCACGGCCCTGTCCTGGCGGAGCCGGTACCGGCGCTCGACCGCGCCGCGCACCCGTCGCTCGCCGGCCACCTCCAGGACCCCGCCGGCCGCGAGCAGGTCGACGTGCCGGTAGACGGTCGCCTTGGAGACGTCGGGGATGCGCGCGCTGAGCTCGGAGGTGGCGAGTTCGCGCCCGCCGCGCATCGCGTGCACGATGCGCAGCCGCACGGGGTGGGCCAGGAGCTCCAGAGGGTCCATCGCCATACGATCTCATATCTGCTACCGTTCGCAAAAATGAGAAAGGATGGCGTCTGGCATGGGGAACGACACCGACCCTGCGGCGATCGCCGTCACCGTCGTCGAGATGGCCCGCGACGGACGGTTCACCGAGATCGAGGCGCTGTTCGCGCCACGGTTGCGCGCGGTCGTCTCAGCCAGGACACTGCGGACGGCCTGGGCCGCCGAGATCGCCTCCATCGGCCCGGTCTCCGCCATAGGAACCCCGGCGACCGAGCCGATGCCCGATGGCGCGGACGGACCGGCGGGAGACGCGGCCGGCGGACCGCCGGAGGGCTCGGACGCAGGACCGGCGGGCACATCGGGCGGCTCAGGCGCAGGACCGGCGGGCACATCGGACGGCGGAGCCGGACGGGCGGGGCTGACGCGGGTGAGTGTGCCGGTGAGCGGGCGGGATGGCGGGCTCACCGTGGTGATGTCGGTGGACGGGGCCGGCGCGCTGAACGGCCTGCGACTGGCCCCGGCGGCCACGACGTCCTGGGCGCCGCCGCCCTACGCCGCGCGCGGAAGGTTCGGCGAGCACGACGTCACGCTCGGCACCGGTCCGCTCGCCGTGCCCGGCACCCTCACCATGCCGCGCGGACGGGGCCCGCACCCCGGCGTCGTGCTGCTGAGCGGCGGCGGTCCGTTCGACCGCGACGCGACGAGCGGGCCGAACAAGCCGCTGAAGGACCTCGCGTGGGGCCTGGCCTGCCGGGGGGTCGCGGTGCTGCGGTTCGACAAGGTGACCTGCGTCCACGGCGCGCGGGTGAGCGACGCGGACGGCTTCACGATGACCGAGGAGTACGTGCCGCACGCGGTCGCCGCCGTCCGCCTGTTGCGGACCAGGCCCTCCGTGGACGCCGCGCGGGTCTTCGTGGCCGGCCACAGCATGGGGGGCAAGGTCGCGCCACGGGTCGCGGCGGCCGAGCCGTCCGTCGCCGGACTGGTGATCATGGCGGGTGACGCCGAGCCGATGCACCGTTCCGCCGTGCGGGTCGCCCGCCACCTCGCCTCGCCGGCCATCGGCGCGATGACGGAGCCGGATGCCGAGGCGATCGCCCGGCAGGCCGCCCAGGTGGAGGATCCCGCCCTTTCGCCTTCGACGCCGGCCGCGCTGCTGCCGCTCGGCCTGCCGGCGTCGTACTGGCTGGACCTGCGCGCCTACGACCCGGTGGCCGCCGCGGCGGCGCTGGAGGTGCCCATGCTGATCCTCCAGGGCGGGCGCGACTACCAGGTGACGGTCGAGGACGACCTCGCGCGGTGGAAGGCGGGCCTCGCGCGGCGCGCGGACGTCGAGTTCCGCCTCTACGCGGCCGACGACCACCTGTTCTTTCCCGGGACGGGCCCCTCGACGCCGGCGGGATACCAGAGGGCGCAGCACGTCGACCCCGCGGTGGTGGCCGACATCGCCGCGTGGCTGCACCCAGCACCCGGCAGGTTCAGCCGGTTCGCCAGGTTCACCCGGTTCGCCCGCCGCGGCTGAAGGCCGGCCGGGGCGTGAGACCCCGGCCTCGTCCGGGCCGGGAAGGGTTACCAGCGGCCGGTCTTGAGGAGCTGGCCACGGACGGCGCCGTCGGCGAACTGCTTGGTGTGCATGTTGGCGTACCAGTTCCCCGGGTTCTTCTTGATCCCCGCCAGCACACTCAGGTCCTGAACCCGCACCGAACCAAAGGCGGAATTACCGCGGATCGTGCCATCATGCAGCAGATCGATCACCACCGGACCGTTCACACCGGCCTTGCCCCGGTGAATGTGGAACGCCGTCGGCCTGCCCGTCCGCTTCCACTGCACCAAGTAGAACATCCGGTTCCCCTGAATCCGGAACTTCGCCACCGCGACACCATCCCGATCGTTCACCTTCTTACCCGGCTCACGCACCTCATTCCGGCCCAGCAGCACCGCACCGAAGTAATAGCTCTTCGGCTTCACCGTCACATGCCCGGCAGCCGAAACCGTGGACGCGGAGGCCGCGCTCACCTTGGCGGGCGAGGAGGCGGTGGCCGCCCCGGCCGGCACCGCGACCGCGCCGAGGGCCAGCGCCGAGATCGCCGCCCCCGCCGCCATCCGGCCGGCCACGCGCTGCCAGGTCTTCCGCTCGCGGCCGGTGCGCTCGATGTTCGTCATCAGAATCTTCCTTAGGTCTGCCGTAAGGGTGCGTTTCGGACAACCCAGACGTTAGGTCCGCGGCCGGCGGCGTTATACGTAGGAATCCACACAGCGCCGCGAGCGTGCACAACGGCACACACCGCGCCTCAGGTCTCCCTCCAGGAGCGCTCCCGCGCTGGAGGAGGGGACTTCGTGTTTGGCGGGTCAGTCACGGGTACAGGAGCTCGCACGAAGGAGCGCTGACCATGCATCCGTCAGCGCCAAGGCTCAGCACCGTTGAGCGCTGACCATGTACCCGTCAGCGCCAAGGCTCAGCACCGTTGAGCACCGGCCGTGCACGGTCGGCGCCAGAAGCCGAGCGTCCACGATGCGTTGACCGTGCGTCAGTCAGCGCGCACGACGCGGACCGGTTCCTCGCCGCGTGCCGTGAGACGGACCCCGGACCTCACCGCTCCGCCCGAGGGCACGCGGTCGTCCGAACACGAACGGGCGCGATCGCCGCGCCGTCCTTCCAGTCTCCTAGGAGTGCCGCATGACGTTCAATCCCCTGCACGAGCGGGGAATCCCGCTGGACAAGCAGCTGCGCAACTGGCGTGAGCTCGACGTCGCCCCGGTCGACCCGGACCACTCAGATCCCTACACCCGGTGCCGGATCATCGCGATGAACGGCATCGAGGTCGAGGCCATCATGTTCAGCCACCAGCTCGCCCGGCACTGCCCGAGCGTAGAGCTCAAGCAGCAGCTCGCCCGCGTGCGCTACATCGAGGCCCAGCAGCAGAAGGCCGTGAACTGGCTGCTGCCCGGCCTGGCCTCGGTGCTGGAGACCACGATCGCCTACGAGCAGGTGGCCGTCGACCTGACGGCCTGGGTCGCCCGGATGGAGCCCGACCCCTACCTCAAGCGCGCCTACCAGTTCGGCGTGCTGGAGGACTTCGACCACCTGTACCGGTACGCCAACCTGTACGAGCTGATCGAGCACCGCAAGGCCGAGAAGATCGTGGACGGCCTGACCGAGGTCATGCCAGGACGGCCGACCTACCTGCACCACCGCGACCCGGTCGACAACGTGCGCGAGCCCTACGACAAGAGCGCCGCGGCGCCGATCTCCAAGCTGCACGCCCTGACGATCATGGCCGCCGAGCAGCAGACCATGAACTTCTACATGAACGTCGGCCCGACCTACATGGAACCGATCGCCCGCAGGCTCTACCAGGAGATCGGCCTGATCGAAGAAGAGCACGTCACCCACTACGAATCGCTGGTCGACCCGGGTGAGACCTGGTGGGAGATGCTGCTCAACCACGAGTACAACGAGTGCTACCTGTACCACTCGTTCATGGAGACCGAGTCCGACCCCAAGGTGAAGGCCATCTGGGAGCTGCACCTGAACATGGAGCTGGAACACCTGCGCCTGGCCGCCGAGCTGTTCAAGAAGCACGACGGCCGCGACCCCGAGCAGGTGCTCGCCCCCGAGCTGCCGGCGCCGGTCACCTTCGAGCCCAACAAGGCCTACCTGCGCGAACTGATCGCCACCGAGATCGACTACACCACCATCGGCACCGGATACGTGCAGGACGCCCACGAGCGCTTCGAGAAGATGCAAGAGGCGATCATGGGAGGCGAGCCCCTGCCGTCCGAGCAGGTCATCACCGACAACCGCGACAAGAGCGGCCAGGAGTACCGGCTGGAGACCGAGGGCCCCCACCCGGTGCCCAGCCTGCGGACCGACCGCTGACCACCGGCACGGCCAAGGAGGAGACGATGACGCAGGACCCGCCCGTCCCGGAGACGATGGCCGAGGACGACGTGATCGAGCTGCTGCTGCGCCAGCACGCGCTCATCAGGGACCTTTTCGACCAGGTCGAGCAGGCGTCCGCCGAGGAACGGCCCGAGGCGTTCACCCGGCTGGTGCGCATGCTCGCCGTGCACGAGACGGCCGAGGAGGAGACCGTCCACCCGTACGCACGCAAGAAGATCGACGGCGGGGACGGGGTCGTGGACGACCGCCTGGCCGAGGAGAACCAGGCCAAGCAACTGCTGGAGGACCTGGACAAGAACGGGCCCGACGCCCCCGACTTCCTGGAACGACTCCTCCTGCTCCGCGCGGCGGTGACGGCGCACGCCCGCAGCGAGGAACGCTACGAGTTCACCCAGTTGCGCGCCCAGACCACCGCCGCCGAGCGCCGCGCCCTGGCCGCCGGCGTGAAGGCGGCCGAGGCCATGGCGCCCACGCATCCGCACCCCGGCATCGAGTCGGCCACCAAGAACGTGCTGGTGGGAACGCCGGTGGCGATGATGGACCGGATCCGCGACGTGGTCCACCGTGCCATGGACCAGCACAACGGCTGACCGCCCCGGCACCCGCCCGGCCTCCCGTCACGGAGAGGCCGGGCGCGCCCCGCACGAAGGCCGCCATGACCGGGCCTGCCCCGAAGGAGCGCGCCATGACCGGGCGCGGCCCGGAGCAGGGCGGTCATGATCGGGCGCGGTCCGGTCGAGGCGATGCCGGCGGCTGATCCCGATCGCGCCGTGGTCGCCGGTAGGGACGGGTGCTCTCGCGGATCTTCAGCTCGGGCGCCAGCATGGTGACCTGCGGCTGCGGCTCGCCGCGGATCAGGCCCGCCAGGCGCCGGACGGCCGTGCGCGCCAGGTTCTCCACCGGAAGCACCAGCGAGGTCACCGGGGCGGCCATCCGCTCGGCCACATCGTCGGAGCTGATGGCGATGACGGAGATGTCCCGCGGGACCCGGCGGCCCGTGCCGGTGAGCCGGTCCACCACCAGCGGCAGCGCCCACTCGTTGTAGACGATCAGCGCGCTCATGCCCGGCAGCCTGCCGAACATGGCGTCGAGCGCCGTGACCACCCCGCCGGACGAGGGCTCGCACGGCTGCCACGCGGCCTTCGCCCCCGCGCGGGCCAGCGCCTCCAGCGCGCCGTCACGGGCGTGCGCCGCGTAGGCCCCGCCGCGCGCGTAGGCCTCCGGCGGTTGCCCGAGGAACCCGACCTCGGTGTGCCCGAGATCGAGCAGGCGCTGCGCGCACAGCCGTCCCGACAGGACGAAGTCGAAGTCCACCTGGCACAACCCGGCGGGGTCGTCGGGCGTGCCGACCAGGACGGCGGGACACTCCAGCGTCCTGAGCAGTTCCACCCGCGGGTCACGCCGCTGGACCTCCATCAGCATCACGCCGTCCACGAGCGCACCGGCGACCGCGTCCTTGATCGCCTTCTCGCCGTCGTCGTCGGTCAGCATGAGCAGCTTCAGCCCGGCGTCCTGCGCGGCCGACAGCGCGGCCCAGACGTAGGGCATCTGCACCTGGTTGTGCGGCCCGTGCACCATCGGCAGCGCCATGGCGATCACCCCGGACCTGCGCGTCCTGATGGACCGCGCGCCCGCGTGCGGCCGGAACCGCAACTCCTCGATGGCGCGCTCGACCCGCTTGACCGTTTCGGCGGAGATGGAACGGTTGCCGCTGAGCACATAGGACACGGTGCTGCGCGAGACCCCCGCGTGCCTCGCCACATCGGCGATCGTCACGGCCATTGCCCGGCTCCCTGGCACCGTCGAACTGATTCGATTTCGGCAACGTAACACCAGGTCGGCCCGCCCACAAGACCTACTTCGCGCCCGGGCCCCGGCCGTCGGCCCGTCCCCGCCCGCTCAGGATCCGCGAGGCGTACGCGATGACCGGACGCGCATGGCAGGGTGGTCGAATCGTTCCACCGGCGAGGTCTTCCCGAGCGGTGGGAGGAAAGGAGCGAAATGGGCATGATCTCCGACGGCGGGGAGCACGGCGGGCAGACGTCCGGCGGCGGCGAGTGCGGCCCCCGGGCGTCCGGCCACGGAGGGGACGGCTCGCGAGTGTCCGGCGACGATGAGTGCGGCCCCCAGGCGTCCGACGGCGCCGAGCGTGGTCCGCACGTGCCCGAGGGCGCGTGGTCGGCCCGGACCCCGGAGGAGACCCGGGCGTTCTTCGCCTCCCGCGCGGCCGGCTGGGAGGAGAAGTTCCCCGACGACGACCCGGCCTTCGCGGCGGCGGTCGGCGCGATGGGACTGGCCGGGGGCGACGTCGTGCTCGACGCCGGGTGCGGCACCGCCCGGGCGTTCCCCCCGCTGCGGGCGGCCGTCGGCCCCGCGGGACGGGTGATCGGCGTCGACCTGACCCCCGAGATGATCCGATCGGCCCGCGACCGGGGCCGCCACGCCCACGGCCGGCTGCTGATCGCCGATGTGGGGCGCCTCCCTCTGGCGGACGCCGCCGTGGACGCGGTCCTCGCGGCCGGACTGCTCTCGCACCTGCCCGACCCGGCGGCGGTGCTCGGCGAGCTCGCGCGCGTCACCGTCGCCGGCGGGCGCCTGGCGTTGTTCCACCCCGTCGGCCGCGCGGTCCTGGCGGCGCGGCGCGGCCGCGTCCCCGCGCCCGGCGACATCCGCGCCGAGCACAACCTGCGGCCCCTGCTGCGCGGCACCGGCTGGACCCTGACGACCTGCGAGGACACCGGCGAACGCTACCTGGCCATCGCCCTGCGCGCCCCCCACTGAGCACCCCCCGGCGGACCGCGAAGGACCGGCCCGCGATCGCCGGGTCAGAAGCCGACGTCGCGGCCCATCAGGTCGCCCACTTCCTCACGGCGGACGAGCAGTCGCGCGCCGTCCGGGCCGACGGCCACGACCGGGGGGCGGCCGGTGAGGTTGTAGGTCGAGGCCATGGAGTGGTGGTAGGCGCCGGTCGCCGCGACGGCGATCACGTCTCCGGGGTGGACGTCGGCCGGGAGCGGCACGTCGTCGGCGATCGTGTCCCCGGTCTCGCAGTGGTGACCGACCACGGTCATCGTGCGCATCCCGCCCTGATGACGGCGGCCGACCACGCGGACTTCGTACCGCGACCCGTACAGCGCGTGGCGCGGGTTGTCGCTCATCCCGCCGTCGACCGCGACGTAGGTGTGGTTCAGCGCCTTCTTCACCGAGATGACCCGGTACAGGGTGAGACCGGCGGGGCCGCTGATCGCCCGTCCCGGCTCGACGACCAGCCGCGGCGCGCGCAGCCCGAGGCCCCCGCAGCGCTCCTCGACCGCGGCGGTGAGCCGCCCGGCGTAGTCGGCCAGGTCCAGCCCGCGCTCGCCCTGAAGGTAGGCGATGCCGTGACCACCGCCGAGGTCGAGTTCGGCGGCCTTGACGGAGCCCTGACGGTTAGGCCCGAGGAACAGACGCCTTCTTGACGAGCAGCCCGCCAGTGACGGGATTCACGCCGCGGCCGTGAGTGGGGCGGGGCCGCGTGCGACGGGCGGCCACCCGGTGGGCGTCGGCGCTCGCCGCGCGTCCGCGCCCGGCGAGGGCCCCGCACGTGAAGCTTTCACGACGGCGCGAGCCCGGACGCACGGTCGTCCCGGCAAGTGCGCGCAGGACGTTGACCGGGTGATCACCCTGACATACGGTGCGCCAGAAATGTTCGAGGATATGGCGAAATGTTTCGGGCCATGCTCGCCATGGCCGGGCCGATGGGAGCCTCGATGACACATCTCAGGTCCGTGTTGCTCGCCTTATGGCGTAATGTCCGCCGGACCGGCAGGCGGCCCGGCGACCGGTCGACGCCGTATCCGATGTCGAGCATTCCGTCCCCGTCCACGTTCGCGAAGGTGGCCGCCGCCGCGGCCGCCGCGGTCGCGGTCGCGGTGGCCTCCCCCGCTCTCGGGGCGTTCGGCGCACGGGGCGGCGATCACGCTACCAAGGTGACACCGAAGATGAACGGGCACTGGGTCAACACGTGGGTGTCGATGCCGCAGCTCACCGAGCCGTCCAACATGCCGCCCGTCCCCTTCACCCAGGACGGCCTCGTGCTCGCCGACAGCACGCTGCGGCAGACCGTCCACACCTCCATCGGCGGGCGGCAGGTGCGGCTGCGCTTCTCCAACGCCTTCGGCGGCGCGGCGCTGCCGATCACGCGGGTCTCGGTGGCGCTCCCCGCCGGCGGCCAGGCCGGCGTCAGCGCCATCAAGCCCGGCACCTCCCAGCCGGTGACCTTCAACGGCAGACCGTCCGTCGTCATCCCCGTCGGCTCGCTCGCCGTCTCCGACCCGCTGAACTTCGAGCTGGCCCCGCGCTCCGACCTCACCGTGACGATCTACCTGGCGGAGGGGCAGAAGTCCACCGCCATCACCTCCCACCCCGGCTCCCGCACCACCTCCTACATGGTCAACGGCGACCACGTGGACGCCGAGGACCTGCCGGGCGCCGCCTCCACCGCGCACTGGTACTTCCTCAGCGGGCTCGAGGTGTGGTCCAAGCCCGGCACCGCGGCGGTCGCCATCGTCGGCGACTCGCTCACCGACGGCCGGGGATCCACCACCAACGGGAACGACCGCTGGCCGGACCGGCTGCTCGAACGCCTGCACGCCTCTCCGGCCACCTCCGGCGTCGCCGTCCTGAACCAGGCGGCCGGCGGCAACCGCGTGCTCAACGACGGTCTCGGCCCGAACGCCCTCTCGCGCCTGGACCGCGACGTCTTCTCGCAGAGCGGGGTGAAGTGGCAGCTCGTCTTCGAGGGCGTCAACGACATCGGCACCGCCGAAGCGAGCGAGGCCGCCCAGCGGCAGGTCACGGCCGACCTCATCGACGCCTTCTGCCAGATGGTCATCAGGGCGCACGCGCTGGGCATCCGGGTGTACGGCGCGACGCTCACGCCGTTCGGGGGCAACCAGGCCTACGACGATCCGCAGGGCTACCGGGAGGCGTCCCGGCAGGCGGTCAACCAGTGGATCCGCACCAGCCGCCGCTTCGACGCCGTGATCGACTTCGACCGCGCGGCCCGCGACCCCGCCGACCCGCGGCAGCTCCTGCCCGCCTACGACGTGGGCGACCACCTGCACCTCAACCCCACCGGCTACCAGGCCCTGGCCGACGCCGTCCCCGCCCACCTGTTCAAGGACGTCCCCCTTCCCTGGGGCTTCGGCTTCGAGTGACGTCCACAGGCCGGAAACAGGCCGAGCAAGGGCGCTCGTCGGGATCGCGTCAATAATGCGGACAGACGCGTATGGAAGGCGTCAAGAGCCGTATTACCCCCCAAATCTCGCGATTTGCTGACTCTGTGGCCGTCCGTCTGGGCGGCCTCGAGCATGCTGATCCGGATTTCAAGGAGTGGGGATGGCCGACGTCATCTTCGTCGCCCTGACGATCGCGATCTTCGTGATCCTCGGGCTCGTCGTCAAGGCGGTGGAGCGCTTGTGAGCGCCGTCAACGCAGCCGGGCTGGTGGTCACCGCGGCATTGGTGATCTTCATGGTCGCGGCCCTGCTCTTCCCGGAGCGCTTCTGATGTCGTCGACCTTCGCGGGCGTCCTGTTCATCGGATCCCTCATACTCGCCCTGGTGCTGACGCACCGCCCCCTGGGCGACTATATGTACCGCGTCTTCACCGGCACCCGGCACCTGGCCGTCGAGCGGGTGGTCTACCGGCTCATCGGCGTGCGCCCCGACGCCGAGCAGCGCTGGAGCGTCTACGCGCGCGCCGTGCTGGCGTTCTCGGCGGTGTCGGTCCTGTTCCTGTACGCCTTCCAGCGCCTGCAGGACAGGCTGCTGCTCAACCTGGGCCTTCCCGCGGTGCCCGACCACATCGCCTGGAACACCGCGGTCAGCTTCGTCACCAACACCAACTGGCAGGCGTACTCGGGCGAGTCCACGATGGGCCACCTGGTGCAGATGGCCGGCCTCGCGGTGCAGAACTTCGTCTCGGCGGCGGTCGGCATCGCGGTGGCGATCGCCCTGGTGCGCGGGTTCGCCCGCAGGCGCACCGAGAACCTCGGCAACTTCTGGGTCGACCTGGTGCGCGGCACGGTGCGCGTCCTGCTGCCGATCGCGTTCATCGGCGCGCTGGTGCTGGTGGCCGGCGGCCTGATCCAGAACTTCTCCGGCGTGCACGAGGTGGCCACGCTGGCCGGCGGCACCCAGAAGATCACCGGCGGGCCGGTGGCCAGCCAGGAGATCATCAAGGAGCTCGGCAACAACGGCGGCGGCTTCTACAACGCCAACTCCGCCCACCCCTTCGAGAACGCCACGAGCTGGACGAACTGGATCGAGATCTTCGCGATCCTCGTGCTGCCCTTCGCGCTGCCGCGCACCTTCGGGCGGATGGTCGGCGACACCCGGCAGGGGTACGCGATCGTCGCGGTCATGGGCGTGCTGGCGTTCACGAGCGTCGCCGTGCTCACCGGCCTGGAGATCGCGCACCACGGCACCGTCCCCCAGGCGGTGGGCGCCGCGATGGAGGGCAAGGAGGTCAGGTTCGGCGTGCCGGACTCCGGCGCCTTCGCGGCGGCCACGACGCTGACCTCGACCGGCGCGGTGAACTCCTTCCACGACTCCTTCACCGCCCTCGGCGGCATGATGACCATGGTCAACATGATGCTGGGCGAGGTCGCGCCCGGCGGCGTCGGCGCGGGCCTGTACGGCATGCTGGTGCTGGCGGTGATCACGGTGTTCGTGGCCGGGTTGATGGTCGGCCGCACTCCGGAGTACCTGGGCAAGAAGATCGGGTCGCGGGAGGTCAAGCTGGCCTCGATGTACTTCCTGACCACGCCGGTGCTGGTGCTCGTCGGCACCGCCCTGGCGATGGGTTCGCCGGCCGAGCGGGCGAGCATGCTCAACTCCGGTCCCCACGGCCTGTCGGAAGTGCTCTACGCGTTCACCAGCGCGTCCAACAACAACGGCTCGGCGTTCGCCGGCATCACGGTGAACACCCCCTGGTACGACACCGTCCTTGGGCTGTGCATGGCGTTCGGCCGGTTCCTGCCGATCGTCTTCGTGCTGGCCCTGGCCGGGTCGCTGGCCGGGCAGGCGCCGGTGCCGGCGTCGGCGGGCACGCTGCCCACCCACCGGCCGCAGTTCGTCGGCATGGTCGTCGGCGTGACCGTCATCCTCGTCGCGCTCACCTTCCTCCCCGCCCTGGCGCTCGGGCCTCTCGCAGAAGGAATCAGCTAATGGCCACACCTGGGATCTACGCCCCGGGCCGTGCCCCCGCACCGCCTGGCCCCGCTCCCGAACCCCGCGACGAAAAGGTCGGCGGCGGCCTGCTCGACCCCAAGCAGCTCCTCACCTCACTGCCCGAGGCGCTGCGCAAGTTGAATCCGGTGACGTTGTGGCGTAACCCGGTGATGTTCATCGTGGAGGCCGGGGCGGTGTTCACCACCGTGCTGGCGGTGACCGGCCCGTCGCTGTTCGCCTGGGCGATCGTGGTGTGGCTGTGGCTGACCGTGCTGTTCGCCAACCTCGCCGAAGCCGTCGCCGAGGGCCGGGGCAAAGCCCAGGCCGCCACCCTGCGCGCGGCCAAACGCGACACCACCGCCCGCCGCCTCACCCGCTGGACCCCCGGCCAGGACCCACTGACCTGGGACGTCGTCGGCGCCCCCGAACTCGTCCA
>NZ_JBEXGT010000071.1:0-27077 GCF_040607475.1 Sphaerisporangium sp. NPDC005288 | reverse complement strand
CCGCGTCGAGCGCGACCGCGTGCGGCGGGCGGTGCGCTGGGTGCTGTCGGGGCAGCGGGCGGACGGCGCGTGGGGGCTGTGGCGGGGCACGGCGGAGGAGACCGCCTATGCCATGCAGACGCTGCTGCTCTGCGAGTCGGCGCGCGAGGAGCCCGGACGCGACCGCGCGGTCGCCTCCGGGCACGCCTACCTGTTGCGCGCGGGCGAGGACGAGCCGTGCACGCCCATGTGGCACGACAAGGATCTGTACACGCCGCTCGCGGTCGTCCGCGCGGCGATCATCGGCGCACTGCATCTCGCGGGACGTGACGCGACGGTGGCACCGCATCTGAAATCCGCCCATTAATGCGACTAACCGGACACCATACGGGAGACGTCACCATATAGGACCATCCTTAACTGCCATGTTTACTGGTGCTGACAGCAGGAGCGTGTGACCGGTTTTCCTCCATGCTAAGGTTCCGGGGGCGACACGGTGAAATGCCCGCTTCGACGCGATACCCATGCAATAACATGCTTCGACACCGGTTTCACCGATATCATGCGCCCTGACGGCACGGAGGGCTTCCTGACTTTGGCCAGGGATGGAGTTATGCGCTTCCACAATCCGCGGGTACGTGCCAAGGTCACGGCTCTGCTGATATCACTCGTGGCGCTCTGGAGTTTCGCGGCGTGGGTGACCTTCCGCGAGGGCCTGAACCTGCTGTGGGTGAACACACTCGACACCAACGTGTCCCAGCCGGCCGAGCGGTTGATCACCGAGCTCCAGCGCGAGCGCCTGCTGACCACGGTCGCGCTGGGCGAGGACGACCTCCGCGACCGGCCGAGCGGGACGCTCACCACCCAGCGCGCGCGCACGCTGGCGGCGGGAGAGACCTTCCACCGCCTGATCGGCGACGCCAGCGTGCGCCGCGCGGCGAGCGACGTCGTGCTGCGCCGCATCGCGGCGGCCGACCAGTCGCTCCAGCGCCTGGTGCCCCTGCGCAAGCGCATCGACGCCGACCAGATCGACCGCCACGCCGCGGGCGACGCCTTCACCCAGGTCGTCGAGGCGGTCTACAACATCTACGACGCGCTGGCCGGCCTGGACGACCAGGACTTCGCCAAGGACACCCGCACCCTCGTCGCGATGGCGCGGGCCAAGGAGCTGATCTCGCAGGAGGACGCGTTCGTCGCCGGCGCGCTGGCGGCGGGCGGGCTCACCCCGGCCGAGGCGGTCACCTTCAGCCAGATGGTCGGCGCCCGGCGGTACACCCTGGCCGGGGCCTCCTCCGAGCTCCCCACCGTGGAGCACGCCGCCTTCCAGCGGCTGGAGAACAGCGAGATCTTCAAGCGCTTCCGCTCGACCGAAGACCAGCTCATCCGGGAAGGCATGGGCGGCGGCCCCCCGCCCGTCGGGGCGGAGACGTGGAGATCGTCGGCCGAGAGCATCCTCTCCCAGCTCGACCGGCTCATCCAGGACAGCGGAGACGCCCTGGTCGAGCGGGCCACGCCCCTCGCGGTCGGCGTCATCGTCCGCCTGGTGCTCATGGGAGGTCTCGGCCTGCTGGCGGTCATCGCGTCCATCATGCTGTCGATCACCACGGCCCGCGCGCTGGTGCGGCGGCTGGAGGAGCTGCGCGCCGCCGCCCTGGAGCTGGCCTCGCAGAGGCTGCCGAGCGTCGTGGAGCGTCTCGGCCGGGGCGACGACGTGGATGTCAAGGCCGAGGCGCCGCCGCTCGCGGTCGGCAACGACGCCATCGGGCAGGTGGGCCAGGCGTTGAACATCGTCCAGGAGACGGCCATCGCGGTCGCGGTGGGGCAGGCCGAGCTGCGGCGCGGCTACCGGGGCATCCTGCTCAGCCTGGCCCGGCGCACCCAGTCGCTGGTCCACCGGCAGCTCACCATCCTCGACGCCATGGAGAAGCGGGAGACCGAGCCGGGCGAGCTGGCCGACCTGTTCCGGGTCGACCACCTGGCCACCCGCATGCGGCGCAACGCCGAGAACCTCATCGTCCTGTCCGGCGCCTCCCCCGGCCGCGCCTGGCGGCGCTCGGTGCCGATGGTCGACGTGGTCCGCGGCGCGCTCGCCGAGGTGGAGGACTACACCCAGGTCACGCTGATGCCCATGGGCGAGGCGCAGCTCGCCGGCCGGGCCATCGGCGACGTCATCCACCTGCTCGCCGAGCTGATCGAGAACGCCGTCTCCTTCTCCCCGCCGTACGCCTCGGTGCAGGTCAGCGGCCAGGAGGTCGCCAAGGGATACGTCGTGGAGATCGAGGACCGCGGTCTCGGCATGCCCCCGGACGAGCTGGCCGCGGCCAACGAGCGCATCGCCGACCCGCCCGAGTTCAAGCTGAGCGGCACGCCCCGCCTCGGCCTGTACGTGGTCAGCCGCCTGGCCTCGCGGCACAAGATCAGGGTCACGCTGAAGTCCTCTCCGTACGGCGGCACGACCGTCGTCGTCCTGATCCCCCGCGAGTTGATCGAGTCCGACTCCGACATCGAGCCCGACATCGAGCCCGCCATCGAGCCGGACGCGGCGCCCGCCGGCGTGCCGCTGAACGGCGTGCCGGAGCCCCGGCAGGGAGGGCACAGTCCGACCGGGGAGGTTCCCGTGCACGCCGCCGACGATCCCGAGGATTCCCGTCCATCGCTGCTGACGGTGGCCCCGCGGTGGGACGACCCGCCCGTCCACGAGCTGCCGGACCTGCCGGCGCCCCCGCCCGAGCGGCCCGCCTACACCCCCTCCGGGCTGCCCAGGCGCGTCGCGCAGGCGCACCTGGCGCCGGAGCTGCGCGAGCAGCCCCCGCCGCCGGTCCCGGCCGCCGCCGAGGAGGACGACGAGCTGTCGCCGGAGGACCTGCGGCGGCTGATGGGCTCCTTCCAGAGCGGCACGCAACGCGGCCGTTCCGACGCCGCCAGGCTGCCGCGCCGCCTGGACGCCACCCCGACACGGGAGGACGAACCTCCGACCGCATCCCCGTGAGCCCGCGGACCACGGCCGCGGGTGACCGAACTCCGCCTCGCCAGGTGACCGCCGGAGAGCAATGGAGACGACGTAGTGAACAGTGTGAGCCGGTAAAAGAGGACAGCGAGTGATGCAAAGGACGAGTTCCCCCGCCGACCTGGCCTGGTTGCTGGACGACCTGGTCGAGCGGGTGAGGGAAGCCGAGCACGGGATCGTTCTGTCCACCGACGGGCTGCTCCTGGCCACATCGCAAGGCCTCACGCGGGCCGACGCCGAGCACCTGTCCGCGGTGGCGGCGGGGATCCAGAGCCTGGCCCAGGGGGCCAGCGAGCGCTTCGTGGGCGGAGCCGTACGGCAGACCATCATCGCGATGAAGTCGGCCTACCTTGTCGTGACCGTGGCCGGAGAGGGCGCCTGTCTGGCCGTCCTGTGCGCCGGCGACGCCGATGTGGGCCTGGTCGCCTACGAGATGGCCATGCTTGTGACCCGTGTCGGGCAGTACCTCACCTCGCCCGCCCGCTCCGACGGCGCCGCCAGAAGGGAAGGGGGCGGCACATGACGCACCTGTCCGACGACCCGGCCGAGGAGCAGTGGCTCGACGACGAGGCCGGGCGCATCGTCCGCCCGTACGTGATGACGCGCGGGCGCACCGAGCCGAGCCGGGGCCGTATCGACCTGATCACCCTGGTGGTGACCCTGAACACGGCGCCCGCGGCCGAGCCCGGCCTCGGCCCCGAGCACCACACCATCGTCAGGCTGTGCGAGCGGCCGTTGTCGGTCGCCGAGATCGCCGCCCACCTGGACCTGCCGGCCGGCACCGTCCGCGTCCTGCTGGGCGACCTCGTGGACCGAGGGCTCGTCGCCATCCAGGAGCCCGCGCGTGAGACGGACGTTCTCGACCTGGAAACCTACAAGGCGGTGCTCAATGGACTCCGTACGCTCTGACGTCGGCGCGGCGCGCGCCAAGCTGCCCACGGCGATCAAGATCCTGATCGCGGGCGGGTTCGGGGCAGGCAAGACGACCATGGTGGGCTCGGTGTCGGAGACGCGCCCGCTGCGCACCGAGGAGACGCTCACCGACCGGGGTGTCGGCGTGGACGACCTGTCGGGCGTGGAGGAGAAGAAGACCACCACGGTCGCGATGGACTTCGGCCGCATCTCCATCGGCGACGCCCACGTGCTGTACCTGTTCGGCACCCCGGGCCAGGAGCGATTCTGGTTCGTGTGGGACGAGCTGGCGCTGGGCGCGATGGGCGCCGTGGTGATCGCCGACACCCGCCGCCTGGCCGACTGCTTCCCGTCGGTGGACTACTTCGAGCGGCGCGGCACGCCGTTCATCGTCGCGGTCAACTGCTTCGAGGGCGCCAGGCGTTACGACCTGCAGGAGATCCGCATGGCGCTCGACCTCGGCCCCGCCACACCCGTGGTCCTCTGCGACGCGCGGCAACGGGAGTCGAGCAAGAACGTGCTGGTCACACTGGTGCAGCACGCGATGCGCACCCGCACCGGCGCCGAGGAGCCGGTCGCCGGCTGACCGGCACCACGGCTCCTGGCCGGGCGTGGCGGACGGCGGCCACGGCCCGGCTCCGATGTCCGGACATGTGATGGTGTACGCCGAATGTCGGCGTTTGCAATAGGCGGCGCGCGCAACTACCGTCAGGACGGTACCGCTGAACGCGATCGTCTGGAGCCTCGCCATGCACATCGACCTGACCGGCCGCACCGCACTCGTCACCGGGTCCACGTCGGGCATCGGCCAGGCCATCGCCACCGCCCTCGCCCGGGCCGGCGCCGGCGTCGTGGTCAACGGCCGCGACGAGCGGCGCACCGAGGACGCCGCCGCCGCGATCGGCGAGGCGAGCGGCAACCCCGGCGTCCGTGCGGTGGCCGCCGACGTGGCCACCGAGGAAGGCGCGGACACGCTGTTCGCCGCCGCGCCCGAGGTCGACATCCTGGTGAACAACACCGGCGTCTACGGCCCGGCGCCGGTGTTCGAGATCCCCGACTCCGAGTGGCGGCGCTACTTCGAGGTCAACGTCCTCAGCGGCGTGCGCCTGGCGCGGCTGTACGTACCGCGCATGGTCGAGCGGGGCTGGGGCCGCGCGATCTTCATCAGCAGCGACTCGGCGATGATGACGCCCACCGAGATGGTCCACTACGGCATGACCAAGACGGCACAGCTCGCGGTCTCGCGGGGCATGGCCCAATCGGTGGCCGGCAGCGGCGTCACCGTGAACTCCGTGCTCGCCGGGCCCACCCTCACCGAGGGGGTTCAGAAGTTCATCGGCGAGCTGTTCGGCGACGAGGTGCCCTTCGAGGAGGCCGAGCGCCGTTTCATCGCCGAGGGACGCCCCACCTCCCTGCTGCGCCGCCTGATCCGCCCGGAGGAGATCGCCAACCTGGTGACCTACCTCAGTTCGGACCTCGCCTCGGCCACCACCGGCGCCGCCCTCCGCGCCGACGGCGGCGTCGTCCCTACCCTGATCCCCTGATAGCCCCCCCGTCCGGGCGACCGGTGGGCCCGGGCGACCGGTGGGCCCGGGCGACCGGTGGGCCCGGACGATCGGGGTGCCGAGCCGGCGGCGATCGGCATTTCCATCGAGAAACACCCGTGTCCTCTCACCGCACTCGGGCCCGTGCCCGATATTTCGGCAAACAGGGCCTTCGGTCGTTTGTCCGGTCCGAGGCCGGGGAGTGCATCACGCGCACCCTGAACGGGGCGTCCGCGGCTTCGCGGAGCCCCGCTCCGTCGGCCGGCGACGACCCGCCGGCCGAGCACCGACCAAGGCGATCACGTAAGGCGATGACCATGACCGGCGTACCCACCATCACGCTCAACAACGACGTGCGGATCCCACAGCTCGGTTTCGGCGTCTTCCAGATCCCGCAGGACGAGACTGTGGCCGCCGTCACCACCGCCTTGAAGTCGGGCTACCGCAGCATCGACACGGCGGCGGCCTACGGCAACGAGCGGGGCGTCGGCCTCGCCCTGGCCGAGTCCGGCCTGCCGCGCGAGGACGTCTTCGTCACCACCAAGCTGTGGAACAGCGCCCAGGGGTACGACTCCACGCTCGCCGCGTTCGACCAGAGCGCCGCCGAGCTCGGCCTGGACCAGATCGACCTCTACCTCATCCACTGGCCCACACCGGCCCGCGACCGCTACCTCGACACCTGGCGCGCGTTCGAGAAGCTGTACGCGGACGGCCGGGTGCGCGCCATCGGCGTGTCCAACTTCCAGCCGGGCCACCTGCGGCGCCTGCTCGACCACTACGAGGTACCCCCGGTCCTGAACCAGATCGAGCTGCACCCGAACCTGCAGCAGGCGGAGCTGCGCGCCTTCCACGCCGAGCACGGCATCGCCACCGAGGCGTGGAGCCCGCTCGCCCAGGGCGGCCTGCTCAAGGACCCCGCCATCACCTCGATCGCCGAGCGGCACGGCAGGACCCCGGCCCAGGTCATCCTCCGCTGGCACCTCCAGCTCGGCTCCATCGTGATCCCCAAGTCCGTCACGCCCGAGCGCATCCGCGAGAACCTGGACGTGTTCGGCTTCGAGCTCACCGGCGACGACATGGCCGCCATCGCCACCCTCGACACCGCCACCCGCACCGGCCCCGACCCCGACACCTTCAACTGACAGTGAGGATGCAGGTGTGCGCCCCCTGGTTGGGGTCTGACCCATCAACTGACTGACCTAGGTTGTTCACGGGAGTTGTCGGCCCTGTGCCGGGAGGCGCCCCGGCCGATGCTCTCCCGAGCCCCGATGGGCCGTTCCTCAGAGCCGGGGACGGCCCTTCCGAGGTCACCGTTTCCGACGCCGGCGAGGAGCGCGCTCCACTCTCCCGCCGAGAACAGCGGAACCGACCCCCCAGACACTTTGCCGTCCCGGACCGCGATGACTCCCGGGAGGTTCCGCACGACTTCCACGCACCCGCCACCCGTGCCGCCGCTGTAGGTGCTCTTCCTCCCGTCAGCGTGCGGCCGATCTGCCCTGCTCAAGAACGTGTGCTCCATTGTTCGATCCCCGAAGAAGGCGCGCGGGCTCGTATTCGGATCGAGGTCGCGTCCTCGCGTTCCGGCTACTGGAACGACCGCCGATGGGCAGTGTGAGCCCGTGGTCCCCGGAGGCCGCCGATCGGATGGGTCGCGTGCTCCGGGACCGCCGTACCGACGAGGCGGCGAGGGGCACGACCCCCACCCACCTGCCTGAACGCCTCAAATCTGGACAGAGTAGGGTCTTCCAGGTCATATGCGGCATAGACAAGGACACACATGAGCGGGACTCCGGACGGGCAACGCGCCGCGTACTGGGACATCCCCCGGGATCCGACCGTCCTCGCGGACGTGCGGAAGATGATCCGGCAGACCTTGAGCAAGTGGCAGCTCGCCGGAGCGGGCGACGACCTCACCGACGACATCGTGCTCGCCTCGACCGAGGTGCTGAGCAACGCCGTCCTGTACGGGCTGCCGCCGATCCGGTTCACGCTCCGGGTGTCCGGGGAGACGCTGCTCGCGGAGATCACCGACCACGGGGCCGGACGGCCCGAGCGCCGGAGCGGCATCGACGACGACGAGCACGGACGTGGGCTGACCATCGTCGAGGCCCTCTGCGACGAATGGGGCGTCCTGCCCTCCCCCGAAGGCCCCGCGAAGACCGTCTGGTTCCGCAAGAAGTGCCCGCCTGACGACTCCACCGCCTGACCGGCCGCCGCCGCCGGCCAGGTCCCCCCTCACGCCATCCACGTCACTCCGGCCAGTCGGACTTCAGGATGACCTCGACGAAGTCGATGTGCCGGAAGCCGGGGACGTAGTGCTCCAGGACGTCGGCGTTGACGGTGCCGAACGTCGTGTCCGGGCGGTGCTTGAAGCCGTCGGTGAACGCCTGGAGGATGCGCCGCTTGAAGTCCGGCCGGGGATGGGCCGCCGTGACCGCCGCGACGTCGCCCGGGTCCAGGTCCCGGTAGCCGATGCCGAGAACGTCGGTCTCCACCCCGGCGGTGACCAGGGCGATCTCTGGTTCGAGCCGGTAGGGGATCTCGGGGGTGGTGTGCAGGGCGATGCCCTCCCACACCTTGCGGATGTCGGCCTCCGGGACGCCGTGCGAGGCGAGGAACCGGCGCGCCTCGTCGGCCCCGTCCAGCTCGAACCGCTGGTCGTCGCTCCGGAGCCGGTCGGTCAGCCCGAGATCGTGGAACATCGCGCCCACGTACAGCAGCTCGGGATCGGCCGTGAGGCCGAGCCGGCGCCCCTGGAGGGCGCCGAACAGGTAGACGCGGCGGGAGTGGTCGTACAACAGCTCGGGCGCGCTGTCACGGACCAGCTCGGTCGCCTCGGTGGCGAGCGCCGAGTCCGGGATGGCGACGCCTGCGATGATCTCGCTCATATCGGGAACTCCTTGTGTTCGACGGAAGCCGGCCCTGCGGGCTCGCCCTCCGCGAAGCCGGCGTCTTCCCCTCCACTGTCGCAACTCATCCCCGCCGCCGCGCCCGCGCCCCTGGACCTCCACCCCACAGATCAGGACACGGCGGGATCCGCCTGGCACCCCCGGCGACGTGCACGTGCACGGGCGGTACATGATGGTCCGATATGGACGAGCTGATTCTTCTCCGGCACGGCGAGACCGAGTGGAGCCGCGACCGGCGGCACACCGGCCGCACCGATCTCCCGCTGACGCCCAAGGGCGAGGACCAGGCCCGCGCCCTGGCGCCCGCGCTGAAGGACAGGACCTTCTCGCTCGTCCTGGTCAGCCCGGCGGAGCGGGCCCGGTACACGGCCGAGCTGGCCGGCCTGACCGGCGTCGAGACCGACCCCGACCTGTGGGAGTGGGACTACGGCGGCTACGAGGGCATCACCACGGCGGACATCCGCGCGGAGCGGCCGGGCTGGTACCTGTGGCGCGACGGGGTGATCCCCGGGGACGCCGAGCACCCAGGGGAGACGATCGAGCAGGTCGCCGAGCGCGCCGACCGGGTGATCGCCCGGGTCAAAAACGTCGAGGGCACCGTCGCGCTGGTCGCGCACGGCCACTTCCTGCGTGTCCTCACCGCCCGGTGGCTGGAACTGCCGCCGCGGGAGGGACGCCACTTCGTGCTCGACACCGGCACCATCTCGGCCCTCGGGTACGAGCACGGCGAGCCGGCCCTCACCCGCTGGAACGCCCAGGTCACCCCCTGAACGTCCGGCATCGGCGAGGGGGCGCGCTCCCCGGAGACGGCGCGCCCCCCGGCTGAGTTCCGGCTTCGCGGGTCGCCCGGGCCGGGCCGTCAGGCGGACAGGCCGTGCGCCTCCGCCAGGAGTTCGGCCGACCTGATCGACGCCTTGGCATCGGGTGAGGCGAGCGAGACGATCAGCTCGTCCGCCTGGGCGTGCTCGGCGAACTCGGCCACGTAGGCCGCGGCCTCCGCCGGGTCGCCGACGGCGAAGTACTTGGTCATCCGCCCGATCTGGCGCCCCGCGGGCGAGGCCAGAAGCATGTCGGCCTCCTGCTCGTCGTACGGGCGTCCCGCCGCGAGGAAGTTGTGCACCCTGAGCCGCAGGGCGGCGAGCTGCTGCTCGCGCGCCTCCTCGGTCGTGTCCGCCGCGATCACGCTGAGCGCCGCCATGACGTACGGCCGGTCGAGCTGCGGAGACGGCTTGAACTCACGGCGGTAGAGGGCGACGGCCTCCTCCAGCGCGTCGGGCGCGAAGTGGGAGGCGAACGCGTACGGGAGCCCGAGCGCCGCCGCGAGCTGGGCGCCGAACAGCGAGGAGCCGAGGATGTACAGCGGCACGTTGGTGCCCTTGCCCGGGATGGCGTGGACGCCAGGGATGCGGCTCTCGCCGGTCAGGTAGCCCTGGAGCTCCAGCACGTCCTGCGGGAAGGCGTCCGAGGAGGTGGGCGTGCGCCTCAGGGCCCGCATGGTCTGCTGGTCGCTGCCCGGGGCCCGGCCGAGGCCGAGGTCGATGCGCCCGGGGTGGAGGGTCTCCAGGGTGCCGAACTGCTCGGCGATGGTCAGCGGGGAGTGGTTGGGCAGCATGACGCCGCCCGATCCGAGGCGGATCGTCCGGGTGTGCGCCGCCACGTGGGCGATGACGACGCTGGTCGCCGAGGACGCGATGTACCTCATGTTGTGATGCTCCGCGTACCAGACGCGCCGGTATCCGAGCTCCTCGGCCCGCTGGGCGAGGGCGACGCTGGCGGCGAGACTGTCGGAGGCCGTCCCTCCCTCACGGATGTACGCAAGATCCAGGATGGACAGCGGCAGAGCCATGGAGAAACGCCCTTTCACCCGATGACGGCACGAACGGAGGTATGCAACAGCCACTCGGCCATGACTATTTCCCCTCCGGCCGGCCCGCCCGTGAAGGTCGCCGATCGACCGGCTCTCCCGGGCTCGCCACCTTGGAGCGGGCACGCGGTGAGCGGTCGCCTGGTCAGGCGCGGTCGGCGGGCGGTGCGGAGATCAGCGGTAGCGGAGGCCGGACAGGCGCCAGGCCAGGTCGCGGCGCACCGCGGGGTGCAGGGTGAACAGCCGGAGTGCCAGGTTACGCAGCGGCGTGAGGCGGCGGTCCGCCGTGGCGAGGCGGGTCAGGCGGTCGGCGAGGGAGACGACCTGCTCGGCCACCGGCCTGCGCGTCGCGCCGTAGGCGTCCAGCAGGTCGGGCGATCCTCCGGCGAGGACCTCGTCCAGGGTGCGGGCCAGGGCCGCCGCGTCGGCGATGCCGGTGTTCATGCCCTGGCCGCCGGCCGGGCTGTGGACGTGCGCGGCGTCCCCGGCGAGCAGGACGCGCCCGGCCCGGTAGGTGTCGGCGATCCGGTGCTGGACGTGGAACCGCGACCCCCACAGCACCTCGCGGACGATCGCCCGCCGTGCCCGCGGCCCCCGCGTGTCGAGCAGGTCCTGGACGAACGCGGCGTCCGGTTCCTTGGGCGCCTCCTGTACGGTCGCCACGATGCGGTGGACGCCGCCGGGGAGCGGGGCCACGACGACCAGCCCGGCGGGCGAGAAGTAGAGGATCACCTCGTCGTCCGGCACCCCTCCGCCGGACAGGCGCACGTCGGCGAGGCTGAAGGACTCGGCGTAGGCGCCGCCGGTGAACCCGATGCCCGCCTGCTCGCGCACGGTGCTGTGCATGCCGTCGGCGCCCACCAGGTACCGCGCGCGGACGGTCTCGCCGGTCGTGAAGGTGGCGGTCACCCCTGAGGCGTGCTGTTCGAACGCCGAGAGCGTGGAAGGGCGCAGGACTTGGCCGCCGAGTTCGGTGAGCCGTTCCAGCAGCACGGCCTCGGTGACCTCCTGGGAGATCATCAGGGTGTAGGGGTAGGGGGTGGGCAGGCCGCCGAAGGGCACCGGCACCAGCACGCGGTCCCGGTCGCGGACGGTGAAACGGGGCACCGGCAGGCCGCGCGCGACGAGCCGGCCGGCCACGCCGTAGGGCTCCAGCACCTCGAGGGTGCGGGCGTGCACGACGGCGGCGCGGGTGGTGGTGTCCGCCGCGGCGCGCGCGTCGACCACGGTGACCGAGCGTCCCTGATGGACCAGGCCGAGGGCGGTGGTGAGCCCGGTCGGGCCCGCGCCGACGACCAGTACGTCTGTGGCGGCTGGGGAGAACATGGCGACCTCCTGTGTCAACGCTTGTTGGACAACAACCGTTGGCATAAGTCTGCGTCGCCGGGATCGTCATGTCAACAGGTGTTGGCCTACACTTGTTGACATGAGGAGATCGTCCGAGGACACCAAGGCCGCGATCCTGGCGGCCGCGCGCGAGCGCTTCGCGGCCGACGGGTACGAGCGCGCCACCATCCGCGCCATCGCCGCCGACGCCGCCATCGACCCGTCGATGGTGATGCGCTACTTCGGCAGCAAGGAGAGGCTCTTCGCCGCGGCCGCGGACTTCGACCTCCGGCTCCCCGATCTCACGGCGATCCCCCGCGACCGGCTCGGCGCCACGCTGGTGGCCCATTTCCTGGAACGCTGGGAGGCCGACGAGGCCCTGATGGTGCTGCTGCGCACGAGCGTGACCAACGCGGAGGCGGCCGGCCGGCTGCGGGTGATCTTCGCCGGGCAGCTCGGGCCGACGGTCGCCGCGCCCGCGGCCGGCCCCGCCGACGCCGCGCGGCGGGCCGGTCTGGTCGCCACCCAGGTGCTGGGCATGGCGTTGTGCCGCTACGTGTTGTGCCTGCCGCCGGTCGTGGAGATGACGCGCGACGAGATCGTCGCCTGGCTCGCCCCCACGGTCCAGCGCTACCTCACCGCCCCCTCCTGAGGGGCACGGCGGCGGGGCGGGAGGGCGGGCCGGACGGAGCGGGGCAGGGGCCGGTCAGAAGGAGGTGACGGGCTTGGGCTGCGGGCCTCGGCCGGTCAGCCACTCAAGGACCTTGCGGTGGCCGTGGCGGGCGTCTTCGAAGTGGCCCCAGCGCCAGTATCTCGGCTGGTCCCTGACCCCGGTGACCCAGGTGCGGTAGGAGACCGGGCGGCTGCCGTCCTCGGTGGAGGCCGCGGACGCGACGCCGTACGTACGGATCACGACGCGGCCCCCCGGCGCGAACAGCACATCATCGGCTACGGGGTAGAGAGTCATCTGATCCAGCATCACGGGCCCCCACGAACTTCACGAAGAAGCGGACGGGACCAGTGTGCCGGGCCGATGGACGACCCCGGTTACGCGATCAGCGCTCTCCGGTTAACCGGACGCGCGATATGTGAACAGGGTGTTACGCGACCAGATTGTCGAACTCGCCGTCCTTGACGCCGAGCACCAGGGCCCGGATCTCGTCAGCGGTGTAGATCAGGGCCGGGCCGTCCGGGAATCGGGAGTTGCGGACGGCGACGCCCCCGTCGGGGAGTTTCGCAAGCTCGACGCAGTTGCCCTGCGAGTTGCTGTGAACACTCTTGCGCCACGCGACGCCGGTGAGGCTCGTGGCCGGCATTCCGTTGTATGGCTGGTTCATCTAGATCTCTCTGAGTATGTCGCCGAGTATCTCGGCAGTGCCCCCGGGCGTTGTGCTCTCGATGCACAGCTGTTCCATGGCCGTGAGGTACGGATCGATGTCCTCACGCTTGTCCAGATAAAGGGCACCCCACAGCTGCTCGACGTAGACCACGTCCGATAGGTCGGACTCCGGAAAACGCAGGATGGTGAACGCTCCACCCTCGGCCGCGTGCATACCGAACTGGAACGGCATCACCTGCAAAGTGATGGCCGGCAGGCTGGCGACGGCCATCAGGTGCTGCAACTGCTCGTACATGATCTCTTTGCCACCGATGGGCCGCCGCAGCGCGGCCTCGTCGATGACGGCCCAGAGTTTCGGTCCGTCGTTGCGCAGGAGACGCTCCTGCCGGTGCAAGCGCAGATGCACACGGCGTTCGATCTCGTCGTCGGACACATCCGGGTACCCGAGCCTGATCACCGTCCGGGCGTACGCGGCCGTCTGGAGCAGCCCCGGAATGAACTGCACCTCGTAGGTGCGGATCACCGACGCCGCCTCCTCGAGCCCGACGTACGTCGAGAACCATGCGGGGAGCAGGTCGCTGTACTTGTGCCACCATCCAGGGGTGTTCGCCTCGCGGACCATCTCGAGCAGCCCACGGCGGTCGGCGTCGTCGTTGACGCCATAGAGCGTGAGCAGATCCTCGACGTCACGCGTCTTGAACCCCACCCGTCCAAGCTCCATGCGGCTGATCTTGGACTCGGAGGCGCGGATGTGGAATCCCGCGACCTCGCGCGTTAGCCCGCGCTCCTCACGCAGCCTGCGTAGGCTGGCGCCCAGCATGATGCGCCGAACCGTTGAGCCCGAGCCAGGCGGATCGATGGACACGTGCTTTCCTCCGGTTGTGGACTGGTTCACAGTCTGTCAAAGATCGCGCGTGAGGTCCCCCTTCGGTTTCACTCCCAAGGGCAACCGTAGCGGTTGCACGCCTCCTCTGCACGTGCATTCGCTCTTGCACCTGCACATGAGTTTGGCCCATCATGATCTCGTGCACTCCACGGACCTGACACGTGGGCCGAACCAGTGGTCGGCATTCGACTGGTGGCCTCCCATCGGCTGGTGGCCTCATCCCGCGCGCGATCTCGCTCCCCCGGAGGCGGGCACGTCGAGTGCCACGTTCGTGCTGCCTCCCCGCCCGGAGTCCGTCCACTCCGCGCGCAGCTTCGCGGCCGGCAGCCTGATCGGCTGGCGCATGCGCGACCTGGTGCAGGACATGGAGCTCGTGGTGTCGGAGCTGGCGACCAACGCGCTGCGGCACGGCCTCATGCCCGGCCCGTGCGAACCGCGCCACAGCGTCTGCGAGCCCATCCGCATGTCGATGATCCGCATGGGCTCCCTGGTCGGCTGCGTCTTCGCCGACCCGGGGTCGGCGGCCCCCGTGATGCGCGACCCCTCGCCGCTGGAGGTCGGCGGCATGGGCCTGCACATCGTCGAGTCGATGAGCCTGCGCTGGGGGTGGAACCCCCTGCTGCCCTACGGCAAGGTCGTGTGGGCCGTCCTGAAGAGCTGATCGAGGTCGCGGGGCTCTCCTGAGCAGGTGAGCGGCGCCGGACGCCGGCGACGCGGCCCGGTCCCCTCCACCGCCATGGCCGGCGCACCGTCCCGCGCCGTGGGAAACGCGTCAAGGATTCGGGGGTGTATTCCGCAAGGTCGATCCGTCAAGCGGGTGCTCTGCATTACGGTTGCTTCTTGGTGACTCCCGCGAGACCTTTGAAAGAGCTGTGATGGATGATCACCTGCTCGGCTGGTTGACGACCCTCGATGAAGACCGGCTCGCGCGCCTGCTGGCCAACCGCCCGGACGCGATCGCCGCGCCCTGGCCCCGCCGCCTGGACACCCTCGCCCGGCGTCTGAACGACACCTTCGCGGTGATGGAGGTCATGCGCGGCCTTCCCCTGCCTCCCCTCGAGATCCTGCAGGCCTGCCTGGTCATCGGCGAGCGCGCCAACGCCGAGGAGCTGGCCCGCTTCCTCGGCGTCACCACCGCCGAGGTGCTCCCCTGGCTGGACGACCTGTTCGACCACGCCCTCGCATGGCCGGGCCCCGACGGCCGCCTGCACCTCGCCGGGGCCGTCGCCCGCTGGTGGACGGCCCCCTGCGGGCTCGGCGACCCCCTTCTGTCCTACCTGGACTCCTGGACGCTCAACACCGACGGGCTGCGCCGCATGAGCCGCGGCCTCGGCCTGGCCTCGCAGGGCGGCAAGCGCCAGCTGATCACCCGCATCACCGGCGTGCTGTCCGACGCCGACCGGTTGTCGGCCCTGCTGCGCGAAGCCCCGGACGGCACCGTCAGCCTGCTGGACGAGTTCGCCTGGGACGGGCCGGTGCGCGGGGTGGACGGCAACCGCTTCGTCGCCCCGGGCTCCCCCGAGCAGTGGGCCGCCGACCACGGCCTGCTCTACCGCACCCAGTGGGACATCGCCGAGATGCCCCGCGAGGTCGCCCTCGCTCTGCGCGGCCCCGACTACCACGCGCCCTTCACCCCCGAGCCGCCGCAGCTCGGCACGGTCCCGGTGGACCCTGAGGCCGTCGACCACCAGATGTGCCTGGCCGCCCCGCACGCCGTCGACCGGGCCGCCGCGCTGCTGGAGAACACCGACAAGACCCCGCTGCCGCTGCTCAAGGGCGGCGGCGTCGGGGTCCGCGAGGTGCGCCGGGTCGTGAAGGAGACCGGCTGCACCGAGGAGGAGTCCCGGCTGCTGCTGGAGGCCTGCGCCGTCGCCCGGCTGCTCGCCCTGGACGAGCCGGCGGGCGGCCTGGTGCCGACCAAGCGGTTCGACGCCTGGCGGCTGGAGGACGCCCCCACGCGGCTGCGCGCCCTCCTGGCGGCGTGGTGGCGCATGGAGCGCTCATCCCTGCGGCGCACCGCCGGCAAATACCCGACCGTGCTCTGCGACGACCCCTCCGGTGAGACGGTGGCGCGCATCCGCTGGGCAGTGCTGGCCACGCTGGCCACCCTCCCGCCCGACGCGGCCTTCGCGAGCATGCCCGAACTGGTGCAGGCCGTGCACTGGCGGGCGCCACTCCTCGACCGCGACCTGCTGGCCGAGTGCTGCCCGGCCGTCCTGGCGGAGGCCCGCCTGCTCGGCCTGGTCGCCTCCGACACCCTCACCGCCCTCGGACGGGCCCTGGCCGCGATCGGCTCGGCCTCGGCCGGGGACGAGCAGGACGAGACCGTCCCCGCGGTCGAGCGGGCCCCCGGGCTCGTCGAGTCCTCGGTCCACGCGCTGGCGGGCGCGCAGCGCACCGCCCTGTTCGGCGCCGACCTGACCGCCGTCGTCACCGGCCCGCCCGCCGCCGAGCTGTCGGGCCTGCTCGACCGCGCCGCCGACCGCGAGTCGCAGGGCGCCGCGTCGGTGTGGCGATTCAGCCCCGCGAGCGTACGGCGGGCCCTGGACGCCGGGTACACCGCCGACTCCCTCCTTGAGGAGCTCAGCGCGGCGGGCACCCTCCCCCAGCCGCTCACCTACCTCGTCAGGGACGTCGCCCGGCGGTACGGCGAGGTCACCGTCACCACCGTCGGCTGCATCATCCAGGGCTCCGACCCGGCGCTGCTCGCCGAGATCGCCGGCCACCGCCGCCTGGCCCGGCTCGGCCTGCGGCTGCTGGCCCCGACCGTCCTGGCCGGCGCCGCCCCGGCCGCGCGCACGCTCGCCGCCCTGCGCGACGCCGGGTACGCGCCGGTTCCCGTGGACGACAGCGGCGAGATCGCGGTCAGGCGCGAGCCGCAGGGCGGGCGGCTCATCCTGCTGCCCGGCGGCCGGGTGGCCGAGCTGGAGGAGCCGCACGTGCATCTGGCCGAGCCGCCGCCCGACCCGCGCGAGCACGCCCGGCGGCTGGCGGGCGCTCTCGCGGAGGAACGGCACACCGGCCAGACGTGGGCCGTCATCGGCCGCCTGGCCACCCGGCTGCCGACCGCCCAGCAGTCCCTGCTCGGCTTCGTCGTCGACCGGGGCGTGCGCGCGCTCATCACCCTGTCCGACGGCCTCACCGCGACGATCAGCCACGGCGAGCTGCGACGCGGGGTGCTGGACGCCTGGTGCGAGGAGGCCGGCGACTACCTGGAGTTCCCGCTGGCCGAGATCTCCTCGGTCACCAGCGGCTGACGGCGGGTCGCAGGGCCGCCTCAGCCGAAGGCGGCGCCTGGCCTGGTACTTTTCCCTGTCATGCATGAGGTCGCGATCCATGGGCAGAGTCCGCCCGGACGGCGGCGCGCCGCGCCGTGCACCGACGGCCCTACGTGAGGGGCGAGGACATGTCCTCAGTGCAGCACGAAGGCTCACCCGCCCGGACATCGCGGCACCTCGACGGCTCGGCGCCCCGCCAGGCGAGCGAGCATCCTGAGACGGAGGGCTCCCCCGGCCTCGGCGCGGGCGTGGCCCGCGTCCTGGCCGGTCTCACCTCGCAGATCCACCTGCGCCATCAGTGGATCACCGTCGAGGCGATCGGCCACGTGGTCACCCAGCGCTGCGCCACCTGCCGGCGCATCCGCGTCCGCGTCCAGGGCGGCTGATCCGCCGGGGTCTCAGGGCGTCAGGGTGAGGGTGTCGGCGGCGTCCGCGCGGACGGCGCGTTCGGTCTGGCGCATGGGAGTGGTGGCGCCGTCGGCCCACAGCTGCGCCTGGTCGTCGTAGTCGCGGTGGAAGGCGTGCCCGGAGGCGCCGGTGAGGTTCGACCAGCGCGAGCGGTCCAGGTCGGCCAGGTCGACGACCATCCGCATGGACGGCACCCAGTCCACCTGGTAGCCCGTGGTGGCGTTCCAACCCGTGGCGTCGACGGCGTCCTTGCCGCCGCCGAGCCGCAGCGGCCCCCGGTTGAACAGCCACTCGACGGGACCGATGCCGGAGGTGCCGAACGTCTCGTTGGTCAGCTCCAGGGTGTGCAGGTCGCCCCACCGCCAGTCGCGGGGTGAGTCGCCCAGCTTGGCGCGAAGCTCCCCGGCGGCGTCGCCCATGGCGGCCACGAGCATGTCGTCCCGCGTCTCGGTCCTGTCCTTGGTCCGCACGTCGTCCCACCACGGGTCGCCGGGACGGTCGAGCAGGGGGCGCACGACCTCGTACCAGCGGTCGCCGCCGCCGGGCCGGCCGCCCTCCGGCAGGTCGTCGTCGAAGGTGCGCTGGAGCAGGTGGCGCCAGACGGCGTTGAAGTAGGCGGCGGGCGCGGAGTCGCGGCCTTGGGAGAAGTCCCATCCCGCGAGCAGTTCCCGGGCCTCGGGCACCTTCGCGCCGGCCCGCAGCAGGTGCGGCACCAGGACGGGCGCCAGGCCGTTGGCCGAGTCCATCTGGATGTCCGCCATGGCGGCCGAGGTGATCTTTCCCTTGGCCGTCGCCTGCCTGATGCGTTCGATGATGCGCTGCGAACGGTAGCCGTAGGACCAGTCGGAGGTGAGGAAGCGGCTGTAGGAGGGGCCGGTCGCGGCGTTGTTGGCGGTGGCGATGAAGCCCTCGGGCGGGTTGTAGGCCATGGGAAGCTCCTCGAAGGGGATGAACCCCTTCCACTCCTCCTTGCCGGTCCAGCCCCGCGCGGGCCACCGGCCGTCGCCCGCCTCCCGGACGGGGATGCGCCCGGGCGCCTGGTAGCCGATGTTGCCGTCGACGTCGGCGTAGATCATGTTCTGGGCGGGGGCCTCGAAGAAGGACGCGGCCGTGCGGAAGTGCGCGAAGTCGGTCGCGGTGTCCAGCAGCAGCAGGGCGTCGGCCGTGCGTCCAGGGTCCAGGGCGGTCCATCTCAGGGCGATCTCCAGGTCGTGCCCGGCGGCCGCGAGTCTGCCGTCCTTCCCCGGCCGGCCGCCGGCGGGCGCCCCCTCCTCGGCCCTGGCGGCGGCCCCTGGCAGGGCGTTCGTGGCGCCGCCGAGCACCCCGGAGATGATCGGGCCGTGCCGGGTGGACCGGACGGTCAGCCGCTCGGCGGGGCGCCCGGCGACCTTGATCTCCTCGGTGCGGGTCTCCATGGGCCGCCAGGAGTCCCCCGCCTGGTAGGTGTCGCCCTTGGTGCGCTCCAGGTACAGATCGGTGACGTCGGGGCCGAGGTTGGTGAACCCCCAGGCGACCCGGTCGTTGTGGCCGATGACGACCCCGGGCATGCCCGAGAAGGTGTACCCGACGACGTCGTAGGGGCACGCGGCCGACTTCACCCGGCAGTGCAGGCCGGCCTGGTACCAGATGGAGGGGATGCGCGGCCCGAGGTGCGGGTCGTTGGCCAGCAGCGGCTTGCCGGTGCCGGTGTGCGCGCCGCCCACGACCCAGGAGTTGGAGCCGATGCCGGCGCGGTCGGCGCCGCCGGTCCCGAGCGGGGAGGGCACGGCCCGCAGCGTGCGCGCCACGTCGGCCAGCACCCGCGCCGGGGCCGACACGGGCTTCGCCGACCGCCCCGCCGCTGTGGAGCCGGCCTTCCCGCCGGGCGTGCCCGCCGGGGCGGTGGTGAAGCGGCCGTCGTGGACGGCGCCCGTGGTGACGATGGGCTGGTGCCGGTCGAAGGGATAGCCGGGGAAGAGCTGGTCCACCCGCTCGACGGGGAGGACGGAGGCGTCCAGGGCCCGCTCCAGCTCGTCGTCCATGTTGGAGCGCAGATCCCAGGCCATCGCCTTCAGCCAGGCGAGCGAGTCCGCGGGGCTCCACGGCTCGGGGGCGTAGGAGCCGTTGGTGAGCTTGAGCACGGCGTATTCCAGGCTCCTGGCGGCGAAGCCGTCGCTCGCCCGCATCCAGGCGTTCACCCCGTCCGCGTAGTCGGCGAGCGCCTGGCGGGTGCGCGGGTCGAGCAGCGGCAGCTCCCGCTCGGCCGTGCGCCGCCAGCCGAGGGTGCGCACCACCTTGTCCACCTCCAGCGTGGAGGGGCCGAACAGCTCCGACAGCCGGCCGGCGGTGGTCTTGCGCCGGAAGTCCATCTCCCAGAACCGGTCCTGCGCGTGGACGTATCCCTGGGCCATGAACAGATCGCGCGGGGTGTTCGCGTAGATCTGCGGGATGCCGTGGGCGTCGCGGACGACCGTGACGCGCGCGCTCAGGCCGGGAAGCCGCAGCTCGCCGTCGACCTGGGGGAAGGATCGCCGCACCGTCCACAGGCCCGCGCCGGCCAGGACGAGGGCGAGCACCAGGACGGCGGTGAGGAAGCGTGCCCCCCATCGGAGCGGACGGGACAGACGAGCAAAGGGGGCGAACCTCAAATCACGGACCTTTCACCATGGAAACGCACCTCACAGTAAGGGACCGCGTCCGTGCGGTCGATCACCGGCCGGCCGCTGATCGATCACTGTTCGGGACGTCCATCCCCTACCGGTGCGTCCGGGGCCAGGGTCAGGGGGCCGGTTTCCTGCCGACGCCGCCGACCAGCCACGCCTTGTCCGGATTGTGGACGTTCAGCGGGTTGTCAGGGCGCCAGGCGCGGATGTACACCAGACCCGGCTCGACCATCTCGAACCCATCGAAGAAGCCCATGACCTCGGCGCGCCTGCGTGAGGCGTCCTCGATGCGGCCGAAGACCCGCCGGTAGACGTCCACGATCGGCGGCGCCACCTCGGGCCGGGAGTCGAACACCGCGTGCACGATCATCAGATGACTGCCCGCCGCGAGCAGGTCCCGCAGCTCGGCCACCCGCTTGTACGGGTCGTCCTCGTCGGGGATGAACTGCAGCGAGCTCAGCACCACGATGCCCACCGGCCGCGAGACGTCGATCACCCGTCGCAGCCCGGCGTCGGCCATGAGCTCGGCGGGGTGCATGATGTCGCCCTCCACCACCCCGGTCTTCGCGTCGGTGGCCAGCAGCGCGCGGGAGTGCGAGAGCACCACGGGGTCGTTGGAGACGTACACGACCCGCGCCTCGGGGGCCAGCGAGCGGGCGATCTGGTGAGTGTTGTTCTCGGACGGGATGCCGGCGCCGATGTTGAGGAACTGGGTGACGCCCTGCTCCACCATGTACCGCACCGTGCGGGCGTGAAAGGCCTGGCTCTCGCGCGCCATGACGCGGATCTCCGGCGCGACCGCCAGGATCTGCTCCGCGGCCTCCCGGTCGGCGGCGAAGTTGTCCTTGCCGCCGAGGAAGTAGTTGGCGATGCGGGCCTGGTTCGGCACCGTGGTGTCCAGGATCGCCCGCAAGCGCGGGGCCTCGTCCGTCACGGTGCCACCTCCCCTCGCCGACGGCCCGGCACGGGCGCCCCGACGGGCCGCACACGGTGACTCATCCGGCAAACCCGGCGGTCACTCCCAAGCCATCACAGAAGACCACGATATACATGGTACGGGCTGACACTTGGGCAGGTTGGCCATGAAAGACCGAACAAACCGGGTTAAATCCGGGTTACGGCCGCTGTCCAGGCACGGAGCGGACCTCACCGGCAGATGGGCCCCGAGGTCTCAGGCGACGGACACCGAGGTGAAGCGGGTCTCGAAGCCCTGGCCCTCGGGCGCGGCGCACATGACGCCCGCCAGCGCGGGGACGCCCGGCGGGAAGTACGCCAGGCGCAGCAGGATGGTGGGCTCGCCGCCGTCGACGCCGTACCGCACGATCACGGTGTCGCCCTCGCGGACCAACTCGACCGTCACCGCCTCGACGGGGCCGTCCAGCGGCGTGACCGACCAGTCGGAGAATCCCCTGGTCACCACGGCGCCGACGTGGAGGCGCCCGTCAACATACTCGACGCCCGCCTTGACCCAGTTCTCCTCGTCGACGCGCAGCGCGGCGCCCGCCTGGTCGTACTGCTCGGCGTAGTCGGCGGCGAACGTGGTGACGACGCGAACGTCCCCGGCGACGGGCGTGCCGAAGACGTGGCCGGTGTCATAGCTGTACCCGTAGTGCGTGACCCGCCACAGGTCGGTGCGGGCGTCCGCGGTCACCCGCAGTACGCCGTCCGCCGGGTCCGCCGACCACTTCGCGGGCTCGTTGGTCCACTGCCAGCCGCTGAAATCCTGGTTCATGGTGCCTCCTGCGGTCACCTTACCGATCACCGGAGGGAGAGCGCTCTCTGGAGTCGGTCCGCACTGTGGGTCACCGTTCACGCCCGGGCCGAATAAGCTTCAGATGTGGCTGACCCGAAGTTCGAGATCCAGATGCTCCATGATCGCGTCATGGTCAAGGTCGAGCCGGAGTCCGAGGAGCGCCGAAGCTCGGCGGGCATCGTCATCCCGGCCACCGTCAAGATGGCCAACCGCCTCATCTGGGGCGAGGTGTGCGGCGTCGGCGCGAGCGCCCGCCTGGTGAAGGTGGGCGACAAGGTGCTGTTCAACGCCGAGGACCAATACGAGGTCGAGGTCCACGGCCAGGTCTACCTGGTCATGCGCGAGCGCGACCTGCACGCCATCGCCACCCAGCAGTCCGAGCAGGGCACCGGCCTGTATCTGTAGCCCGGCCTGCATCTGTAGCCCGGTCTGTATCCGTAGCCCGGCCTCGCCGCGCTCGGCGAGACCGGACTTGAGGTGCCTCAGCCGAGGGGGTTGAGGCAGTTGATCCGCCCGCGCGGCGCCCCGAGCTCGTCCAGCACCAGCCGCTGCACCACGGGGTCGAGGATGACGCCGAGATGGGCGCTGAAGTCCAGCGGGCAGACCTCCTGCAACAGCACGTTGCGCACGCCCGGGCCGCTGAGGTAGCCCGAACCGTAGGGCGTGACCACCTCGTCGTAGCGCGTGGCGATCACGGCGTACTCCACACCGGAAACGGTCTCGCCGCCGGAGTTCAGGGCCGCCAGGAACGCCGAGCCGGCCATCTGCTGACCGCACGCGGGGCAGGCGTCGGTGATCGGCCCGGTCAGGCCGAGCAGGTTGCCCAGCGTCACCAGACCGCTGAGTGTGGTGCCGTGGTTGGACGGCGCGATGCCGACCAGCTTGCGCACCTTGGCCGCTCCCCCGAGGAACTTCAGGTAGTGGCGCGGCATCATGCCGCCCTGGGAGTGCCCCACGATGTCGACCCGCTGCGCCCCGGTGGCCGCGAGCACGCGGTCGACGAAGGCCGAGAGCTGCTGCGCGGAGCGGGCGATGTCGCCGGTGCCCTGGATGAGCGCCCCCGGCGTGCCGCCGTAGTCCAGCGCGAAGACGCAGTACCCGGCCCGCCTGAGCACCGGCGAGATCGCCGGCCAGTTGACGGCCATGTTCGCGAAAGTGCCGTGGACCAGGACCACCGGGCGCGGATGGGCCGAGGCCGGCCGGCAGGCCCAGTCGTTCGCCCCCTGCGGCGAGGTCTCGGCCCGCGCGGTGCCGGTGAGGGCTGAGGTGATCAGCACCGCGCCGGCCAGCACCGAGAGGACGGCTCGAAAACGCATGACTTTCCCGCCTTCCCACCCATTGAGCGGGCGTTTCGGGTGAATGGCAGAAAAGTAAATCGAAAAGGGTCCGGACGACTTGTCCGTGGCGATGAAACGCACCCGTCAGGCTGTCACGTGGATGACAAAACCGCGTATCGGGCAGGCCGAGAAGAACTCACCACATGCCCCGGACGCGTTTTTCCGCCGCGTTCTCCCCGGGTCTCAGCGCATGGCTTGCGATGTGGACGGCGCGGCCAGGGCCCGGGCGCGCAACGCTATTTCCAGCTCGAAACGGTCGTCGGGAGAGGTGAGCTGGTCGCTGAAGAGTTCGGTGGCCTGCCGCAGGCGGTAGCGCACGGTCTGCGGGTGCACGTGCAGGCGGGCCGCCACCTCGTTGGCGTTGTGGCCGCACTGCAGCCACGCCAGCAGCGTCTCGGCGACGCGGTCGCGCTGGGCCGGGCGCAGCGCGCGGAGCGGGGCCAGCCGCGTGCGGCGCATGACCCTGACCAGTGCCTCGTCCTTGAGGATGATCAGGGTGGCCAGGTGGTCGGCGCAGCGGACCACCCGGCCGGACGGCAGCACGCCGCGGCGCACCAGGTCCAGCGCCTCGCGGGCCAGCCGCAGCGACTGCGCCGCCTCCCGCACCGGCACCGGCGGGCCGATGACGACCGTCCAGTCCCGCAGGCCGCCGTCCAGCATGGCGGTGCGGCCCGGCCCATCGGGGTCCGGCACGAGGAGGAACGGGTCGGATCGGTCGAGATCGAAAAGCACGTCGGGCGGCAGCGCGGGCCTCACCGGCAGCCCCCCGATCGCCCCCGCCACGGCCCCGACGCCGTCGGGTCCCGCGGGAGCCGCCGGTCGATGTCCGTGGCCCGCCGCCCTGGGGGCCAGGGCGACCCCGGTGACGGTCCTGGGCACCGGCCAGCCCACCGCCCTGGCCAGATCGTCGACGGCGCGCGGGTCGGCCGGAGGGTCGGAGACCAGCAGGTCGAGCAGGCGCCGCCGGCGCAGCTCCAGTTCTCCGGCGACCCTGATCTGCGCCTGCGCGTACCCCTCGGCGGCCGCCGCCGCGATCTCGTCCAGGTAGACCAGAATCGCCTCGCCGGCCGCGCACAGCCCCTCGCGCGACAAACTCGGCGTCTCCGACGACAGCGCCAGGCGGCGCCATGCCACGCGGGCGCAGATGCGCAGGGCCGCCTGGAGGGAGTCCAGCGGCCGGCCCTCGTTCGCCTCGCCCTTGCCGATCGCGCGGAAGACCTCGGCCACCCGGCCCGGGCCGGAGCCGTCGCCGGAGCCCCTGGCGAGGAACAGCCGCAGGGCCTCCTCCACCGCGCGCCGCACGGCCGAGACGTAGGTCTGGTCGCCGGGCCGGGAGTACTCGGGCACGCTGGCCTGGATCTCACCCAGCATCTCCTCGGCCAGTTCGGGGAGATGGTCGCGGATGACGTCGGCGAACGCGCCGGGCATCCGCGGCGGCGCCGGGGCGGCGAAGGCGCTCACCCGCGTCTCTGGGCGGTGCTCACCTGTTCTCCTGGACGAGCCGGCCTTCTCCCGCGAGCCGGGCGTCCCCGGAAAGCGGGCCCCTTCGACAAGGCGGCCCTTCCGACGAGGCAGGTCTCCTGGACGAAGCGCACCTTATGGGCACAGCAGGTCCTCGCGACGGAGCAAGGCTCCTGGTCGACGCGCGGCTCCTCGACGGAGCGAGGACCGGGTCCCGTCTCTGGACAGCGCTCACCTTCACCCCTCGGGTCCGGGCAAGATCTCCAGATGCGGACGTTACTCCAATTTCACCGCGTTCCTATGCTTCTGTACGCATTTCTCATAGGTCGGGTTCTCACCCCGGTGACAATCCGGCACAGGGCGACGCCCCCGGCGCGATGGAGCAGGGGTCAGGTGACGAACTGGCGGGCCTGTTGGATCAGGTCGATGCCGAGGCTGAGTTTGAGCATGGCCCAGACGATGACGGCGGCGGTCGCGAGCGTCACGGCGCCGACCAGGATGCGGACCGGCCAGTTCTGCCGTTTGAGCCAGTCGGTCCAGCTCTCCAGGGTGCGCTTGGCGAACTGCAGCAGCCGGTGGGCCCACTCGAACTCGGTGGCGAGCACGGCCAGGCCGGCGAAGACGATCAGCCACCCCGGGCCCGGCAGCGGCACAAGCAGCAGGCCGCCGATCACCAGCGCGGCCCCCACCACACCGACGACGATCTTCAACGTGAGGCGGCCGGTGCGGGTGGAGCGCACGTCGTCCAGCCGGCCCTTGAAACCTTCACGGCGGGCGTTCTTCGTGGCGTCGCCGCGCCTGTCGTCGGTCACGGCCACTTCTACCCCCTGTCCGACCCCGTATCCGTGTCCAGAATAGGGGCGATGCTCCGCCACCTGCCTCATCCGCAGGTCGAACTCGTGGTCCGCCTCCAGGCGGAGACGACCCTGAACCCACCCCGGCGGCCTCGCCGGTTTTCGGTCGGCCGGTCGCCTCCGGCAAGGACCGGCCGATGTCCCCCTACCCCGAGACGGGCCTCGCCACCACCGATGTTGGGTCTTCTCAACGAGGGGCGGCCGGGTTATCAAGAGCGCTGGACACGGTGTGATTTCCACGCGCCGTTCCGATCACCCGCGCCGGGGCCGCCGGCGCCGCGTTCTTGATCCGCCGGCTCTGGAGTGAACGGAGGACGACATGCGTCGACCACGGAAGGTTCTCGCTCGATTACTGTGCATCACCGCCATGCTCACCGCCATGCTCACGGGCGGGCTCACCGCGGCGGCCACCGGCGCGCAGGCCGCGGTCCCCGACAAGTGGGGTTTCGCCTTCGTGGACACCACCTCGGGAATCCCCGATCCGACCCACCAGGCGGGAAGCTGGTCCGCCGGGTCGACCGTCACGGTCAGTCCCGGTGTGATCGGCGAGGTGTTCGTGCGGTTCCCCGGCATCGGCGTCTCCCCCTCCCGCGTCGATCCCGGCGTCGCCCACGTCACCGCGATGGGCCAGACCGCCGTGTGGTGCCAGATCGAGAAGTACGGGGCGGTGGGCACCGACGAGATCGTAGCGGTGCGGTGCTACACCTACGGCGGCAGGCCGGTGTTCACGCCGTTCGCCATCACCTACGCCTCCAGCACCGGGCCCCTGCCGTCGCCGGCGGCGCTGGGCTATCTGTACTGGGACGGCTCGGGCCTCGCCGCCTCCTACAACTCCACGGGCAGCGCCAACACCGTCGTGCCGTCGCTGTCGCCGGGCGTGTGGACGGTCATGTTGAACGGCCTCGGCCCCGCGCGCGCCTCGGGGAACATCCAGGTGACCGCGGTCGACTCCAGCGTGCCGGCCCACTGCAAGGTGAGCACGTGGTCGCCGTCGTCGAGCGGGCAGAAGATCTCGGTGCGCTGCTTCGACGCGGTGGACGCCCCGCTCAACACCGGCTGGACGCTGACCTACCACAACGAACGCGCCGTCACCGGCGGGGCGATCCCGCCCAGGAACTTCGCCTACACCTTCGACAACGACCCGGCCAACCCCGGTCCGTACACGCCGGTGCCGGCCGGTGTCACCTTCAACTCGGTGGGGTCCTTCAACGAGATCCAGACCGCCGGGTTCGGGCTGCGCCTGGTGACCTTCCACAAGGTCGGCGTGCTCCCCGACGACGTCCAGGTCACCGCGTACGGGCGAGGGCCCGCCTTCTGCAACCTCCTCGCGCGCTGGGCGACCTACGGCAACGAGGTGACGGTGCGCGACGTCGCCTGCTACGAGGGCGGCAGGCCGGTGGAGAGCGCCTCGATGGTCACCTACGTCTCGGCGTACTGACCTCGACGTACCGACCTCCACGTACCGATCTCCACAGACCGATCTCCACGGACGGCGAAGCGGGCCCGGCGCCCCCCCCCCCGCCGGGACGGAGACCAAACGACTGAAAACCGCACACTAAGATAGTCTAGTCCTATACC
>NZ_JBEXGT010000070.1:0-14343 GCF_040607475.1 Sphaerisporangium sp. NPDC005288 | reverse complement strand
GAGCCGCACCCGGTGAACGCATGTGATCACCGCACCAGGTCGGCGCCACCGGCGAAGCTTGCCAGGTCGGCATGGCCGGCCGGGCTTGCTGGGTCGGCGCCGCTGGCGTGGTTTGTCAGGTGGGCGTGGCCGGGGGGTGGGGTGGGTCAGAGGGCGATGCCGAGGAGGGTGTCGGTGGTGGCTCGGACGAGAGCGGGGGCGTCGGGGTCCTCGCCCTCCCCCGCGAGGGCCCGGGTCGCCCAGGCGTCGATGATCTCGAGCGCGCCGGGCGCGTCCAGGTCGTCGGCCATCCGCTCGCGGACGCCCTGGAGCACCGGCCCGGCGTCGGGGCCCGCGGAGCGGTCGACGGCCGAGCGCCAGCGGGCCAGCCGCGCCGTCGCGGTGTCGATCTGGTCGCCGGTCCACTCCCAGTCTTCGCGGTAGTGGTGGGCGAGCAGCGCCAGCCGCACCGCCATGGGGTCGTGCTCGGCGCGCAGCCGGTGCACGAAGACCAGGTTGCCCCGCGACTTGGACATCTTCTCACCGTCGAGGCCGACCATGCCCGCGTGCACGTAGGCCCGGGCGAAGGGCCACTCTCCTGTGGCGATGTGCCCTTCGCTGGCGCCCATCTCGTGGTGCGGGAAGATCAGGTCGGTGCCGCCGCCGGAGACGTCGAACCCGCTGCCGAGGCGGTTCAGCGCGATCGTGGTGCACTCGACGTGCCAGCCGGGACGGCCGGGGCCGAGCGGCGAGGGCCAGGACGGCTCGCCGGGACGCCGGCCCCGCCACAGCAGCCAGTCGAGCGGGTTGCGCTTGCCCGGCCGGTCGGGGTCGCCGCCGCGCTCGGCGAACAGCTCCAGCATCCGCTCCTCGGAGTAACCGGAGACGGCGCCGAACTTGGGGGCGGCGGCGACCGAGAAGTAGACGTCGCCGTCCACCTCGTAGGTGGCGCCCTTGTCCTTCAGCCGGCCGATGAGCTCGGCCACCTGGTCGACGACCTCGGTGACGCCGACGTAGTCGTCCGGCGGGATGATGCGCAGCGCCTCCATGTCGGTGCGGAAGAGCTCGATCTCCTTGGCGGCCAGCTCCTGCCAGTCGACGCCGGTCTGCTGGGCGCGTTCGAGCAGGGGGTCGTCCACGTCGGTGGCGTTCTGGGTGTAGTGCACGGCGTGGCCGGCGTCCCGCCACATCCTGCCGGCCAGGTCGAAGGCGAGGTAGGTGTTGGCGTGCCCGAGATGGGTGGCGTCGTAGGGCGTGATGCCGCAGACGTACATCCGCGCCGTGGGCCCCGGGGAGGTCTCTCTGACCCCCCGGGCCGAGGTGTCATGGAGCCGGAGCGGGAGACCGGCGCCGGGCAGCGAAGGGATCTCGGGAGCAGACCACGATTGCATGTCCTGAGCCTATCCATGCGGCCGAGTGGTGCGATCACCCCGGGGTGTCCGATTTGAGGCGCTGGTGCCGCACGGGAACGATGACACAAAACCGTACTTCGTACCGTTCCAACGTGGCAGAATCTTGCCGCCGTGGGTAGAGGGGGCGCCGGCACCTGTCCGTCCGCACGCCTAGGGAGAGATCGATTGCCGCCGTCACGGCCCTTGGGGCCCACCGATCCCCCGACCATCGCCTCCTACCGGGTGACGGGACGGATCGGCGAGGGCGGCCAGGGCATCGTGTACGCCGCCGAGACCGAGTCCGGCGCGCGGGTGGCGGTGAAGCTGCTGCACCGGCGCTTCTCCGACGAGGAGCAGGTGCGGCGCTCGTTCGGCGTCGAACTGCGCCGCGCCCAGCGGGTGACCGGCCCGCGCGTGGCCCGTGTCCTGGCCTACGGCCTGCACGACGGGCGGTTGTACTACGCCAGCGAGTACGTCGACGGAACCTCCCTGTGGAAGGTCGTCGAGCGTCAGGGTCCCCGCTCGACGGAGGAGCTGTCGCAGATCGCGCTCGGCACGCTGACGGCGCTGACGGCCATCCACCAGGCGGGGGCGGCGCACGGCGACTTCGGGCCGTCGAGCGTGCTGCTCGGCACGCAGGGCCCGCAGGTCATCGACTTCGCCATCGGCCGGGTGCTCGAACGCCCGCTCGCGGCGGGCGGGTTCGCGGGCGCGTCCCCGTTCAGCGCGCCCGAGCACCTGGCGGCCACGATCCCGGGCCCCGAGAGCGACATGTTCGCCTGGGCGGGCATGATCGTCTACGCGGCGACCGGCCGGGCGCCGTTCGGCCAGGACTCGGTGCCCGCGGTGGTCAACCGCATCCTGAACGGCGTGCCCGACCTGTCCGCGCTGAGCGGGACGCTGCTGGACGCCGTCACCGCCTGCCTGGACCGGAACCCGGCCAGGCGGCCGGCCGCGCGGGAGCTGCTGGCCCGGCTGGAGGGCGTCGACCTCGGCCCCTCGCCTCGGGTCACCCCCGCGCCGCAGGGCCCCGCCTGGACGCCCGGTGCTCCCCCGCCGGGGCCCGGGCCCGGGGCGCAGCCCGCCTACGGGGGGCCGATCCCGCTGAGCCCGCGGCCCGCCATACCGACGCCGGGGCGATCCGCGCAGGCACGCCAGCCCGGCCCGCCGCCGCAGGCCGGGCTGCCGGGCGGGCCGCCTTCGTCGCCGGCCTTTCCTGCCGCGTCGCAGGCCGGTGGCGCGCTGCCGTCGCCGGGCGGCGACCGGCTCTCCCCGGACCCGGCCGCGACCGGCCCCATCCCCCCACTCGGACCGGGCCGGCCGGTCACCGGCCAGAGCGCCGGACAGACCGCCGGTCATCCAGCATTCCCGACCGGCGCGGACCGGGCCGGCGCGGCGGCGGGCCCGGCATGGCATCTCGGCCCGCCGGGCGAGGGCGGCTCGCCGCCCAATCCGGGCGACCGGCGCCCGCTCGCCCGGGAGCGGCTGCGCGGGCGCCGCGACCGGGTTATCGCGGCGGTGGCCGGGGTGGTCGCGCTGGCCGCCGCCGTCGCGATCGTCTCCACCGCCTCCGGCGGGGGGCCGAAGACCCAGTCCCCCGGGGCGGCGCCGCCGCCCCCGGCGCCCGCCACCTCGTCGAACTCGCTGATCCCCGGCGAGACGTCCTCCCCGCCGGTGACCGACGCCCCCACCCCGATCCCCTCGCCGGCCAGAACGACGCCGAAGCCGAGCGACAAGCCCGAGCCGACCCCGCGCACGCCGCCGACGCGGGCGGCCAGGCCGCTGCTGCGGGTCAGCCCGGCCCGCATCCGGGTCGCCTCGGACTACATCTCCTACGTGAACATCAAGCTGCGGGCGCCGCGCGGGGCGGTGACCTGGCGCGCCTCCATCAGCGAGGGCGGCGTGCTCAGCACCACGCGCGGCCGCATCAGGGCGGGCAGCTCGGCGACGATCACCGCTTACGGCACCCCGTACTGCAGCACGTCCAAGGTCCGCTTCACCTCCAACGGGGGCAGCAGGACCGTGACGATCATCTGGGGCGGGATCCTGTGCTGAGCGGGACCCGGTACCAGGATGCGGGGTCGCCGGGGCGCGGGCAGAAGTCGTAGCGCGGCTCCCCGGCGCCGAGGGCGACCAGGGTGATCGACGAGGTGCCCCACACGCGCCCGTCCGGCAGCTCCCGGCGGACCACCAGCGCCCTGGGGTCGGAGACCTCCAGCCCCGCCCCCGAGGCCAGCCGCCGCCACCGCTCCCATGCCGGCTCGTCGGCGCCGCCCGCCGACGGGCGCGCGGCCGAGGCGAAGCGCGGCCGGAAGAACGCCACGCGGGGGTCGGCGTCGTCGCTCTCCCAGCCGCTGTTGACCACGATGTGGGTGCCGGCGGGGAAGGTGGCCTCGCTCACGGCGTGGCCGTCCCAGCTCCACAGCCGCACGCCGCCGGCGTCGGCGACGAGCAGGTGGAAGGGGTCGTAGCAGGACAGGTCGCCGTCGGGCGGCCCGCCCTCGGCCGCCGCCTTCAGCGGCAGGTCGCCGCGGGACCTGCGGATCGGCTCGGGCGCCGCGTCGCCGCACCCGTTCAGCAGCGCCGCGACCCGCGGGCCGCCGGGGTCGACGGCCAGCCAGGTGCCGCCGGCCAGAAGGTCACGCCCACCGACCAGAGAGGGGTACCGCGGCCAGTGCGCCGCGGGCGGCTCCCATGGCCGGTTGAGTATCTCGTCACGCACTCCGGCCAGCACCACCGGAGTCTCCGCGCCGGGTTCGACGCTCACGATGACCGTGCACACGCCCGTTCCCTCCATACCGGTAGAGATGGACACATCTCACGAAGGGTACGGCCCCGGCGGGACGACTAGATGGGCGGCCAGGGAATCGCGGGCCAGTCCTCCGACGGGGAAGGGTGGACGCCGGTGCTGAGCAGGCGGCGCACGCGGTCCCAGGTGGCCTCGACCTCGGCGAGCGTCAGCAGCTCGCGCAGCCGCCGGCCGAGCCGGCCCCGCTCGATGTCGCGTTCGAGGCGGGCCAGGACGTTCACCGCCTCGCGCGGCAGGGGCTTGCCGCGCCACTGCCACAGCACGGTGCGCAGCTTGTCCTCGGCGGAGAAGCAGACGCCGTGGTCGACGCCGTAGATGTGCCCGTCGGGCAGGGGAAGCAGGTGGCCGCCCTTGCGGTCGGCGTTGTTGACCACCGCGTCGAAGATGGCCATGCGGCGCAGCGCCGGGTTGCGGCCGCGGATCAGGGCCATGAGGTCGGTCTCGGGGTCGGTGTCGATCCACAGCTGGCACATGCCGGGGCCGAACGGCCCCTCGCGGTAGACGCTCGGCGGCACGATGCGCCAGCCGGTGGCCGCCGAGACCTCGAAGGCGGCGACCTCGCGCGCGGCGAGCGTGCCGTCGGGGAAGTCCCACAAAGGACGCTCGCCCCTGACCGGCTTGTACACGCACTCGGCGACGACCCCGTCCAGGCGGATCGAGCAGTAGAGCGTCATGTTGGTCGCCTCGACCAGCCGGCCGGCGACCTCGATGGTGCCCTCGCGAAGCAGGCGCAGGGCGGTGACGTCGTCCAGCCCGGACGCGCCGGGGATGCTGCTGAGCCGGGGGTCGCTCTCTGCACTCACGTGCGGTCCCCCCGGTGGCCGTTGAGACGCACGCAGATGTGCCCGTCGGCGTCCAGTGGCTGCCCGCACAGCGGGCAGGGCGGACGGCCCGCCGCGACGATCTCGAGTGCCCGCTGGGTGAACGCGCGGGCCTCGGCGGCGGTGATGTGCACGCGCAGGACGGCGGAGTCGGGACGGTCGTCGTCGATCGTCTCTGCTTCCTCTTCCTCGTCGTCGACCTCTTTGGCCTCGATGACCACCTGGGAGGTGTCGGGGTCCCACGCGAGGGCCATGGTGCCGACTCGGAAGTCCTCATCGATGGGCAGGTCGAGGGGGGCCTTGTCGGAGAGCTCGACCGGCGCCATCGCCGGCACCGGGGCGGTGCCGCCGCTGCGGCGCAGCACCTCGTCGAGCAGCTCGTCGAGGCGATCGGCCAGCACCGCCACCTGGAACTTCTCCAGGCCCACGGTCGTCATGCGCCCCTGACCACGGGCTTGCAGGAAGAAGGCGCGTGACCCCGGTTGCCCAACGGCACCGGCCACGAACCTCTCTGGCGGATCGTAGTCGAAGACCGGCATAGCCCGACCTTACGTGGTCCCGGCTCCGCCGCCGACAGCGGCGTCGCTCCCGGTGAACTTTTCTCCCCCGTCTTCCCCCGCCGAACCCTCGGCCGGGGCGGGCGGGGGTAGAAGATTCTCCACCCCGCCGCCTACGTCGTTGACTCTCAGGACGAAAGGACGAAGGGCCGTGTAGCGGATCACGGTGAGGGAGGCGGGGTCGGCCGTGATGCGCTGGAACTGGTCGAGGTGAGCGCCCATCGCGTCGGCGACGATCGCCTTGATGACGTCGCCGTGACTGCACACCAGATAGACGGCCTCGTCGCCGAGCTTGGCGTTCCAGTGGCGCACGGCGGCGACCGCGCGGCGCTGGACGCCGGCCAGCGACTCGCCACCGGGGAACACCGCCGCGCTCGGGTGCTGCTGCACCACCCGCCAGAGCGGCTCCTCGGCCAGTTCCTTCAGCGGGCGCCCGGTCCACTCGCCGTACCCGCACTCGCCGAAGCGGTCGTCGGAGGCGATCTCGAGCCCGTCGCGTCCGGCGAGGATCGCGCGGGCGGTCTCCTGGCAGCGTTCGAGCGGGCTGGAGACGATGGCGTCCAGGCTCAGGGGCGCCAGGCGGGCGGCGAGGGCCTCGGCCTGGGCGCGGCCCGGCTCGCTCAGATGGACCCCGGGGGTCCACCCCGCGAGGACCGGCCCGGTCATCGCGGTGAGACCGTGCCGCACCAGAAGCAAAGTGGTCACAAAGCCAAGCTTATTGCGCCGTGATCACCCCTAGAGACAACAGTGTCAGCAGAAACGCCCCGATGAAGACGCGATAGGTGACAAAAACCATCATGGAGTGTCGCGTGATGTAACTGAGCAACCAGGCGATCGACGCGTATCCCACGACGAACGACACGACGGTGGCGATGATGGTCGGCACCAGGTCGGGTCCGCCGCCCGCGCCGACGTCGCGCAGCTCGAACAGCCCCGACAGCACCACGGCGGGGATGGACAGCAGGAAGGAGTAGCGGGCCGCCGCCTCGCGGGTGAAGCCGAGGAAGAGCCCGCCGGTGATGGTGGACCCCGAGCGCGAGGCCCCCGGCACCAGGGCGAGCGCCTGGAACCCCCCGATGATCAGGCCCTGCCTCAGCGTCAGCTCGCCGATCGGGGTGCGCTGCCGGCCGATCTGCTCGGCCAGCAGCAGGAGCAGGCCGAAGACGATCAGAACGGTCGCGTTGATCCACAGGTTGCGGGCCGGGCCCTCGATCTGGTCTTTGAACACCACGCCGAGCAGGCCGAGCGGGATGGTGCCGAGGCCGATGTACCAGCCCATGCGGGCGTCCATCTCACCGCGCAGCTCCGGGGTCCACAGGCTCCGCAGCCAGGTCCACATGATGCGCACGATGTCGCGCCAGAAGTAGATGACCACGGCCAGCATCGTGCCGAGCTGGATCACCGCGGTGAACGCCGCTCCCGGGTCCCCCCAGCCGAACAGCCGCGGGACGATGAGCAGGTGGGCGGAGCTGGAGATGGGCAGGAACTCGGTGAGCCCCTGCACGATGCCCAGCACGATGGCTTGCAGTGCGTCCATAGTGCGCGCCAGCCTAGGGCAGGCGGGCGGCGCGGGCAGGCAGGGGCGTGCGGGAATCGGTGAGGATCCGCCGGCGCCCCGCACCGCGCGGGCAAGGCGCGTCGTGCGGTATCGGCCCGGGTGAGAGGTTCCGACACGGTAGCCTGGCCGGATCATGGATCAGCGAATGGTCGGGCGCAGCGGTCTTTCGGTGTCGCGGGTGGGGCTCGGCACCATGACCTGGGGGCGCGACACCGGCGCGGAGGAGGCCGCCGCGCAGCTCGTCGCCTTCGCCGACGCCGGGGGCACCCTGGTCGACACCGCCGACGTCTACGCGGGCGGCGACGCCGAGCGTCTGCTCGGCCGCCTGCTGCGCGACTCGGTGCCGCGGTCGCAGATGGTCGTCGCGACCAAGGCCGTCCTGACGCCGCACGGCCACCGCTCGCGTGACGGCTCGCGCCGCGGCCTGCTGTCCGCGCTCGACGCCTCCCTCGCCCGCCTGGGCGTCGACGAGGTGGACCTGTGGCAGTTGCACGCCTTCGACGCCGAGGTGCCGCTGGAGGAGACCCTGGCGGCGGTCGACACGGCCGTCGCCTCCGGCCGCGCGGTGTACGCGGGGGTCTGCAACTACGCGGCGTGGCAGCTTGCGGCGGCGGGCGTGTGGCAGCGCTCGGCGCCGGGGCGCGCGCCGATCGTCTCGGCCCAGGTCGAGTACTCCCTGCTGGCCAGGGACCCCGAGCGTGAGGTGCTGGCCGCGGCCGAGCACGTCGGCGCCGGGGTGCTGGCCTGGTCGCCGCTCGGGCGCGGGGTGCTGACCGGCAAGTACCGCGTGGGCATCCCCGCCGACTCGCGGGCCGCGACGCCGCACTTCGCCGACTTCGTGCAGCCCTACCTCGACGAGCGGTGCCGCCGGGTCGTCGAGTCGGTCACCACGGCGGCCGAGGGGCTCGGGGCGTCGCCGCTCGCGGTGGCGCTGTCGTGGGTTCGCGACCAGCCGGGCGTGGCGGCGGCGATCGTCGGGGCGCGCACGCACGCCCAGCTGAAGGGGGTGCTGCAGGCGGAGGAGCTCACGCTGCCCGTGGAGATCCGTGAGGCGCTCGACGACGTCTCGGCCGTCGACCCCTGATACGCCCGCCCCCGGCCGCCGCGGCCGGGACCGGCGGCCATCGAACAGGAATGCGGCTCGCGTATCACTACTCGGTACCGAATCGCACCTTGTCATGGAAAGACCGGCGTGGTGCCACACACGATGGTCATGAGGACCGCGGGAGGGGAGCCCGCGTCTTCTTCGCATGCGCAGACGATGGAGGGACCATGCGCAAAAGCACGACCGCCATCTCGGCGGGAGCGCTGACGCTGGCGCTGGCGAGCGGAACCGCGCTGCTGGTGGCCGCGCCGGCGGCCGGCTCGGCGACGGGCGCGCACGGCTGCGAGCGGGGCGGGGCGGCCCTGTCCGGCCTCACCGGAGGCGTGTGCGACCTGCTGGACCAGGTCGGCGTCCCCGGCGCGGGCGCCGGCAAGCCGGTAACCGGCGCCGAGTCCGGGACCGGCACGGCGACCGGCACCGCGACCGGGACCGGGACCGGCAAGGCGACCGGCACGGCGTCCGGCACCGGCACTGAGCCTGGGACCGGCACGGGGTCCGGCACCGGGACCGGCACGGGCGCCAGGTCCGAGACCGGGTCCGGCCTCTCGGACCGAGAGCGCGAACCGGAGGAGGGTGCGGCGGGGCCGCCCCGCGACGGCCTCAAGCCGCTGACCGACGCCGTGAGCGATCTGACCGGCGACGCGCTCAAGCCCGTGACCGACACCGTCTCCGACCTCGGCGGCGACGGGCTGAAGCCCCTGACCGACCAGGTCGAGAAGACCGCTGACAAGCTGACCGGCCGCGGGCACCGGTCCTCGCCCACGGCCGCGCCGGCCTCCCCGGACACACCGGACACACCGGACGCGGAGCCGTCACCGTCGCCCGGCGAGGCGCGCGACGGCTCCGGCGACGACGATCTGCTCGGAGTGCCCATCGACACCGACTGCCTGCCCCTGGTCGGCTCGGCCGACTGCGGGGAGGAGGGGGGCCCTTCGACGTCCAAGCCCCCCACGGGCACGGACGCGGACCGTTCCACTCCCTCGGCCGCTCCGTCCGCGACGCCGCGCGGAGGCGACGACGACGGTGACGACCACGGAGGCGACCACGGTGGCGGTGGCGGCAAGGACCGCTCTCCCGGCGAGCCGCCGGCCGGGCAGCAGGGCCCGCCGCAGATCGTCGACCGGCCCGGCCCGCCCGTGGACCGTGCCACACCCGCGGCCCGCGCCTCCCATCCGCCGTCCGCCGACGTGGAGTCGCCGCCGCTGGTGCCGCTGTGGCCCGGCCTGCCCCTGCCGTCGCTGCTGGGCGACCCGCGGGCCCGCACCGCCGTGCCGGAGAGGCCCTATGACGTCGTGGGGACGGCTCTGACGGCCGTGCTGCTGGCCTCGGCGATCCTCGCGGCCCGCATCGTGCAGTCGCGGCGGGACTCCGACGCGCCGAGGTCGATGCCCTTCGAGGGCATGAGCCACCCCGACAACGGACGCCACCGCCTCGCCTGACCGTCCCGCCGCGCGGCGGGATGGAAGTGCGAGCGGTCACCCCGCCGCGCGGCGGGGCGGAAACGAGCGGTCACCCCGCCCCGCGGCGGGGGTGCGGGCGGCCGTCTCCGGCCCGCCGCGGAGCCGTACGGCCGGCTCCGCGGTCTCCCCTGCTTGCCTCCGTCAGGCGCCGATGGCGTGGACGCCGCCGTCGACGTGGACGATCTCGCCGGTGGTGGCGGGGAACCAGTCGGACAGCAGCGCGAGGCATGCCTTGGCGGCGGGCACCGTGTCGGTGAGATCCCACCCCAGGGGGGCCTTGGCCGGCCAGCTGTCCTCGAACTCGGCGAAGCCGGGGATGCTCTTGGCGGCCATGGTGCGCAGCGGCCCGGCCGCCACGAGGTTCACCCGGATGCCGTGCTTGCCGAGGTCGCGCGCCAGGTAGCGCGAGCAGGACTCAAGGCCGGCCTTGGCCACGCCCATCCAGTCGTAGACCGGCCACGCCTTGGTGGCGTCGAAGTCGAGGCCGACGACGGCGCCGCCCTCCTTCATCAGCGGCAGGCAGGCGACCGCCAGCGACTTGAAGGAGTAGGTGGAGACGTGGACGGCCGTGGCGACGTCCTCCCACGAGGTGTTGAGGAAGTTGCCGCCGAGGGCCGTCTGCGGCGCGAAGCCGATCGAGTGCACCACGCCGTCCAGACCGCCGAGGTGCTCGCCGACGCGGTCGGCGAGCGTGTCGAGGTGCTCGGTGTTCTGCACGTCGAGCTCGATCACCGGCGGCGGCTCGGGCAGGCGCTTGGCGATGCGCTCGACCAGGCTGAGCCGGCCGAAGCCGGTGAGCACGATCGTGGCGCCCTGCTCCTGGGCCAGCTTGGCGACCGAGAAGGCGATGGAGGCGTCGGTGAGCACGCCGGTCACGAGCAGGCGCTTGCCGTCGAGGATTCCCATGTCAGTGCCCCATTCCAAGGCCGCCGTCCACCGGGATGACCGCACCGGTGATGTAGGCGGCGTCGTCGCTCACCAGGAACTTCACCACGCGCGCGATGTCCGCCGCGGTCGCGGCGCGGCCGAGCGGGATGTTGCGCGTGATGGCGTTCTGCTGGTCGGCGTCCAGGGCGGCCGTCATGTCGGTCTCGACGAAGCCGGGCGCCACGATGTTGACGGTGATGCCGCGCGATCCGAGCTCACGGGCCAGCGAGCGGCCGAAGCCGATGAGGCCGGCCTTGGAGGCGGCGTAGTTGGTCTGGCCCGCCGAGCCGAGCATGGCGACGACGGAGGAGACGAGCACAATGCGTCCCCGGCGCATGCGGAGCATGCCGCGGGTGGCCCGCTTGGCGACGCGGTAGGCGCCGGTGAGGTTGGTGTCGATGACGTCGGTGAAGGCGTCTTCCTTCATCAGCGGCAGCAAGGTGTCCCGGGTGACACCGGCGTTGGCCACCACGATCTCGACGGGCCCGTGCTCGGCCTCGGCCTTGGAGAAGGCCACGTCGACGTCTTCGGAGCTGGTGACGTCGCACTTCACGCCGAACAGCCCCTCGGGGGGCTCTCCGGAGCGGTAGGTGACTGCGACGGCGTCACCGGCGGCGGCCAGCTCGCGGGCGATCGAGAGACCGATCCCGCGGTTGCCACCGGTTACGAGTACTGATCGAGGCATGGGCACGACGCTATCGCTTACTCGCAGGTAAACCCATATCCGCCCCGTACAAGATCACAGGGCTAGGATCGTGGACATGCGCCAGATCGATCCCGACTTCCTCGCCCTTCCGCTCAGGCGGCTGGCGGACGCGGCCCTGCAGCGCGCCCGAGAGCTCGGCGCCGCACACGCCGACTTCCGTCTCGAACGGGTGCGCGGCGAGACGCTCAGCCTGTTCGACTCCCGCCTCGAGGGTTCCATGGACGCCGACGACCTCGGCTACGCCGTCCGGGTGATCCTCGACGGCACGTGGGGCTTCGCCGCGGGCATCGAGCTGACGCCGGAGGCCGCCGCCGAGGTGGCCGATCAGGCCGTCAAGGTCGCCCGGGTCGCCGCCGCCGTCAACCGCGAGCCTGTCGCGCTGGCCCCCGAGCCGGTGCACGACCAGGTCACCTGGGTGTCGCCCTACGACGTCGACCCCTTCTCCGTGCCGATGAAGGACAAGGTCGCCCTGCTCGCCGACTGGTCGGCCGGCCTGCTGAAGGACCCTCGGGTGGACCACGTCTCCGCCTCGCTCATGCAGGTCAAGGAGCAGAAGTTCTACGCCGACACCGCGGGCACCGAGGCCACCCAGCAGCGGGTGCGCATCCACCCGGTGCTCACGGTGATGCGCGTGGCCGACGGCCGCTTCGACGACATGCGCACGCTCGCGCCGCCGACGGGGCGCGGCTACGAGTACCTCACCGGGACGGGGTGGGACTTCCCCGGCGAGCTCGCCACGCTGCCCGAGCTGCTGGAGGAGAAGCTCAAGGCGCCCTCGGTCGAGGCGGGGATGTACGACCTGGTGATCCACCCCTCCAACCTGTGGCTGACGATCCACGAGTCGATCGGCCACGCCACCGAGCTCGACCGCGCGCTCGGCTACGAGGCGGCCTACGCGGGCACGAGCTTCGCCACCTTCGACCGTCTGGGCACCCTCGAGTACGGCTCGCCGATCATGCACGTCACCGGCGACCGCACCGCCGAGCACGGCCTGGCGTCGGTCGGGTACGACGACGAGGGCGTGGCGACGCGCCAGTTCGACATCGTGCGCGGCGGCACGCTGGTGGGTTACCAGCTCGACCGGCGCATGGCGCTGCTGAAGGGGCTCGGCCCCTCCAACGGCTGCGCCTTCGCCGACTCCCCCGGCCACTTCCCGCTCCAGCGGATGGCCAACGTCTCCCTCCAGCCCGCGCTGGACGGCCCCTCGACCGACGAGCTGATCTCGCGGGTCGAGCGCGGCATCTACGTCATGGGCGACAAGAGCTGGTCCATCGACATGCAGCGGTACAACTTCCAGTTCACCGGCCAGCGGTTCTACCGCATCGAGGGCGGCCGGCTCACCGGCCAGGTGCGGGACGTGGCCTACCAGGCCACCACCACCGACTTCTGGCGGTCCATGGAGGCCGTCGGCGGCCCGCAGACCTACGTGCTGGGCGGCGCCTTCAACTGCGGCAAGGGCCAGCCCGGCCAGGTGGCGCCGGTCAGCCATGGGTGCCCCTCGGCCCTGTTCCGCGGGGTCAAGATCCTCAACACCGTTCAGGAGGGTGGAAAGTGACTCCCCAGGAGACCGTCGAACGCGCCCTTGCCCTCAGCAAGGCCGACGAGTGCGTCGTGATCGTCGACGAGGGGTCCACCGCGAACCTCCGCTTCGCCGGCAACACGCTGACCACCAACGGCGTGGCCCGCTCCTCCCAGCTCACCGTCATCTCGATCACCGGTCAGGGCGTCGGCGTCGTGTCACGGTCTGCCGTGCGCCCCGACCAGCTCGCCGACGTGGTCACCGCGGCCGACCTGGCCTCCCACGAGGCGCCGCCCGCCGAGGACGCCCGGCCGCTGGTGGCCGGCACCAGCTCGCAGGGCTGGGACGATCCCGCCGCGTCCACCTCGATCGAGGTGTTCGAGCGGTTCGCGCCCGCGCTCGGTGAGGCGTTCGCCGGGGCCGAGACCGCCGGGCACCGGCTGTACGGCTTCGCCGAGCACATCGTCGCCTCCACCTTCCTCGGCTCCTCCAGCGGCCTGCGGCTGCGTCACGACCAGCCGACGGGCCGGCTGGAGCTCAACGCCAAGTCGCCCGACATGACCCGCTCGGCGTGGACCGGCGTGGCCACCCGCGACTTCGCCGACGTGGACGTCGCCGCGCTGGACGAGACCCTCGGACGGCGCCTCGACTGGGCGAAGCGCCGGGTCGCCCTGCCCGCGGGGCGCTACGAGACGCTGATCCCGCCCACGGCGGTCGCCGACCTGATGATCTACCTGTACTGGTCGGCGGGGGCCAGGGACGCCGCCGACGGCCGCACGGTGTTCTCCCGTCCCGAGGGCGGCACCCGCGTCGGCGAGTCGCTGTCGGCCTCGCCGGTGCGGCTCTACAGCGACCCCGCGGCCTCCGGCATCGAGTGCGCGCCGTTCGTCGTGGCCCACGCCGGCAGCCGCGAGCGGTCGGTGTTCGACAACGGGCTGCCCCTGGCGAGCACCGACTGGATCCGTGACGGGTCGCTGTCGGCGCTGCTGCAGACCCGGCACTCGGCCGAGCTGACCGGGCTCGCGCCGACCCCGGCGATCGACAATCTGATCATGGCGGGGCCCGAGGGCGGGCGCTCGCTGGAGGAGATGATCGCCTCCACCGACCGCGGCCTGCTGCTGACCTGCCTGTGGTACATCCGCGAGGTGGACCCGCAGTCGCTGCTGCTGACCGGCCTCACCCGTGACGGCGTCTACCTGGTGGAGAACGGCGAGGTGGTCGGCGAGGTGAACAACTTCCGGTTCAACGAGAGCCCGGTCGACCTGCTGGGCCGGCTCACCGAGATCGGCCGCGAGGAGCAGACCCTCCCCCGCGAGTGGAACGACTACTTCACCCGCACGATCATGCCCCCGGTGCGGGTGTCCGACTTCAACATGTCGACGGTCAGCCAGGCGAGCTGATCCGCCTCCCCCCGGTGCCGGACGTCCGGCGCCGGGGCCGCCGCCGTCCCGCGAGGGGGCCCTCGCGGGACCGCCAGGTCGCCTCAGGGGTCCGGCGGAGCCGCGGGCGGC
>NZ_JBEXGT010000069.1:0-35648 GCF_040607475.1 Sphaerisporangium sp. NPDC005288 | reverse complement strand
CGGCTCGTCGGATCGCCCTTGAGCATGGCGTCGAGGATGGCGTCGCTGATCTGGTCGGCGATCTTGTCCGGGTGACCCTCGGTGACCGACTCGGAGGTGAACAGGCGGCGGGACATCTTCACTCCTCGGGAATCTTGGCGCGAGATCCGAATTCTCGCGTCCTGTGCTCAAGCTCGGTTAGAAACGACTGCGGACGGCCATGCCGACAAAGATCACGGGCTGGAGAGTGGCCGCCGTCGTGGCGATGGTGAGCCGATGGCGATATTCGCCTGAGAAAAGCAAGGGCCATCGTGCGAATGGCGCTCGCGCGATGGCCCTTGCCCGCGTGGGGACTTACCGCGAAGGAAACCAGCGACCAGGGACATCACCTCTTCATGCGGTTAAAAATCCTTGCAAGCTCGATTGATTCGATGCTAGACCGGAGCCCGACCCCGCTGAAACCCCAGTGCGACCCCTACCGTCCGGGCCGCCGATAGCCGCGTTATCGAGGACACCCCGGCGACGCTTTTCAAAGGGGCTCGCAGCCCGCGCGCGCGGGGATACCCCACGCGTTTCCCGCCGTTCGCCCTATTACCGCCACCGGCCCCGTCGCACGCCGCGCGGGCCGTCGGCGGCGGCGGGCGCCGCGCCGTCCCGCCCCGTGCGCCGTGCTCCCCGCCGACCCCTGGCCAGGATATTCTCCGGTCGATAACCGGATGCGCAGGCGGCCTTTCGGCGTCCGGAATATGCCCTAGTTGTCGTGCGCACCGAGTTGTACCATGCGAAGACAAGTGGTCAAGGTCGGCGAGGGGGCGATCGGCGCCGCGAGGCTCCGCCGCATGTCCGGGCATTCGATCCACTCAAGCCCGAAAAGCCGCGTCACCTGAGCGGTGTGTCCGATACTGGGAGAGCGCGAAGACTTCGGGTGGTCCCGCGGGTTCTCTTGCAAGGAGTCACAGGTGGAGTTCCGAATCCTGGGGCCGCTGGAGGTGGTCGAGGGCACTGAGCGGCTGGACGTGGGGGGGACGCGGCAGCGCATCACTCTGGCCAACCTCCTGCTCGACCCCAACCGCGTCGTCACGGTCGACCGGCTCGCCGAGGCCATCTACGGCATCGCCCTGCCGCCCACCGCGCGCGCGCAGGTCCAGATCTGCATCTCCTCGTTGCGCCGGCTCTTCGCCGCGTACGGAGGCGCGGACCTCATCACCACCCAGTCGCGCGGTTACATGATCCGCGTCGACGAAGGCCGCCTGGACGCCCAGCGCTTCGAGGCGCTGACCCTGCGGGCCCGGCGCGCCAGGGACGCCGGCGACGCCGACCAGGCGGTGCTGGCCTACCGCGAGGCGCTGGCGCTGTGGCGCAGCGAGGAGGCCCTGGACGGCATCGAGAGCAGGCCGGTGCAGTCGGCGGCGAGCCGGCTGACCGAAGAGCGGATGACGACCAACGAGGACTGCCTGCAGCTCGAGCTCGACCTCGGCCGGCACGAGCAGCTGATCGGCGAGCTCACCCAGCTCGTCGACCGCTACCCGCTCCGCGAGCGCCTGCGCGGCCAGCTCATGCTGGCCCTGTACCGCGCCGACCGCCGGGCCGAGGCCCTGCAGGTCTACCGGCTGGCCCGCCAGACCATGATCGAGGAGCTGGGCATCGAGCCCAACGAGCAGCTCCAGCGCCTGGAACACGCCATCCTCACCGCCGATTCGAGCCTGGACCCGCCGGGCAAGGCCGCCGTCATCTCCGCCGAGCCGCCGCGGGCGCCGTCCGTGACCGCGGTGCCCTTCCTGCTGCCGAGCGCGATCGCCGACTTCACCGGGCGCAGGAAGCAGATCGACGCGATCGAACGCGAACTGGCGATCGCCGAGGAGGACCCCACCCGGTTCGCCGTGCCGATCATCATCGTCGCCGGCAAGGGCGGCATCGGCAAGACCACCGTCGCGGTGCACGCCGCGCACACCGTGGCCGGACGCTACCCCGACGGCCGGCTGTTCGCCGACCTACACGGCGGCGGTTCCCGGCAGGTCAGCCCGATGCACGTGCTCGAACGGTTCCTGCGCGCGCTCGGCGTCCCCGGCAGCGCGATGCCCGAGAGCCTGGAGGAGCGCGCCGAGATGTACCGCGCGCTCCTCGCCGACCGCAGGACCCTGGTGGTGCTGGACGACGCGTCCGGCGAGAGCCAGGTCCTGCCGCTCCTGCCCGGCACCCGCACCTCCGCGGTGATCATCAGCAGCCGCAGCCGCCTCGCCGGGCTGGCCGGGGCGCTCCACGTCGACATCGGCGTCTTCGACACCGACCAGTCCATCGAGATGCTCGAGCGCATCGCCGGCGCCGAGCGGGTCCGGTCGGAGATCGAGTCGGCCAGGGCGCTGGCGGAGCTGTGCGGGCACCTGCCGCTGGCGCTGCGCATCGCCGGCGCCCGCCTGGCCGCCCGTCCCCACTGGCGCATCGAGCAGCTCGTGGGCCGCCTGGCGGACGAGACGCGCCGGCTCGACGAGCTCAACCACGGCGACATGGGCATCCGCGCGAGCCTCTCGCTGACCTACGAGTCGGTCGGCGAGCAGGCCAGGCGGCTGTTCCGCCGGCTGGCGATCCTCGACAGCGGGATCTTCTCCGTCTGGACCGGCGCTGCGCTGATGGACGTGCCCTTCTTCGACGCCGAGGAACTGTTCGACGAGCTGGCCGACGCCCAGCTCATCGAGGCGACCGGCGGGCACGGCCCCTACAGCGCCTACCGCTTCCACGACCTGGTGCGCGTGTACGCCCGCGAGTGCCTGGCGGCGGAGGAGACCTCCGCCGAGCGCAAGGCCGCGCTGGGACGGGCGCTCGGCGGCCTGCTGTTCCTGGCCGAGGCCGCCCACCGTCGCGCCTACGGCGGTGACTACGTCCAGATCCACAGCGGCGCCGAGCGGTGGGCCCTGCCCGACAAGCTGACCGGCGCGCTGGTCGCCGATCCGTTCGCCTGGTACGAAGCCGAGCGCACGCTGCTGGTCTCCGGCATCCGCCAGGCCGCGCACGCGGGCTTCATCGACCTGACGTGGGACCTGGCGGTCAGCGCGGTCACCCTGTTCGAGTCGCGGATGTACCTGGACGACTGGCGCGAGACCCACGCCATCGCCCTCGCGGCCACCCGGCAGGCCGGCGACGTCCGAGGTCAGGCCGCGATGTTGTACTCCACGGGCACTCTGAAGCTCACCGAGAGGCGCCTGGCGGAGGCGTCGCTGGACTACGAAGAGGCGCTGCGCCTGTTCGCCGAGGTCGGCGACGACACGGGCACCGCCCTGGTACTGCAGGTCATGAGCCTGCTGGACCGCGTGGGCGGCCGGTTCGAGCAGGCGATGGCGCGCGCCCGGCAGGCACTGGAGATCTTCACCGGCACCGGCGACCAGGTGGCCGCCGCGTACGTGCTGCACAACATGGCCCAGGTGCGGATGGAGAGCGGCGATTCCGCGGGGGGCGAGAGCGCCGGCGAGCTGCTGGCCCAGGCGCTGGACCTCAGCCGCCAGGGCGGCAGCAGGAGGGTGGAGGCCCAGGTGCTCCACCGGATGGGCCATGCCCATCTGGCATCGCACGAGCCCGACAAGGCCGTCGAGGTCTTCGAGACGGCGCTGACCATGGTGCGCGAGCTCGGCGACACCTCCGGGGAGACCTACGTCTTCAACGGGCTCGGCGTCGCCCGGCTGCGGCAGGGCGAGGCCGCGGCGGCGGAGGACGCACTGCACGAGTCGGTGCGGCTGGCCGTGAGCACGGGCGACCTGCTGGCCGAGGGCCGTTCGCTGCTCGGGCTCGGCGAGGTGGCGATCGCCCGCCACGACGGCGAACGGGCCGTCGCGCTGTGTGAGCGGGCGCTGGACATCTTCAGGTCGATCAGCACACCGACCTTCGAGGAGCGGGCTGTGACGTTGCTGGAGGAGGCGCGGGGCATGCTCGCACCCGCGGAGCGCATGGGCGAGACGGGCGAACTGGTAGGCTGACCCGCCTGGACGCCGGAGCGGACCGGCCGACTCGCGCTCCCCGCGAGAGGCGTCCCGCGGTCAAGACCCGAAGACCGGTCGTGGCCCTAGGGGCGGTCGCGGCTTAAGGCCGATCATGACCCAAGGCCGGTCGTGGTCCAAGGGCGGTCGCGGCCGGGCCGCCGGTCGCCGCGCGGGGCTGTGAGGCGTCGCGGGTGCCGGACGGCGTCACCGGGAAACAAGTGCCGCGATGGCAATGTGCGCCCGGTGTGCAATCTCGTCCTTTCGCGCATTGGACGCCGGAATGCGCGCCGCCGCATCTCGCAAACAGCTATTGTCGGCGGCGGCGGCCGAATAAGAGCGTGCCAGGCGGTGCCCGCCGGCCGCGAATACGCGGGAAATCCCCCGTGCGAGCGTTGCCGAGCGGCCGCGACCTCCGGCCGGCGCCACGCCGGTCTTTTTCCCCGGGCGTCCCCGCGCGCACCCTTAGTACCCCGTGCCCGGCCCTAGCCCGGCGTCCGGCCGTCCCGAGAAAGATTGGCGTTGACGCCTCGTGGAACGGCGGCGTCGATACGCTTGGAACGTGATCGCCATGCGAGTGAGGTACGAAAGGTCCCCGGGGGCCGGCGTTTCCGATTTCGCCGTTTCCTTCGGGGAACGAAACCCCGCCGTCCCGCCATCCCGGCCGCGGACCGGCGGACGCTCGCGCGACGGCGTCTCGCCTTGGCCGGTCTTCCCCATACCTTTTGGCGCGAGCCCGCTCGCCCTCAGCCCCCTGCCGCACCTCGAGGGATCATGATCAAGTCAATCCTGCCCGACTTCGTCGCGGCCGTCGACGTGTTCACCGATCCACCCGACCCGATGCTCTTCCCCGAAGAGGAGCAGGTGGTCGTGCACGCCGACGACCGTCGGCGGCAGGAGTTCAGCACGGCGCGGGTGTGCGCCCATGACGCGCTGCGCAAACTCGGCGTGCGTCCGGGCCCGGTGCTGCCCGGGCTGCGCGGGGAGCCCCAGTGGCCCACGGGCGTGGTCGGCAGCATCACCCACTGCGCCGGCTACCGCGGGGCCGTCGTCGCGGCCGCCTCCAAGGTCACGGCCATCGGCATCGACGCCGAGCCCAACGAGCCGCTCGTGCCGGGCGTGCTGGAGGCCATCTCCCTGCCCGAGGAGCGTGAGAGCCTGGCCAAGCTCACCGGCCGGCATCCCCGCGTGCAGTGGGACCGCATGCTCTTCAGCGCGAAGGAGTCGGTGTTCAAGGCGTGGTTCCCGCTGGCCAAGCGGTGGCTCGACTTCCAGGACATCCTGATCAACGTCGACCCGGCCAACGGCGAGTTCACCGCATGGCTGCGGATCGGCGGGCCGCGGGTGCGCGGCCTGCGCATCACGGTCTTCTCCGGTCGCTGGGTCTCCGACGCCGGGCTCGTGCTGACCGCCGTGGTGCTGCCGGCTCCGGGCCGTGCGGGCTCCCCCCGGCCGGGCGCCGTCCACCGCGCCCCGGTCCAGGGACGACCGCCGCACGCGATGTGACCGCCGCCGCCTCTCCGGCTCCCCGGCATGATCGACTATCGAATACGTGTACGAAAGAGTCCCATATACTGCGGATATGGACACCGCGTTCCAGGCTTCGCTGCTCGACTGGGGTGACGAGGCCGGCCTCGGCCCGCTGGGGCCGGCGGTCCGGCGCACCCGTCTGGCCCACGGCGCGTGGGTCGACGTCCGCCCGGCCTGGGTCTCCGGCGCCGACGCGTTGTTCGAGCGGCTGGCCCGGGTCGTGCCCTGGAAGGCCGAGCGGCGCCACATGTACGACCGGGTCGTCGACGTACCCCGCCTGCTGAAGTTCTACGAGGAGGGCGAGCCGCTGCCCGACCCCCTGCTGGAGGATGCCAGGCGCGCGCTCGACGCCCACTACGGCGAGGAGCTCGGCGAGCCGTTCCGCACGGCCGGGCTGTGCTTCTACCGGGACGGCCGCGACAGCGTCGCCTGGCACGGCGACCGCATCGGACGTGGCGGCACCGAGGACACCATGGTCGCGATCATCTCCGTGGGCGTGCCGCGCAGCCTGCTGCTGCGCCCGCACGGCGGTGGAGGGCCGACGCTGCGCCACGACCTCGGCCACGGCGACCTCATCGTGATGGGCGGCAGCTGCCAGCGCACCTGGGAGCACGCCATCCCCAAGACCAGCCGTCCCACCGGCCCGCGCATCAGCATCCAGTTCCGCCCTCGCGGCGTCCGCTGACCCGTTCCCCCGTTCACGGCTCTCCCGTCGGCCGGGCGACGCCTTGGTCAGCCGCGGGGAATGAGCAGCGAGCCCATGCCGATGAACAGCGCTCCGGTGACGATGTCGAGCTTCCTGCGCGCGCGCCGGTAACTCCTGGCGATCACCGGGGTGGCCGACAACAGGGCCACGCACCCGAACCAGGTGAAGGCGATGACGAGCATGGTGGCCAGTGTCCCCGCCCTGACCGCCATGGAGGCGCCGTGCGGCAGCAGGCTCGCGAAAAGCGCGCCGAAGAAGGCGAGGGCCTTGGGGTTGGCCAGATTGGTCAGCAGCCCGACCCGCCACTCGCGCCACCGGCTCTGCGTCGCACCCGCCTCCACCGGCGGCGTCACGCCGTCGGCCGCGCCCGCCGACCGGTCGCCGAACGCCTCCCCCGCCGAAGCGGCCATCTCCCCTGTGGCCGTCCCGGTCCGCCCGCCCGGGTCGCCCTGGTTCGCCAGGTCGGTTTCGACGGCACGCGCGGCCGGGCGGCGGGCCGCGCGGATGGTCAGCACCCCGAGCGCGACGAGGAACAGCGCACCCGCGACGCGCGTCGCCGTGTACAGCCACTCGAATCGTTCGACGACGACCGTCAGCCCGAAGAGTGCGGCGAGCGCCCACACGGCGATGCCGGTGACCACACCCGCGGCCACGCGCAGGCCGCTCCCCCGCGACCGGCCGGCCGAGTACCGCAAAGTGATCAGGAAATCGGGCCCGGGGCTGATGACCGCGAGGGTCCAGAATCCGAGCAAGGGAAGCAACGCGAGCCAAGACATGGGTGAACGATCCTCCAGGGTGCGGGTCAGCCGACCACCGGTGAGGCGATGACGACGATGATGTCGGCGGCCTGGTCTCCGGTGCGGTAGGAGTGCGGGCGGTCGCCGGCGAAGGCGAGAAGGTCGCCGGGAGTGAGTTCGCGGACGTCGCCGCCCGGACCGGCGGCGACCGCGCCGGAGGCGATCAGCAGGTGCTCGACGGTGCCGGGCGCGTGCGGCACCCCGGCGAGGCCGGTGCGCGGCGGCATGCGCAGGCGCCACAGTTCGAGGCTGTGCCCGCTGCCGACCCGGCGCAGCAGTTCCCGGGTGGGCTCGTCCTGGCTGGCGACGGTGGCCGGGACGTGGACCGGGCCGGAGTCGGTGTCCCGGGCCAGCAGGTCGGTCAGCGGGATGTGCAGGGCGACGGCGACGGCGTCCAGGGTGTCGATCGTCGGGTTGCCGGTTCCCGCCTCCAGCCCCGACAGCGTCGCCTTGCTGAGCCCGGCACGGCGGGCCAGCTCGGCCGCCGACATGCCGCGCTGCGCGCGCCGCCGCCGGATCTGCTCCCCCACGGCCACCGCCGCCCCGCCGCCGTCCGGACGCCGCTCCCCGTTCATGTCGCCCGCCCGGAGAGACGCGCCGCAAGCCCGGCCGACCGCGCGCCCACGTAATGAACCATACGTTCACTATACCGAACGTATTTGTCAGGCGCATCGTTCCGACGTCTCGCCGGCCTTCAGAAGCGGTAGCGCAGGATGCGGCCGACCTTCCTGAGGAAGTAGAAGCGGTTCATGACGGCCAGGGCGGCGCGGTACCCCGCGGGGAAACGGGCCACCTCCGGGACGTCGGAGAAGAACAGCTCCTCGGCGAGGTGGAGGCCCGGAACGGCGGCGGTGAGTTCGGCGGGGTCGTCCAGGCCCCAGCGCAGGGTGGCGCCGGTCGCGCGGATGGCGGGCTGGAAGCGGCTGAACCTCACGGCGAGGTGGCTGAGCGCGTCGAAGACGATCTCGCCGGCGGGGAACCGGCCGGTGATCCGGCGCAGGAGGCCGTGGACCTCCTCGGTGGTGAGGTACATCATCAGGCCCTCGGCCACGACCAGCACCGGGTGGTCGGCGGGCACGCGCGACAGCCATCCCGGGTCGGTCGCGGGCAGGCCGATCATGGTGTAACCGCTCGTCGCGGTGCCCTCGCGGGGTGGGAAGAGGCGTTCGCGCAGGGCGATGATGTCGGGGTAGTCGACGTCGAACCACCGGACGGCCTCCGGCGGGTCGAGGCGGTGGACGCGGGTGTCCAGGCCGCAGGCCAGGTGGACCACCGTCGCCCGCGGATCGACGGCAAGTCGGCCGGCCGTGAGGGTGTCGAACGTCTTGCCCCGGATGGCCACGCCCAGCGCGTCCGTGGAGCGCATCCTCAGCTTGCCGAAGTCGTAGTCGATGCGATCGACGGCCCGCTCTGCCAGCGGATCGCGCAGGACCGGGTCCGGTGTGCGGCTGTGCACGGCGCGGCCGTACAGGGTGGCGAGGAGGGTCTCCTTCTCCTTGGTGAGGTGGACCTTCTCGGTACCCATCCCTCCAGCGTAGACCCGACCGGAAGGGAGTCCACGCAGGTCAGCACGGGTCCGCACCACGGAGTTGCGCTAGCCCGGGGGCTTCGGGCCGGTGGACCAGCCGGCGTGGCGGGCGGTGGCGATGGCCTCCTTCAAGGCCAGCCGGCTGACATCGGCGCGCAGCCCGGCCAGGCGCAGCACGTGGCCGTCCTCGGCGACGGCGTACTCGTGGCGGTCGCCGTCGGTGCGGTACCACCCCACCTCGTCCCGGTCGCAGGAGACTCGCACGTCGGACAGGTCGGCGTCGGGCAGGTCGCCGGCGGCGGCCGGCGTGGGCGAGGCGGGGGCGGCGGCCGGCGGAGGCGAGGCGGGGGCGGCGGCCGGTGTGGACGAGGCGGGGGCGGGGGTGGCGGCGGACGGCCTGGGGTCGGGGTCGTCGGTGGGCGGGTCGTCGGTGTGGACGGGCCAGTGGCGGCAGATCTCGTCACTGAAGGAACCGCGGTCGACGCCGAACCACACCTGCCGGCCTTCACCGGAGATGTAGTAGGTCTGAAAGCCCTCGTCGTTGTAGACGCTCACGGACTGCCTCGCCGGCTCGTATCCCGGCAGGTCGACCACGTACACCAGGTCGGGGGACACCCCCTGCTCCCTGAGGTCGTCGAACTGCACCCCGGCCAGCGTCACCCCGGTGCCGCAGCCCGACACCAGGACGAGCCCGGGCATGATGAGCAGGCCGGCACGTCGTATCACGCTGACACCTTCTCCTACGGCGCCCTCACCGGCCGGGTCATTGGGCGACCTGATCCCCGAACAGGCCGGACCTTTACCTTCGGGCGCCGCTCCGCTCCCCGGCTCCCCCCTCCGGCGGCGACCGCAGCAGCCGCGGGGAAGCCGGGCAGGAGGTCAGCGGGGTGCACGGGCCTGGCGCGCTGACAGGCCCGTGGCACGTGGGGATCAAGGGCGCGTCCAAGATCGGGTGCCGAAAGAGCGGCATGCCCGGGAGGCGATCGCTATGGCGAAGTCGAGCGCCGCGATGAAGGCGCCGGAGTCGAGTCGCCCGGCGAAGCCCGCCGGCCCGCCGTCCGCCGGCATCGCCCGGCACAGCGCGAAGGTCAGGGCCCCGTGCAGGACGTCGCCGGCGCCGAGGGTGTCCACGACGTCGACCCGCGGAACAGGCCGCATCCCCGTCCCACTTGGCGCCGAGACCCCCGTCCCACCCGGCGCCGAGACCCGCGTTTCACCCTGCGTCGAGACCCGCGTTTCGCCTGGCGTCGACGGGTCTTCGCCGCCTCCCAGGGATGACGCCACTCGGCCCTCCCGCGAGGAAGGCGGCGCCTCGGCGGTGGCGCGTCCCGCCGGGAGCGTTTCGGAGGACGGAGTTCGCACCGCATCGGGACCGTGACCCTGCCTCGGGCCTCGCCACAGCACCGGGGCCGGGCCGCGGGTGACCGCCGTCCACGGCACGCCGACCGCGTGCAGGTGGGCGAGCGCCTCCTCGGGCGTCCGGGTGCCGGGCGGGTGGAAGTCGGCGGACGCCACGGCGACGTCGATGTAGGGCAGCAGTTCGGCCGTGCCGGGCTTCCAGCTCCCGGCGTCGAGGACGGTGAGGCGGCCCTGCTCGCGCGCGGCCCGCGCCGCGGCGAGGGCCAGGCGCGGGTGGTGGCCGTCCAGGTGCACCGCCTGGCTCGCCGCCACCAGCGAAGCGAGATCGGAGGGCGGCTCGGCGCGCTGGTGGGCGGCGTTCACCGAGACCACCGCCCGGTCCCCGCTTCCCCGGGTCACCATGATGGTGGAAACGGCCGGCGGCTCGGTCGCCGCCGGGGTCGCGTCCACGCGGCGCACGCCGTACTCGGCGAGGTCGGCGTCGATGCCGGTGACCAGCGGATGCGCGCCCACCGCGCTGAGCAGCGTCGCCTCGCCGCCGAGATGGGAGAACGCGACGGCCGCGTTGGTCGCCGGTCCCCCCGCGGCGACGACCTGGGCCAGCGCCGTGATCTTCTCGTTGGGCGAGGGCATCCGTTCGACCGACTGCACCAGGTCGAGCGTGCACAACCCGGCGAACAGCGCCCGCGACATCGTCATGCCCAAACGTAACCACACGCCCGAACCCACGCCGCGCTCTCCCCTGGCGACCGGCCACCATGGTCGGTGGAACGGCCGGACCGGCGCACCGTCGAAGCCGACCGGTCCGGCTCGCCACCGGAACCGACCAGCTCGGCCGAGCGGGCCGACGTACCGCCGGGAACCACTCGCCGGCTCACCAGGCGGGCGCGCGCGACGGCCCGCTACCGCGCCGGAGCCAGGGCGGCGTCCGGGCCGTCGACGTACAGCCTGTCGAACTCGGCCAGGTTGGCGAAGCCGGCGAAGTTCGCGTTCACCTCCGTGCGCTCCGCGGCGCTCGGGTTGGCGTTGGTGCAGCTCACCGGGGCGCTGGAGCCGGACATCAGGTCGCTGCAGCGGCCGGTGCGGCGGTCGGGCAGGCCGAGGATGTGCCCCATCTCGTGGGTGGCGATGCGCAGCGGGTAGTACCCCTCCGCGGTCGCCTCGCGGCCCATCCAGATCGTGCCGCGGCCGAGGCCGGCCATCTGCGTGCGCGGCCAGCCGTTGTCGGCGAGCACGACGAAGTCGGCGGGGGTGCCGGCGACCAGGCGGACGTTGGTCACGCTGGCGTTCCACACCTGCGCGGCCTGGTCCATGACGGTGCGGAACTCGGCGGCGCGGGTCGCGTCGTACCGCAGCACGCGGACGGCGGCGCCGGCCTGTGCGGAGGCCGCGGGGGCGGGCGACACGGTGACGAGGAAGGCCAGGCCGAGCAGCAGAGCCGAGACGGTGCGAAGGATTCGTGACACGGGATCGGGTCTCCTCAAGGTGGGGACGGCCACCGCGAGGCACGCCGAAGGGATCACCGGCACAGCGGCCCGCGACCTGCGGAGTCCTCGGGTGAGGCTCCCGCCAACGTACGCGCGCCGCCCTCCACCCGGGGATACGCCAGTTCCCCCCTACCACCGCGTTATGGATCGCCGCACAGCCGCACCTCGATGCCGCCGGTCGCGTCATGGGGCGGCACGCGGAACCGTCACGACAAAGCAGTCGCGAATGTCCCCCGAACGCACCACAGGACGGGCCCCGCGCGGCGGTGCCGTCATGGGGCGTGGATCGGGGACAGGGCGTTGTGTCAGAGGGTCAGGGGGATCCATTCGCCGTGCTCGCCGCCGCGCAGCAGGGTGGTCAGCCCGGCGTCGTCGAAGGCCCGGTCGATGTCGGCGCGGCCCTCGCTGAAGTGCGCCCATCCGTCGTAGTGCGCGGGGACGACGATCGGCGCTCCCAGCACGGCCGCGGCCGCGCCGGCGCGCTCGCTGGTGAGCGTGAGAGGCCGGCCGCGTTCCTTCTGCGGCACCCGTGCCCCGCCGACGAACAGCACGGCCGCGTCGACCGGCCCCACCCGCCGGGCGATCTCGGCGACCACGCCGAGCGAGGCGTTGTCACCGCTGACGTACACGGTCGGCAGATCTTGGCCGGCCAGCAGGAAGCCGGTGACCTCGCAGTTCACGTGGCCGTCCTCGTCACGCGCCCCGTCCTGCGGGCCGTGCACTGCGGGCAGGGCGTGGACCGAAAGGCGCCCGCCGCCGTCGGCGCGCGGGAGCTCGTAGGTGGTCCAGGGGGCGAGCCCGATGGCCGGCGGCCCGAGCCGCCGGGCGGTCGCCGGCCCGGTCAGCAGCACCGGCGCGGCCAGCGCGAACGCGCGCCCGCGGTCGTCGAGGTTGTCCGGGTGCAGGTCGTGGCTGACCAGCACCGCGTCCACGGGGCCGACCTCGTCCTCGGAGGCGGCGGGACCGGTGAGCTTGGTCAGGTACGCGTGCGGCCCCGGGTCGTCGAACGTGGGGTCGGCGACCAGTCGCAGGCCGCCGATGTCGATGACCGTCGTGGGCCCGCCGAGCACGGTGACCGCGCACTCCTGCCGGTTCACCCCGATGCGCCCCGTCATATCGGCTCCTTCCGCTCCCCTGTGGACCTGGCGTCACCCGCCTGGCCTCACCTCTTATGCCACCATGGGCGCCCGCCGGTCGCGCCGGGAGGGCGGGAGGGCAGGGCGCGCGGACGGGTCAGGCGCGGTTCCTGGCCTCGTCGTAGTGGTCGCGGGCCTCCATGATCTTGGGCATCTGGCCCCCCAGCCACTCGTACAGGCCGAGCAGACGACGGGCGGCCTCCTGGCCGAGCGGGGTGAGGCTGTACTCCACGCGGGGCGGGATGGTGTGCTGCGCCTCGCGGTGGATCAGGCCGTCGCGTTCGAGGGCCTGCAGGGTCTGCGCCAGCATCTTCTCGCTGACCCCGTCGACCCTGCGGCGCAGCGCGTTGAAGCGGTAGGAGCCCTCGCTGAGCGCGAGCATGGCCAGGATGCCCCAGCGGCCGGTGATGTGCTCCATCGTCTCGCGCGAGGGGCATCCGCGGGCGAACACGTCGAAGATGAGCCGCCCGTGCTCCTCGGCCTGGGCGGTGCCCTGCTCGTTCATGGTCGCAGCCTACGCCGTCACCGCGCTGCGTGTCGCACCGTACTAACTTCTAACTAGCACTTTCTGAAAGTTAGTACTAACCTTCCCGCGAGATGTCGCCAACGAAGGAGCACAGATGATCGTCGTCACCGCCGCGACCGGGCAGCTCGGCCGCCGCGTCGTGGAAGGACTGCTGGAACGCGTCCCCGCCGGCCAGATCGTGGCGGCCGTGCGCAGCCCCGAGAAGGCCGCCGACCTCGCCGCCCGCGGCGTGCTGGTCCGCGAGGCCGACTACGACCGGCCCGAGACGCTGAAGGGGGCCTTCGGGGCGGGGGACGTCGTGCTGCTCATCTCCTCGGACCTGGTGGGCGGCCGTCTGCCGCAGCACGTCGCCGTCGTGGACGCCGCCGTCGAGGCCGGGGTCGCCCGCATCGCCTACACCAGCCTGCTGCACGCCGACACCGCGACCGTCTCGATCGCGCCCGAGCACAAGGCCACCGAGGAGCACATCCGCGCCTCCGGCCTTCCCTTCACCTTCCTGCGCAACGGCTGGTACAGCGAGAACCACGCCGCGGCGATCGCGCAGGGCGCCGCGACCGGCTCCATCTTCGGCAGCGCCGGCGAGGGCCGCGTCGCGAGCGCCACCCGCGACGACTACGCCGCCGCCGCGGTGGCCGTGCTGACCGGCGAGGGGCACGAGAACACGGTCTACGAGCTGTCCGGGGACCTCGCCTGGAGCCTGCCCGAGCTCGCCGCCGAGGTCTCCGCGGTCGCCGGTAGACCGGTCTCCTACCAGGACCTGCCGGTCGAGGACTACGAGCGGCTGCTGGCCGAGGCGGGGCTCCCGCCCGAGCTCGCCGCCGCCTACGCCGGCTTCGACGTCGCCATCGCCAAGGGAGAGATCGGCGACGCCACGGGCGAGCTGCGCCGGCTCATCGGGCGGCCCACCACGCCCCTGCGCGACACGGTTGCCGCCCTTCTCGGCGACGCCTGACGCCCTCACCGGGAGCGCGACCGTCCCGCCCGGCGGCGGCCATGCCGCGCGGAGCGGAGCGCCCCTCGGCGCCCTCAGTCGAGGGCGCCGAGGGTGATGCCCTCGATGATGTGGCGCTGGGCGGCGACGGCCACCACCAGGACCGGGACGATCGTGATGAGCGACGCCGCCATGATCAGGTTGTACTGGGTGGTGAACTGGCTCTGGAACACCGACAGCCCCTGCGACAGCACCGCCATGTCGGTGGTGTTCACCACGATCAGCGGGAACAGGAAGTTGTTCCAGTTCTGCAGGAACAGGATGATGGCCAGCGCCGCGACGACCGGCCGGGCCAGCGGGGCGTACACGCTGAGGAACACGCGCAGCTCCGAGGCGCCGTCGATGCGGGCGGCCTCCCCGAGCTCGCGCGGCGTGCCGAGGAAGAACTGCCGGAACAGGAACGCGCCCAGCGCCGAGGCGATGTTCGGCACGATGAGGCCCTGGTAGGTGTTCAGCCAGCCGAGGTCGCCCAGGAGCTGCGACATCGGCACGATGATCGCGCTGAAGGGCACCATCAGCCCGCTGAGCGCGAGCAGGAACAGCGGGCGCCTGCCCGGGAAGTCCAGCATGGCGAAGGCGTAGCCGGCCAGCAGCCCGCTGGCGAGCTGGCCCGCGGTGGCGGCCACGCCGAAGATCGCGGTGTTGAGGTACCACCGGCCGAACGGGGCCTGCGACAGCGCGCGGCCGATGTTGGACCACTGCGGGTCGCGCGGCCACAGCGGCGCGGCCGGGTTGATGATCTCGGCGTCGGTCTTCAGCGCGCTCACCGCCATCCACACCAGTGGGAAGGCCACGATGAGCACGGCCAGGCCGAGCAGCGCGTACACCACCGAACGGCGGGCGACCAGGCTAGCGGGCACGGTCGACCCGCCCGAGCAGCCAGATCTGCGTCACGGTGACCAGCAGCGAGATGAGGAACAGCGCGACCCCCATGGCGTTCGCGCGCCCGGTGTCGAACTGGACGAACCCCTCGTTGTAGACGTAGTAGAGCGCGGTCTGGGTGGCGCCGTCCGGGCCGCCCTGGGTCAGCACGTAGATCTGGGTGAAGGTCTGCAGGCCGGTGAGCGTGGTGACCACCCAGATCAGCAGGGTGTGGCGCCGCATGATCGGCCACTGGACGTGGAGGAAGCGCCGCCAGGCCCCGGCGCCGTCCACGCTGGCCGCGTCCAGCACGTCCCGGGGCACCGACTTCAGGGCCGCGACGTAGAGGATGACGTTCTGCCCGAAGAACTGCCAGGCGCCGAAGGTCAGCACGGCGGCCAGCGCGAGCCCCGGGGAGGACAGGAAGTCCGCCTGCGGCAGGCGGACCGCGCTCAGCAGCCGGTTGATCAGCCCGAACTGCGGCGCGAACATGTTCGCCCAGATCAGCGCGGTCGCGACCACCGGGACGACGAGCGGGATGACGAACGGCGCCCGCAGCCGCGCCACACCGGGCGCCCGCGAGTTGAGCAGCAGGGCCAGCACCAGCCCGGCGCCCATCGTCAGCACGACGAACCCGGCGGTGTAGAGGCCGGTGACGCCGAGCGCCCGGGCGCCGCCCTCGCCGAGCATGTCCGCGTAGTTGTCCAGGCCGACGAACCGCGGCTCGACGTCGAACACCCCGCCGCTGTACAGGCTGCGCCACAGCAGCATGGCCAGCGGCACCAGCGAGAACAGCACGGTCAGCAGCACCGTGGGCGCCACGAACGCGTACCCGAGCGCCCAGGTGCGGCGCGAGCGCCGCATCAGCCGAGTTTCTTCAGGGCAGCGTCACCCTCCCGCGCCGCCTTGGCCAGCGCCTGCGCCGGGGTCTGGCGCCCCTTGAGCGCCGCGTTGATCTCGGTCCACAGGCTCTGGGAGATCGCGTTGTAGGCCGGGGTGATCGGGCGGACCTTGCCGGTCTTCTCGGCCTCGGCGAACACCGGGTAGGTCGGGTCACCGTCGATGTGCTTCTTGAGCTCCGGCTGTTCGAGCTGGGCCGGGTCCGAGGGCAGGCCGCCGCTCTTGACCGCCAGGTAGGCGCCCCGCTCGGGCGTGGCGAGGAACTTGAGGAACGCGAGGCCGGCCTTCTCCGCCGCCGGGTCGGTCTTCAGCAGCGCCGCCACGCCGATGCCGAGGCTCGTGGCCGTGCCGGACGCGCCGGCGGGCATCGGCGCCACGCCGAAGTCGATGCCGGCCTTCTCGAACGTGGGCACCGCCCACTGGCCGTTGACGATCATGGCGACGGTGCCGCTGGCGAACGCGGGGGCGCCGTCGAAGCTGCCGGCCTGCGCGTAGCTGGTGCTGGGCGCCGCGCGTTTCTTCAGCAGGTCCACCCAGGTGGTCAGGGCCTTGACGCCGGCGGGGCTGTTGAAGGCGGTGGCGGTGCCGTCGGCGTTGAGGAAGGACCCGCCTTCGGCGTAGAGCATCGGCGCCCAGGCGAAGGAGATCCATTCGGCCTCGCCGAGCGGCACGTAGAAGCCGTACTTGTTCTTGGCGGGGTCGGAGAGCTTCTCGGCGTCGGCGGCCAGCTCGGTCCAGGTGGCGGGCGGCTTGGCGATGCCGGCGTCGGCGAAGGCCTTCTTGTTGTAGAACAGCACGATGTCGCCCACTCCGGCCAGCGCCATGCCGAGCTGGTGGCCCTTGTGGAACAGGGACTCCTTGATGCCGGGGTACAGCGCGTCGGTCTCGGCGGTGAGCTTGCCGTCCAGCGGGATCAGCTTGCCGCTCTGGTTGAGGATCGGCAGGTCGGAGGGGTTCTGCGTGAGCAGCACCGTGGGCTGGGTGCCGTTCTTCAGCGCGGCGATGACCTTGGGCAGGTACTGGTCGGAGCTGGCGATGTACTCGCCTTTGGCGTGCATGCCGGGGTGGGCCTTGTCGAAGGCCGCGTCGACCTCGGCGATCTGGGCCGGCTGCCAGCCGCTGGTCCAGTAGGTGAACGTGCCGCCCGCCGCGCCGGAGCCGCCGGCGCCGCCGGACCCCTGTTGCGCGCCGGTGCCCCCGCACGCGGCGGCGGCGAGCATGAGTCCCGACGCGATGGCGCCGGCGGCGACCCTCTTGCTGATCATCGTCTTCCGTCCTGTCGCTCTCGGGGCTCCATGGGACGTGCGGCGTACGGCCGGTGGATCACGGTGACCTACTTTATAAGTAGGTAAAGACGTGTCGTAGAGACTCTCACGATCACCCATGTACCCCAAGATCGCCGGCTATCACGTCCCCGGCCGCCGAGCGAAACCAGGCCGATGAACAGATCAGTGGCCGACCACGTCGGAGTCCACGGCGGCGGCCTCGCCCTTGTCCAGGGCGCTGATCGCCGCCACCTCCTCGGCGGTGAGGGAGAAGTCGAACACGTCGATGTTCGCCCTGACCCGCTCGGGGGTCGCGGACTTCGGCACCGTGATCAGGCCGAGGTCCAGGTGCCAGCGGAGCACGATCTGGGCCGGCGTCTTGCCGTACCGCTCGGCCAGGCCGGTGACGACCTTCTCCGACAGCGGCCCGGTGCCGCTGCCGCCCAGCGGGCTCCACGACTGCGTGGCGATGCCGTGGGCGGCGTGGTAGGCGCGGGCGGCGTCCCGGGTGAGGTCCGGATTGAGCTGGATCTGGTTGACGTCGGGCACCACGCCGGTCTCGGCCACGATGCGGTCGATGTGCGCGGGCTTGAAGTTGGAGACGCCGATGGCGCGCACCCGGCCGTCCTGGAGCAGCTTGACCAGGCCCTTCCACGCCTCGACGAACCGGTCCTGCCGGGGCAGCGGCCAGTGGATCAGGTAGAGGTCGACGTAGTCCACGCCCAGCCGATCGGCGCTCGCCTGGAACGCCTCCTGCGCCGCCTGGTAGCCGTGCCACTCCCCGTTCAGCTTGGTGGTGACGAACAGCTCCTCGCGCGGCACTCCGGAGGCGCGCAGGCCCCGCCCCACCCCCACTTCGTTGCCGTAGGCGTAGGCGGTGTCGAACAGCCGGTAGCCGGCCTGGACGGCGTCGGCCACGACGACCTCGGCCTCGCCGTCGGTCATCGGGTAGGTGCCCAGCCCGATCGCGGGGATCGAGGCGCCGTTGACCAGCTTGACGGTGGGTGCGGCGGGTGCGGCGGGTACTGCCATGTGCGGGACTCCTCGGCGGCGCGTGCGCGCGTAGCGGGCCGGCTGATCGGCCGATCAGCGGTGCACCTGTCCAATCCCCCGAAGGCCGGGTGTATTCCACGGGACGACCGTCCTCCGGCCCGGCGCGCCTTCCCACTAAGAGATGTCCTCCTCGCGGGCCGTCACAAACGCGAAGGCCGTCTGGTCCTCACACTGGACAGTCCCTGTCGCAGACGGAGGAACACATGAGCGCTGAGCACGCACACCTGCCCCCAGGGGTCGAGGTGATCGCGACCCTGCCAGAGGCGGCGGCCCGGATCCCGGCCGGCGCCGAGGCCAGGACCGTCCGGGTCACCCTGCCGCCCGGTGACCCCGGCGCGCCGCCGCACCGGCATCCCGGGCCGCTGTTCGGCTACGTGACCCAGGGCGAGATCCTCTTCGAGCTGGAGGGGCAGCCGCCCCGGGTGCTCAGGGCCGGTGACGCGCTGTTCGAGCCGGGGGGCGACGTGATCCACCTCCAGGGCGCCAACAACCTCGCCGACGCGCAGTCGCAGCTGGTGGTGACCATGTTCGCGCCGCCCGGCACCCCGATCCTGACCCTGGTCGGCGCGGAGGAGCTGGCCGAACGACGACACCTGCGCGTGACCGGGCCATCATGACGACCGGCTGACAGGACGGCCGCCCCGGTTCGCTCCCGGGCGGCCTCCGGCCCGAGTGAGCCGATTCACTTCCGGGCGGTTCCCGGTCCGGCGGGCGGGTACCTGAAGCGGACGTCCCATCCCTTCGAGCGGAAAGGACCGCCCATGGCCGACCGGCAGCGCGTCGTCATCGCCGGCGCGGGGTTCGCGGGTTTCACCGCCGCACGCCGCCTCTCCCGCCTCGCCAAAGGCGCGATCGAGATCGTCCTGGTCAACCCCACCGACTACTTCCTCTACCTCCCCCTGCTGCCGGAGGTGGCGGCCGGCGTCCTGGACCCCCGCAAGGTGGCCATCCCCCTGTCGGGCAACCTGCCCGGCGTCCGGCACCTGCTGGCCGCCGTGGACCGGGTGGACGCCGACGCCCGCCGCGTCGAGTGCACCGACGCCGAGGGCAACCGGCGCGAGCTGCGCTACGACCGGCTGCTCCTGGCGGTCGGCAGCGTGAACAAGCTGCTGCCCATCCCCGGGGTGGCCGAGCACGCCCACGGCTTCCGCAGCATCGCCGAGGCGCTGTACCTGCGCGACCACCTGATCCGCCAAATCGAGCTGGCCGACGCGAGCGACGACCCCAAGGAGCGCGAGGCGCGCTGCACGTTCGTCGTGGTGGGCGCCGGCTACACCGGCACCGAGGTCGCGGCGCAGGGCCAGTTGCTCACCCGGGACGCCAAGCGCCGCCGGCCGGGGCTGCGCGACCAGCCCGACCGCTGGCTGCTGGTCGACAAGGCCCCCCGCATCCTCCCCGAGCTCGACGAGCGCCTGTCGCGCACGGCGCACCGCACTCTCGTCGGGCGCGGCCTCGACATCCGGCCCGGCATCACCGTGTCGGAGGCCACCGCCGACGGGGTCAAGCTGTCCGACGGTGAGTTCGTGCCCACCCGTTCGCTCATCTGGTGCGTCGGCGTCCGCCCCGACCCGCTGGTCGAGTCGCTCGGCCTGCCGACCGAGCGCGGCCGGCTGCTCGTGGACGAGTATCTGTCGGTCCCGGGGCGTCCGGAGATCTTCGCCTGCGGCGACGCGGCGGCGGTGCCCGACCTCACCCGTCCGGGCGAGTACACGGCGATGACCGCCCAGCACGCCACCCGCCAGGGGACGCGCGCCGCCGACAACATCGCCGCCTCCTACGGCCGCAAGGAGCGCCGTCCCTACCGGCACGGCGACCTGGGGTTCGTGGTGGACCTGGGCGGGGCCAAGGCGGCCGCCAATCCGCTCGGCGTGCCGCTGTCCGGCCTGGCCGCCAAGGCGGTGACGCGGGGATACCACCTGCTGGCCGTGCCCGGCGGGCGCACCCGCATCGCCGGGAACTGGCTGCTGGACGCGGTGCTGCCCCGGCAGACCGTCCAGCTCGACCTGGTGCGCGGCTCGGCGGTCCCGCTCGACTCGACCACCCCCGAGCGCCCGCACGCCCAGGACGGCTGACCGCGCCCGCCGGGCACCGCCCCACCTGGGCGGTGTTTGGCGCGGGCGGTGGTGGTAGAGAGGCGGGATGCCCGATGACGATCTACGTCCCGGCGTCCTGGTGGGCACGGCCTCGTGGACCGACCGGAGCCTGCTCACCTCCGGCTGGTACCCCAAGGACGCCACCACCCCCGCGGCGCGGCTGGCCTACTACGCCTCACGGTTCCCGCTGGTCGAGGTGGACGCCACCTACTACAACCCCCCGTCCCTGCGCACCGCCGAGGCCTGGCGCGACCGCACCCCGCCCGGCTTCACCTTCGACGTCAAGGCCTTCTCCCTGCTGACCGGCCACCCGACCCGGACGCGGTCGCTGTACAAGGACCTGCGCGAACGGCTCGGCACCGCCAAGGACACCGTCTACCTGCGCGACGTGGGCCCCGACATCGCCGAGGAGGTCTGGGGCCGCTTCCTCGGCGCGCTGACGCCGCTGCACGAGGCCGGCAAGCTCGGGGCCATCCTGCTGCAGTTCCCGCCGTGGCTGGTCCCCGGCGAGCGCGGCCTGCGCTACGTGCTGCACTGCGTGGAACGCTGCCGGCCCATGCGCGCCAGCGTGGAGTTCCGCAACGCCGGCTGGATGGCTCCCGAGCGCCGTGACGAGACCATCGGCTTCCTGGCCGAGCACGGCATCCCCTACGTGGCGGTCGACATGCCGCAGGGGCACCCCTCCTCGGTCCCGCCCGTGCTCACGGCGACCGCCGACCTGGCCGTCGTCCGCTTCCACGGCCACTCCGACAAGTGGACCAGCAAGGTCATCGAGGAGCGGTTCGGCTACCTGTACTCGGAGCAGGAGCTGGAGAAGTGGGCCGTCGACATCGCCGGCCTGGCCTCCCGCGCCCGCACCGTCCACGTGCTGATGAACAACTGCTGCGCCGACAACGCCCAGCGCAACGCCGCCCACCTGGCGTCTCTGCTCGCCGCCGGGGCGCCCGCCACAGGATGATCCGGCCCCGGGCCGCGGTTGCTCTTGACGGTGGAGCGACGGGGACCATACATTCCCCGGCAACTGAGGCAGGTGGGGAAATATGGCCGGCACGCAGGACGAACCCATAGATCAGCCGTACGGCCGCGCGGGCGGCGGCGGGCTCAAGGTGGAGGTCCACGGGCTCGACGTCATCGGTGACGCCGAGCGCAAGGGACGCCCCCGGCAGCTGTTCTGGCCCTGGTTCGGGGCCAACGTGTCCATCCTCGGGCTCAGCTACGGCTCCTTCGCGCTGGGCTTCGGCGTCTCCTTCTGGCAGGCGGTCGCGGCCGGGCTGGCCGGCATCCTGTTCTCGTTCCTGCTGTGCGGGTTCGTGGCGCTGGCGGGCAAGCGCGGCTCGGCGCCCACGATGGTGCTGAGCAGGGCCGCCTTCGGCGTGCGGGGCAACCGGCTGCCCTCGGCGATCTCGTGGCTGCTGACCGTCGGCTGGGAGACCGTGCTCACCGCCCTGGCGACCCTGGCCACCGCGACGGTGTTCGACCGGCTCGGCTGGGGAGGCGGCACCCCGACCAAGCTCGCCGCGCTCGTCGTGGTGACCCTGCTGATCATCGCGGGCGGCGTCATGGGCTTCGACGTGATCATGCGCATGCAGACGGTCATCACCGTGGTCACCGGCGCGCTGACCGTGGTCTACATCTTCCTGGTCGCCGGCCACATCCACTGGGACGCGGTCGCCGCCATCCCCGCCGGGCCCCCGCAGGCGTTCATCGGGGCGCTGGTCTTCATGATGACCGGCTTCGGGCTCGGCTGGGTCAACGCGGCGGCCGACTACTCCCGCTACCTGCCCCGCCGGTCCTCCGGCGCGGGCGTGGTGGGCTGGACGACCTTCGGGGCGTCGCTGGCCCCGGTGGTGTTGCTGATCTTCGGCCTGCTGCTGGCCGGGTCGTCCAAGGGGCTCAACGAGGCGATCGCCGCCGACCCGATCGGCGCGCTGACGACCGTGCTGCCCACCTGGTTCCTCATCCCCTTCGCCGCGGTGGCCGTCCTCGGCCTGGTCGGCGGCGCGGTGCTGGACATCTACTCCTCGGGGCTCGCGCTGCTGGCCGCCGGCCTGCGCGCGCCGCGCTACGTCGCCGCCCTGATCGACGGCTTGCTGATGATCGCGGGCACCGTGTACATCGTGTTCTTCGGCGGCACGTTCCTCGGGCAGTTCATCGGGTTCCTGACGACGCTCGGCGTGCCGATCGCCGCCTGGTGCGGGGTCATGCTGGCCGACGTGGCGCTGCGCCGCCGCGACTACGACGAGGCCGACCTGTACCGCCCGGCGGGCCGCTACGGGGACGTGCCCCTGACGCCGGTGGCGGTGGTCGTCGTCGCCACGGCCATCGGGTGGGGCCTGGTCACCAACACCTCGGCGAGCTGGCTCGGCTGGCAGGGCTACCTGCTCGGCCCGCTCGGGCTCGGCGGGACCTCCGGCTCCTGGGCCTTCGCCAACCTCGGCGTGCTGGTGGCGCTGGTGCTCGGTTTCGCGGCGACGCTGCTCGCCCGCCGCGTCCACGTCCGCGCGCAGGAGGACCTGCCGTCCACCGGCCCGGACGCCGAGCCCGCCGGCGCCCGCCCCTGAACGGCTCCCGACGCCGGGGCGGCCGGCCCGTCCCCCGCGGGCGAGCCGGGCGTCAGACGTCCACGATGCCGCCGGTGCGCCAGTACACGTTGTTCTCCCTGCCGAGCAGGCCCTCGTCGATGAGGTAGCGCCGCAGGGCGGCGTAGTCGTCGTGGAAGGCGCGCAGCACCACGTTCACGTCCTTCTCGGCGTAGCGGACGCCGGGCTCGAACGCGCGGGCGATGTAGTTGAGCACCGCCAGGCGCTTCTCGCGCCGCGTCGGGATCGCCCGCAGGCGCCCCTCGACCAGGAAGGTGCGCACGACGCGCTCCTCGGCCGAGACCGGCGCGGCGGGCGGCCTGGCGCCGGCGTGCAGCAGTTCACGGAACCGCTCGCGCCGCACCCGCCAGCCCGCGCCCTCGCGCACGGCCAGCCCGCCGCGCTCCAGCCGCTCCAGCGCCCGGCGCGCGACGTCCGGGGCGAGGCCGCAGCCGTCCGCCGACCCGTGCAGGACCAGGGCGGACAGCACGCGCAGGGTGTCCTCCTGGTACAGCAGGCCGAGGACGCGCCTGACCGCTTCGTCGATTTCGCCGGTCCCGCCGGTTCCGCCCGTCGCCCCGATGCCCTCGATGTCGTGCTCGCTCATGGTCTCCAGCCGATCGACGCCGCGCGGGCCTGGTCCCTTCGCCCTGGTACGGCCCGCCAGGTCGATCCTCGCACTGGTCGAGGACTCGATCGGTCACACGGCCCGGTCGTACTGGTGCGGCCAGCGCGGTCCGGCGCCGAGCTCGCGGGCGGCGCGGTTCGGCCAGTACGGGTCGCGCAGCAGCTCGCGGCCGAGCAGGACGGCGTCGGCCTGTCCCGAGGCGACGATCTCCTCGGCCTGCCGCGGCTCGGTGATCAGGCCGACCGCGGCGGCGGGGAGGTCGGTCTCGGCCTTCACCCGGGCGGCGAGCGGCACCTGGTAGCCGGGGCCGAGCGGGATACGGGCGTCCGCCGCGTTGCCGCCGGAGGAGGTGTCCAGCAGGTCGACGCCGTGGGCCAGCAGCTCCTTGGCCAGCAGCACGGTGTCTTCGGCGGTCCAGCCCTGGCGAGGGTCCTCGGCGTTCTCGGTGAGCCAGTCGGTCGCCGAGACGCGGAACAGGACGGGCAGGTCGTCGGGCCAGACGGCGCGCACGGCGTCGACGACCTCCAGGGCGAGGCGGACGCGGTTGCCGTGGGAGCCGCCGTAGGCGTCGGTGCGGTGGTTGCTGTGCGGCGAGAGGAACTCGTTGATCAGGTATCCGTGGGCGCCGTGCACCTCGACCACTTGGAACCCGGCGGCGAGCGCCCGGCGCGCGGCCTGCGCGAAGGCCTCGACGACGCGCCCGATCTCCGCGACGCTCAGCTCGGCGGGCTCCGGGTGCCCGCCGGCGAACGGGATCGGGCTGGGCGCGACCGGCCGCCAGCCCCCGTCCTGCGGCCCGACAGGGCGGCCCCCGCGCCAGGGCCGGTCAGTGGACGCCTTGCGTCCCGCGTGGGCGAGCTGGATGCCGGGCACGGCGCCGTGCTCGCGCAGGAAGCTCGTGATGCGGGTGAACTCGTGCTGCTGGCGGTCGTTCCACAGGCCGAGGTCGTAGGGGCTGATGCGGCCCTCCGGCGTCACGGCGGTGGCCTCGGTGATGATCAGACCCGTCCCGCCGACGGCCCTGGCCGCCTGGTGGGCGAGGTGCCAGTCGGTGGGCGCCCCCTGGCCGGGGCCGTCGGAGGCCGCGCTGTACTGGCACATCGGGGACATCCAGACCCGGTTGGGGATGGTGAGGTTCCGCAGGGTCAGCGGCTCGAACAACGCGCTCACGTCTTCGCTCCTTGAGGTCAGGGCCGGAGTTCCGTCCCGTGTGCCGGGCGGCAGCTTGTACGATACATGGCGTACTACGGTAAATGTCAAACTACGGCGACCGTCGTACAATGGGTCACTGATCGAGGGAGGGAACACCGTGACGTCGACGTCCGCCAGAGAGCTGGAGCATCCTCAGTGCGGGGAGATCCGGCTGGAGGCGGTGCTGCACGCGCTCTCCGACCCCATGCGCCTGCAGATCGTGCGCTACCTGGCCACGCTCGGCCGCGACGGCGAGGCGCCGTGCTCGGCCATCGACCTGGTGGTCACCAAGTCCACCTCCACCCACCACTTCCGCGTCCTGCGCGAGGCCGGGGTGATCTGTCAGATCTACCGGGGCACGGCGAAGATGAACCGGCTCCGCCGCGAGGACCTCGACGGGCTGTTCCCCGGCCTGCTCGGCACCATCCTCGACGCCGACGCCGCCCAGTGCCGCCGCCTCGGCGACGGCCACTGACGGAACCGGCACGCGCGAGGGTGCGCGCGACGGCCCGGCCGCACGGGCGGCGGCGCGGACGTGGACGCCGCCACGGGCGCGGCGCCGGCGGTGACGAGCGGCCGACCTGGAGATGAATTCTCGGCCGTCCCGCCCGCCGGAGGATTAGACGCCGCCCGTGGCGTCATATCAGCCCCATGGATGCGAACACGGTGCTCCTGGCACTCGTCGTCGTCACGGCCCTGTCCTTCGACTTCACCAACGGCTTCCACGACACCGCCAACGCCATGGCGACCTCCATCGCCACCGGGGCGCTGCGCCCCAAGGTCGCGGTCGCCCTGTCCGCGGCGCTCAACTTCGCGGGCGCGTTCCTGTCCCTCCAGGTCGCGGCCACCATCGCGACCGGCATCGTGGACAGCGGCGCCATCACCCTCACCGTCGTGTTCGCCGGGCTGGTCGGCGGCCTGGCCTGGAACCTGGTGACGTGGTACTTCGGCATCCCGTCGAGCTCGTCGCACGCGCTGATCGGCGGCGTGGTCGGGGCCACGCTCATCGCGGCCGGCGCCTCGGCGGTCAAGGGCGCGGCGGTGGTGTCCAAGGTGCTGGTCCCCGCGCTGCTGGCCCCGGTCGCGGCGATCCTGGTCGCCACCCTCGGCACCTACCTGGTCTACACCCTGACCAGGAACGTCCCCGACGGCACCCGGTCCCGCGGGTTCCGGTACGGGCAGATCGGGTCGGCCTCACTGGTGTCGCTCGCGCACGGCACCAACGACGCCCAGAAGACCATGGGCATCATCACGCTGGCGCTGATCGCCGGGGGCGTGGTCTCCAAGGAGGCCGGTCCCCCGCTGTGGGTGATCGTCTGCAGCGCGAGCGCGATCGCCCTGGGCACCTACCTGGGCGGGTGGCGGGTCATCCGCACCCTGGGCAAGGGCCTGACCGAGATCGAGACCCCGCAGGGCTTCGCCGCCGAGACCTCCTCGGCCGCGGTGATCTTCGCCTCGTCCCACTTCGGCTTCCCGCTGTCGACCACGCACGTCTGCACCGGCTCGGTGATCGGGTCGGGCCTCGGCAAGCGCCTGTCGGAGGTGCGCTGGGGGGTGGCGGCCAGGATGCTGCTGGCATGGCTGGTCACGCTGCCCGCGGCGGCGGCCGTGGGCGCGCTCGCCTGGGCCGGCGCCACCCGCATCGGCGGCACGCTCGGGGTGGCCGCCGTCCTGGCCGTCGCCCTGGTGCTGTCCGGGGCGCTGTACCTGGCCTCGCGCCGCACCGCGGTGCACGCCGGCAACGTCAACGCCGACTGGACCGGGCGGCTCGCCCCCGCCCCGGCGATAGAGGGAAGGGCCGCGTGAACGACTACATCGACCTGGACGCCCTCTGGAAGGTCATGGTCGCCTCGCTGGCCGTGGGGGCCGGCCTGGCCGCGGTCTTCTCCCTGGCCCTGGCCGGGCTGTCCACCGGCCGCCCCGCGGGCCGCGCCGCCGCGGGCCTGTGCCTGCTCGTCGTCGCCGCCGCCATCGCCCTCGGCCTGTACGTGATGCTCGCCGCGTAGCCCCTTCCGGCTCGCCCCTGGAACCCCCGCGCGGGCGGGGCGCAAGAGGGGCGAGCCGAACTTGTGATGAAACCGTCCTTGCTAATCACGCCTGTCGTGGGCAATTATTTTCATCCGATCACTCATCGGTGAAAGGAACGCCCGTGACCGGAGGTGCGCTGGGCCGGATCCAGACGGAACTGCCTGGACTGCCCGAGGCCCTCAGGCGTGTCGGTGAGGCGATCATGGAGGATCCTGCCCTGGCGGCGCGCTCGACGATCACCGCGCTGGCCGGCCGCAGCGGCAGCTCCCCGGCGACCGTGACCCGGTTCTGCCGCCTGTTCGGCTTCGCCGGGTACGCCGGGCTGCGGGTGGCGCTCGCGACCGAGACCGGCCGCGCCGCCCAGGCGCACTGGGGCGCGGGGGTCGGCCGGGAGATCGGCCCCGCCGACGCCCTGGAGTCGGTGGTGGAGGTGGTGGCCGCGGCCGACACCCGCCTCATCCAGGAGACCGCGGCCCAGCTCGACCTGGCCGTGGTCGGCAAGGTCGCCGACGCCGTGCTGGCCGCCGGCCGGGTGCTGCTGTTCGGCGTGTCGGCCAGCGGCGCCGTGGCCGGCATGCTGGAGGGCCGCCTGCGCCGCATCCGGGTGCCCTGCTGGAGCTTCACCGACCCGCACGACGCGCTCGCCGACGCGGCGCTGCTCGGCCGGGGCGACGTCGCCATCGGCATCTCCCACCGGGGCCGCACCCGCGAGGTGCTGGAGGCCCTCGCCGAGGCCGCCAAGCACGGCGCGACCACCGTCGCGGTGACCTCCTTCGCCCGCTCGCCGCTGGCCGAGGCCGCCGACCTGGTGCTGACCACCGCCAGCCGGGCGACGACGTTCCGCCCCGGCGGCCTGGCCGCCGTCCACTCGCAGCTGCTCGTCCTCGACGTGGTGTACGTCGCGGTCGCCCAGCGCACCTTCGAACGCGCCGACCAGGCGTTCGAGCTGACGATCAGGGCCGTCGAAGGCCACCGCGTGGAGAGGAGCTGAGAGAATTGGACATCAGTGCCGCCGCCTACGTCCAGAAGGTCGAGACGCTGGTGCGCGAGGTCGCCGCCGGCCAAGAGCGGGCCGTGCGCGACGCCGCGACGCTGCTGTGCGCCTGCCTGCGCGGCGACGGGGTGATCCAGGCGTTCGGCTCGGGCCACTCCGAGGCGATCGCGATGGAGATCGCCGGGCGGGCCGGCGGGCTCGTGCCCACCAACCGGCTGGCCCTGCGCGACCTGGTGCTGTACGGCGGGGAGCCGCCCGGCCTGCTCGGCTCGCCGGAGCTCGAACGCGATCCCTCGATCGCCCGGCGCATCTACGAGCTGGCGCCGGTGCGGCCGCAGGACGCCTTCGTCATGATCTCCAGCTCGGGGGTGAACGGCTCGGTGGTGGAACTGGCCTCGATCGTCAAGGAGCGCGGGCACAAGCTCGTCGCCCTGACCTCGGTGCGGCACAGCTCCGAGATGAAGTCCCGCCACCCCACCGGGCTCAAACTGCTCGACCTCGCCGACGTGGTGCTGGACAACGGCGCCCCGTACGGAGACGCCGTCATCCCGCTCCCGGGCGGCGGCACCTTCGGAGCGGTGTCGACGATCACCTCGGCCCTGCTCGCGCAGATGGTCGTCGCCGAGGTGGTCAGGGAACTGCTGGAGGCCGGCGAGGCGCCGCCGATCTACCGCTCGGCCAACGTCCTCGGCGGCGACGAGCACAACCGGGCACTGGAAGCCCGCTACGCCGGACGCATCCGCCGCGGCGGATGACCGCGCCCGGGCCGCGCGGTCCGCGCGGTCCGCGCAGCCCAGGCGACCTTCCACCCGCACACGACCCGACCAGGTTCGACCAGAGAACCGCCCGGCGTGCCGGGGCCCGCCTCACGGGCCCCGGGACGGCGGTCCGGGACTCCCGCCCCCCAGGAGGACTGATGGCGCAAAACCCTGTCACCCGGCGCGAGCTGCTGCGCAGCGCCGCCCTCGCGGGACTGCTGATCCCGGCCGCCGGCACGCTGTCGGCGTGCGCGACCCCGGCGGGCGGCGGCGGCCCCTCCGGCCCGGCGCCCCAGGCCACCGGGCCCACCAGCGCGGCCAACCCGCTCGGACTCGCCGAGGACAAACCCTTCGAGGTGGTGATCTTCGACGGCGGGTACGGCGACGCCTACGCCAGGACCATCCACGAGCCGCTGTTCAAGACCAAGCACCCCAAGGTCGAGATCAAGCACACCGCGACCAAGGAGATCGCCAAGACCCTGCAGCCGAGGTTCGCCGGCGGCAACCCGCCGGAGTTCGTCAACAACTCCGGCGACAACTCGATGGACTTCGGCGCCCTGGCCCAGGACGGGCAGTTGCAGGACCTCTCCCCCCTGCTCGACGCCCCGAGCTGGGACGATCCGAACGTCAAGGTGCGCGACACCATTCTGCCCTCGGCCATCGAGCTCGGCACCTACGACGGCAAGTACTGCGTGCTCGAGTACGCCAACACGGTGTGGGGCATCTGGTACTCCAAGAAGCTGTTCGACGACAACGGCTGGCAGGTGCCCAAGACCTGGGAGGAGTTCACCGCGCTCTGCGAGCAGATCAAGAAGTCCGGCAAGTGCGCGCCGTTCACCTACGCCGGCAAGCACCCGTTCTACATCTACGAGACCATCCTCACCCTCGCCGCCAAGATCGGCGGCGTCGAGGTGCTGAAGAACATCGACAACCTGGCCGACGGGGCGTGGAAGGCCGAGCCGGTCGCCAAGGCCGCGGGCGCCTTCGCCGAGATCGGCGCCAAGTACCTGCTGCAGGGCACCGAGGGCCTGGACCACATCCAGACCCAGACCGCGCACAACAAGTACCAGGTGGCCATGCTGCCCTGCGGGTCGTGGCTGGAGAACGAGCAGAAGGACTCCACGCCGGCGGACTTCCACTACGCGATGTTCCCGCTCCCGTCCTTCTCCGGCTCCGACGCCCTGCCCTACGGCACGGTACACTCCCGGCCGGGCGAGGAGTACTTCGTGGCCGCCAGGTCGGCCAACCCCCGCGCGGGCATGGAGTACATGCGTGCCATGCTGTCCAAAGAGGGGGCCGGCAGGTTCAGCGAGCTGCTCAGCACGCTGACCGTGGTGAAGGGCGCCTCACAGGGCCGCAAGCTGACGCCGGGTCTGGAAGCCGCGGCGACGGCGCTGCAGAACGCCGGCGCCAACACCACCTACTTCCGCTTCCGCCAGTGGTACCAGCCGCTGCACGACGAGGTGGCCGCCGCCACCGGCCAGCTCATGGCGGGCCGGCTGAAGGTCGGCGAGTGGGCCGACCGGTGCCAGAAGAAGGCCGACGAGATCAAGGGCGACTCCTCGGTGAAGAAGTTCACCCGCTGAGATCATGGGCGGGAGGGGCCGCGGCCCCTCCCCCGTCCCGCGCGTCCGCCGGGCACGCCAGGCCGCCCCGCGGGCGGGGCCGCCGCCCGCCGTCATCGACAGAAAGCAGATGTCCCATGTCCAGCTCGGCCTCCAACCGGCGCCCGGACGGTTCGCCGTGATCCGCAGGGCCGGCCTCCTCCGGGCGCGGTTCATCGCGGGCTTCCTGGTGCTCCCGGTGGCGCTGTACGTGACCTACGTGATCGCGCCCTACGCGCAGGCGTTCTACATCGCGATGACCGACTGGCGCGGGGTGAGCGCCAGCCCAAGGTTCATCGGGCTGGAGAACTTCCGCCGGCTGTTCGCCGACTCGGTGTTCTGGACCGCCGTCGGCCACAACGCGCTGCTGCTGGTGCTGCTGCCGCTGCTGACCATCGTCATCGCCCTGTTCTTCGCCTTCCTGCTCAACGCGGGCGGGGAGTCCGGCGGCGGGCACGGCGGGGTGTTCGGCGCCCGCTTCTACCGCGTGGTGTTCTTCTTTCCCCAGGTGCTGGCGGTCGCGATCGTCGCGGTGCTGTTCCAGCAGGTGTTCCGGCCGGACAGGAGCGGCATGCTGAACGCCCCCCTGATGGCGCTCGGGCTGGACCCGGTCGGCTTCCTGTCCAACCCGGACGTGGCGTTCTGGTCGATACTCGGCGTGCTGGTCTGGCAGGCGGTCGGGTTCTACGTGGTGCTGTTCTCCGCGGGCATGGCCTCCATCCCCCGTGAGATGTACGAGGCCGCGCGCATCGACGGCGCCGGCCGCGCCCAGCTGTTCTTCCAGGTCACCTTGCCGCTGCTGTGGGACACCGTCCAGGTGGGGCTGGTCTACCTCGGCATCGCCGCGCTGGACGTCTTCGCCATCGTGTGGGTGATGACCGCCGAGCACGGCGGCCCCGACCACTCCACGACCGTGATGGCCGCCGAGATCTACCGCAACGCCTTCCAGTACTTCAGGTTCGGCTACGCCTCGGCCCTGGGCGTGGTGCTGTTCTTCTTCACGGTCGCCTTCGCGGCACTGACCCTGCGCCTGTCGCGACGCGAGCGCATCGAGTTCTAGAGGGAGGCCTGGCGACATGGTTTCGCAGGCAGGCAAGGTGACGCTCGGCCGGAGCGCGTCGCGGGAGCGGCGCAGGGCCCGCCTCGGGCCGCTGTCAGGGCTGTCCCACCTGGCGCTGATCGTGTGGACGGTCCTGGTGGCGGTGCCGATCCTGTGGACGTTCCTGGCCTCGGTCAAGAGCGAGGACGAGATCTTCGGCAGCGCGTGGTCGCTGCCCGCGGCGCTGCGCTGGGACAACTGGGCCCGCGCGTGGGACACCGCCCACATCGGCCGTTACATGATCAACAGCGTCATCGTCGTCGGGTTCGGCACGTTCGGCACCATGCTGCTGGGGTCGATGGCGGCCTACGTGCTGGCGCGCTACCGGTTCCGCGGCAACCGGGCGATCTACCTGCTGTTCGTCTCGGGGCTGGCCTTCCCCGTCTACCTGGCTCTGACCCCGCTGTTCTTCGTGGTGCAGAACATGGGCGCCGTGCCGGTGATCGGCCGGTTCATCGGCCTGGACACCCACGGCGGGCTGGTGCTGGTGTACATCGCCTACTCGCTGCCCTTCACCGTCTTCTTCCTGTCGGCGTTCTTCCGCACGCTGCCCGAGGCGGTCGCCGAGGCGGCGTTCGTGGACGGCGCCTCCCACAGCAGGGTGTTCTTCCAGATCATGCTGCCCATGGCCCGGCCGGGCATCGTCAGCATCACGATCTTCAACGTCCTCGGGCAGTGGAACCAGTACCAGATCCCCCTGGTGCTGCTCAGCGGCCAGGCCAAGGACAAGTGGGTGCTCACTCAGGGCATCGCCGACATCTCCACCTCGGCGGGGTACGACGCCGACTGGTCGGCGCTGTTCGCCGCGCTCAGCATGGCGATCCTGCCGATGTTGATCGTCTACACGGTCTTCCAGCGCCAGATCCAGGCCGGCCTCACCGCGGGCGCGCTGAAATGACCTCGCCCCGCGGGTGCGGCCGCACCCGCGGCCGGCCCCGGCACGACGCGACGGCCGGGCCCGGCCCGGCCGTCCGGGCACGGCGCTAACCGGTGCGCACGAACCTGTCGCGGCTCCTGGCGAGGCTGGCCCGGCGCTCGTCGGGGTCGGTCCCTCCCCAGATGCCGTGTTCCTGGCCGGTCCGCACCGCGTAGTCCAGGCACGCGTTCCGCACCGGGCAGCGGCGGCACACGGCCTTCGCCCGTTCGTGCTGGGCGTAACCGGGACCCTTCGCCGAGATCGGGAAGAACAGCTCGGGGTCCTCACCGCGGCAGGCGGCACGGCGCAGCCACGAAACGGCCGGTATGAGGGTGTCCTGGATGACCATAGCTATCCCATGAGAGTGAGTGGCGTTATGCGGTCTCTGCCGAGGGTTCGCGTGCCCGCTCTGGTGGGGTTGACACATCTTTGTGGAATTAATTTAAGGAGTCCGTTTTTCCGGATTCGGTCCGTTTACCTCGGCCGGAACCGCTGAGCCCCACTCCTCCTCGTCCTCCTCGTCGGCGTACAGGGCCTCCTGGGCGGACCCGGGGGGCACATGGCGGCGGGGGGTGAAGCCGAGCAGCTCCTCCACCAGCTCGTCGTTGCCGGCGTATCCCGCGTCGGCGTCGAACACCTGGGCGCCGTCCCACAGCGCGAGGATCGTCGAGACCGTGCGCAGCTCGCTGTCGTGCATCAGGTCGTAGTGGGCGATCATCGGGACGGTCGGGTAGGTGCACCACAGGTCGTGGCCGGTCATGAGCAGGTCCAGGCCGAAGCGCACGGTCAGGCCGAGCAGCTCGGGCTTGTAGTTGTCGTCGATGCCGGCGAACGCCTCGTCCAGCGCGATCACCCGCGGGCACGAGGCCCGCCCCGAGGAGTACAGCGCGTTGGCGGCGGCGAACAGGGGCAGGTGGATCGAGGCGGACTTCTCCCCGCCGGACATCTGCGAGTGCCTGGCCCGGGTCAGCCGCACCTCCGGCTCGCCGCGCCGGGCCATCAGCAGCTCGAAGGTGTACCAGGAGCGGTAGTCCAGCGCCGCGGCGAGCGCCTCCTTGTAGGTGGCCCGCGAGTGGCGGCCCCGGTGGTCCCTGATCATCCGCCGCAGGTGCCCGCGCAGCGTCGCCAGCCCCTGTCGTCCCAGGGCGTCGGCGTCGCGCACCAGCAGCCCCGCCACCGCGCGCTGCGCGTCGTCGATGCGGTCGGACTGCACCCAGCGGATGCCGATCGTCGTGCCCGAGGACATCGGCTTGGACCGGGTGTCGGCGTTCATGCCGCGCACCAGTTCCCTGGCTGCGGCGACGCGGGCGTGGATCTGCCGGGCCAGCCCCGCGAGCAGCTCGTCCTCGAGGACGGTGCGCTCGCGGTCCTCCAGCAGGACGCCCTGCTCGGCGGCGCGCTCGGCGACCCCGCGGGCGAAGGCCGCCACCGGAACCCGCCCGTCGGCGTCGATCACGTGGACGGTCAGCACCGCGCCGGGCTCCCAGTCGAGCCGGTAGTCCTCCTGGCACCGCTCCAGTGCCGCCTGGAAGTCGCGAAGCCCGTTGGAGACGCGATCGAGGGTGTTCTTCAGGGTGGCCTCGGTGACGGCGCGCCCTCCCCCGGTCGCCGCCTCGAAGGCATCGATGATCGTCAGGGCGTCGGGAGGCAGGGTGGCGCGGACGCTCTCCAGCGGGCCGGGCGCGGGATCTTCGAGCATGAGGTCGGCGACGGACTTGGCGGCCTGCTCGGGCCCCCGGGGGTCGTTCTCCCTCGGCCACGGGGTGGTGTCGGCGACGCCGGCGAGCGGGCGCAGGTCGGCCTGGGTGTAGGGGACCAGCTCGGCGACCTGCCCGGCCAGCGCCTCGAAGGCGCCGGTCAGCGACTCGCGGGCGTGTTCCAGCTCGGCCCCCGCCAGGACCTCGGCCTCGCGCTCCCTGGTGGCGGCGCGGTCGCGTTCGTCGCGGGCCGCGCGCGCCCGTTCGATCAGCCCTTCGGTCTCGGCGATGCGGCCGAGCACGTCGCGCAGGTCGGCGTCGAAGGTGCGCTCGAGCGTCTCCAGCCGCTCGGCCAGCACCGCATGGGCGGCCTCGCGGGCGGCGAGCGCCGCGGCGGCCTCGGCGTGCTCACCGCCCAGCCGCTCGGCCGTCCGCTCGCGCTCGGCGAGGTCTCCCTGCGCGGTGGCGGCCTTGTCGCGCTCGGCGCGCAGCCCCTCGGCCGCGCGGGTGAGGTCGTCCAGGGCCTGCGCGACGGCGTCCACCTCGCGCGGGTCGCGCGGCATCGACAGCTCGGCGGCGGCCTGGCGGAGCCTGCGGCCGGCCGCGCCGACCTCGGCGACCATCCCGTCGAGCTCCCCGCCGGCCTGCTCCAGCCGCGCGCGGGCCACGGCCAGGCGGGTGGCCCGGTCGGCGAGGCCGCGCGCCGCCGCGACGACCGGCGCGGTGCCGGGCAGCTCCTTCCTGGCACGGCCGAAGCCGGCCACGAGCGCGGCGAGGCGCTCGGACTCCTCCTCCAGGCCCGCCAGGGCGGCGGCACCCTCGGCGATGAGCCCGTCGTAGCCGGCCAGGCGGGACGCACGGCGCGCCGCGCGGGCCGTGGCCCCGATGTACTCGGCCGCCGCCTTCGGCCGGCCGCCGAGGTGCGGCCCGAGGCCGTACCGGGCGTCGGTGCTGACCACCGGGAAGGCGCCGGCCAGGTCGTCGCCGAGGGCGATCGAGCGCAGGACGGTCTCGACGACCTCAGGGGGCACCATGTCCTGGTCTTCGGCGATCAGGACGGCGGCGAGCGTGCGGCCGCCGGGGCGGCGCTCCTCGGGGAGGGCCACCAGATAGCGGCCCGACGCGCCGGCGGCCAGCTCGGCCATGGTCAGAGCGGGGTCGGGGTGGATCCACGCGGTGAGCAGCCCGGCGCCCTCCAGCGCTCCCTCGACACCGGCGGCCGCCCGCTCGTCCACCCCGTCGGCGAACCGCACCAGCCGCCACAACGGCGCCCCCGCCCGCTCCTCCCCGGCGGTCGCCGACCCATCTACGGCGGCCCGCGGCTCGTCCCCAGCGGCCCGCGGCTCGTCCCCAGCGGCCCGCGGCTCGTCCCCAGCGGCCCGTGGCTCGTCCGCAGCGATCGCCCGCCGCTCACCGGCGGTCGCCCATTCCTCCCCGGCGGTCGCCTGCCGATCTCCAGATCGGCCCCGGCCGGCGGGACGTGCCTGGCCTTCTCCGCCTTCGCCTCCGCGGCCGCCGGAGTGCCCCGCCTCGCCGGGCGGGGCGTCGTCGCGTTCGGCCGCGACGGCGTCGCGTTCGGCGCGCAGGTCGCCCAGCAGGGCGCTCACGCGGGCGTGCTCGGCCCGCACCCGCGCCCTGGCCTCGATCACCTCGGCGCGGCGCTCCTCGGTCAGCTCGCCGAACGCCTCGGGCAGCCGGGGCGCGCCCGGCTCGCCGGCCGCGGCCAGCGTCTGTTCCAGCACGGCGAGGTCCGCCGGGGTCGCCACGGCCCACCCTCCCGGCAACGCGGACGCCGCGAACGCGGCGAAGCCGCCGGGGTCAGGCGCGGCGGAGGCGGCGGAGGCGGCGGAGGCGGAGGCGGCGGGCGCGGCACCGTCAAGCGTGGCGGAGGCGGCGGGCTGGGCGGAGGCGGCGGGCTGGGCGGAGGCGGCGGGCTGGGCGGAGGCGGCGGGCTGGGCGGAGGCGGCGGGCTGGGCGG